>NZ_RKSM01000001.1:631893-947839 GCF_008729015.1 Haloarcula sp. CBA1129
TTGACGCCGTCGGCGAAGTCGATGACAGCCTCGGCGGCTTCACGGGTCCCGATGTTGCCGACAACCACGTCGGCATCGACTTCGGACTTAATCTCGCGAGCGCTCTCGATGACGTTCGCGTTGTGGGCGTGTGCGCAGTCGATGAACAGGATGTCGACGCCGGCCTCGTCGGCGACCTGCGCGCGGTCCATCTCGAAGGGACCGACGGCGGCACCACAGCGAAGCGAGCCGTCGTCTGCGCGAGCGGCCTGATCGTACTCACGGCGCTGGAGGATGCCCTGCATCGTGACCAGCCCGACAAGCCGGTTCTCCTCGTCGATGATGGGCACACGCTCGATCTTGTGGTCGTACATCAGTTCCAGCGCTTCCCGCGGTGTCACGTCCTCGGGAGCGGTGACGACTTCGTCCGTCATCGCATCCGTGACGGCGTCGTCCTCGCCGACCTCCAGATACGGCCTGATGTCCGTCCCGGAGATGATGCCCAGCACTTCGCCGGTATCGTCGTCGACGACCGGCGCGCCGGAAACGCCCTCGCGTTCCATCATCTCATCAACCTCGCGGACCGTCTGGTTCGGGCTGGCCGTTACGACATCGCGGATAATGAGTTCGTCGGCGCGTTTGACCCGCTCGATCTCGGTCGCCATCTCGTCAGCGTTCATGTTGCGGTGGAGAACGCCGATACCACCCTGTCGCGCCATCGCAATCGCCATGTCGCTCTCGGTGACGGTGTCCATCGCCGCGGAGATGACGGGGACAGTCAGCTCGACCGACTTCGAGACTTGGGTCTTCGTGTCTGCCTCGTCCGGTTCGACGCGGGACTCCTTGGGTCTGAGGAGTACGTCGTCGAACGTCAGCGCCTCCGGCACTCGGAGCTTCTCTGAGAAAGGCTCGGAATCGTTCGCCATGTAAATCGTCCGCCACGGCCCGGCAAAAACGTTGCGAGACTCGGCGCTACGTGGGGTTCGATGCCACACCTGACTCAAGAGGTGCCTTCCAGAAATACGCCCCTGACACGTCACTTGTCATACCTTGCTCCCGAATGTGAGACATTCGTCCACAAACGACGGACGATTCCGGAGAAACGGTGGCGTATGTGCGCAGTTCTCACGCAACGGTTATGTGGGAATGAAGGATAATTAAAAACATGCGACTCACCGAACCCGCACGGAACGGTATTGCCCGTCAGATGACGCCTACAGCGTCGGGCAACACAGCGTTCGCGTGGTTCGGCCCCAAGTTCTGGCAGTTCTGTCGTGTTCGTCAGGACCGAGTGAGAACCTCCCGACGGGAGTTGGGTTACGCTCGACTGTAACACGACATGAGTATCTCCAGACACCCGATTGCACTCGACATCGAGCAGCAGGTCGGCCGCGGTGGCCGATTGCTGGCAACTGTGATGGGCCTCCCGCTCGTCGACGGCATCTTCCCGGTGCTCGTCCTCGCGGGGGCACTTTCGACATGGATGGGCGTCCTCGAAGTAGGCTTGCTCGTCTTCGGCGGGTCGGCCACCGTCGCCGTTGTGCTGGCCGAACTCGAAGGCGGCCCCCGGCAGCAGGCCCGGGCCGTCTTGCTCATCGGAGCCGTCCTGATGCCGATTGCGCTCATCGAAGCAGCACTCGCCCCGACGATTGCGGGGATCGTCAAACTGGGGACGCTCGAACGCTTCGCCGGCCTCGTCATCCTCGCTATCGCAGCACAGACCGCGAGCGCCCGAATCGGCGAGTACCTGCCGCGGCCAGCCGTCATCGTCGGACTCGGCCTGCTGGCCAGCCTTGACCCCGCCGGCGCGAAGCTTGTCACTGCCATCGAACCCGGCGTCTTGCTCCGGGCGGCCGCCACCACCGGCGTCGGTATCGGCTTCGCCCTCGCCGTTGCACTGGCGAGTCCGTGGCTCCGCAACGCCGTCGACATCGACCGCTTCCGCTTCGGGAGCGCTGTCGCGCTTGGCGTCCTCGCCCTCTCTGTCCTCGGCGTGATGCCGACCGACGCCCCGGTTGCACTGGCCGTGCTCGCCGTCACTGCGCTGCTGTCGTTCGACCCGGAGAACGCCCGCACGCGCCACACGGAATACCGACCCGACGCCGTGGACCTCACCGCTGCCTTCGCCGACGGCGGCGCGTCCCAAGGCGTCGCCGCCGACGAACAGACCGACGAAGGGGCCGCGGTCGAGTACGAACCCGAGCAGGAACGCGCCCCGTGGCTGTGACGAGGGAGAACTTTTAGGCCCATCAGGCCCGCCTGTCCGGTATGAGCGACAATCGCGTGGTCCAAGGCCGGATGCAGACCCCCGAAAGCCTGGCCGAACTCATCGAAGGCGAGAACGTCATGGACGCAGAGCCTATCGAAGACGCTGACGACGACTGCCCTGAATGTGGCGAAAACGTCATTTCTGTCGGCTATATGCCCTCTGCACTGGAATTTGTTACTGGCTATAAATGCCAAGAGTGTAGCTGGTCGGACACCGACCGCGACTGAGCGCCGTCTGGCAATCGAAATCCCTTTAATGCGAGTCGGCTTACGCCGGAGTGCGGGGTCGTGGCCTAGTCCGGGAAGGCGGCTGACTCCAGAGGCCACGCGCCTGGGACGACACTTCGAGGGCTGATATACTGAGCGGCCGGCTGATCACCGGTTCGCGACGATGACCCTCTGGAGTTCCGAGGCGCAGGACGGAGATATCAGCCGATCGGGGGTTCAAATCCCTCCGACCCCATTTCCTGCCGCGAGCTACAACGCGAGCGGCAGAACTGTTGAGAGGCGGATTTGAGCCACGCGAGACGAACGAAGTGAGTCTCGCAGTCGGGTGAAAACCCCTCCGACCCCATACTGTTACTCTTTCAGGTCTAGCTGCCTGTTTGCTTTCACCGTGTAGCACGTCTAGTCTCTTCCAGATATAGTCTCACAACCCTCTCTCAGGTCAGTCAGAGCGGTCTGAAAGCCCAGACGCTGGCAGTCGGCGTCGAGGTGGGCAAACCAACACTGCCCAAGCCCAATGAGTTTACTTCGTGGCGGCTATCTGCCCACGCATGAGCCAGTTATTACGCGATTTACTTGCCGGAAACGCCGACCACGCGGCGGCGTTCCGGGATCGGTTCGACAGCGTCCAGAACGCACAGACGCCGGACGCTGTTACGGTCTGTTGCTCGGACTCGCGGGTCCTTCAGGATCATATGTGGGGCAACAGCGAACCGGGGCATCTCTTCACATGCAGTAACATCGGGAACCGGGTCATCCAGCGGACCGCGTCCGGCGAGGCGGTCTCGGGTGACGTGTTGTACCCCATCGAGCACACGATGACCGAGACTGCCGTCGTCGTCGGCCACACTGGCTGTGGGGCGGTGACAGCGACGTACGACGACCTGACGGACGGCCTTGATGAACCGGCCGGTATCGAGCACTGTCTCGGCGTTCTCAAGCCACATCTCGAGCCTGCGCTGGAACGCCTCCCCGAGGACGTCGAGCGGGCGGCGGCGATCAACCGACTCGTCGAGTACAACGTCGACAGGCAAGTCGAGTTTCTCTGCAGTAGCGACGACGTTCCCGACGCTGTCGACGTGTTCGGCGTCGTCTACGATTTTCAGGACGTGTACGGCGGCCGACGGGGCGAAGTCCACGTCATCAACATCGACGGCGAAACCGATGTCGACGCGCTCCGGTCGGCGAATCCCGACATCGACTCACGGATCAACCGCCTCTGGGAGTACTAATCCGGCTACCGACTCTCTCTTTGTTCGACCTTGTTCAGCTCGATCAAGAGCCGGAAGATCGCTTTCACGAGGTTCTCGTCGACGTCGAACTGCTCCGCGTTGTCGCCAGCGCGGTCCATGACAGCCTGCTCCTGTTGCTCGTCGGTCGTCGGCAGGCCTTTCTCGTCTTTGACCTGTGCGATGGTGTCGGCCACGTAGGTTCGTTGTGCGATCTTCTCGACGATCTCCCGGTCGATAGTCCGGATTTCGTCGCGCAGTTCGTCCAGCGACATGTCCTCTGGGTTCGGATTCGTGCTCATACTGTGTGTGTTCCCTCGGTCTGTGTCGTCGTCAGCCAAGTTTCTCCGGGTCGTTCGTCCCAAGCAGTCTGTACCGCTTCGAGTGCCGCTCGCTCGCCGACAGCGGTAAACGACGGCCCTGTTCCGGACAGCGAGACGCCCTCGACGTGCTGGAGCGCGTCGAGCACCGGGTCCGTCTCGAAGTCCAGCGCGGCCGAGAACGCGAGACCGTTGACCGTCATTGCTCGCTGGTAGTCGCTGTCAAGCGCGAGGTCCTCGACGAGGCGGGCCATCGGAGCGATCTGACGGCATCGCTCGACATCCGCATCAGCACTGAACGACTGTTCGGGCGGTGTCCAGACCAGCACGTCCCAGTCGATTTCTTCGCGGGTCAGGAGCGTGTCGTCCTCGTTGTCGGTGACGGTAACGCCGCCAAGCATCGACGCCGACGCGTCGTCGAAGGCTCCGGTGACGGTGACGCCCACGTCGCGAGCGGCCATGACGCCGAGGCGGGCCATGTCCTCGCGGCTCATCCGCTCGGTCGCGTCGAGCGCGTCGAGCGTCGCCATGACGGTCGCGTTTGCGGCCGCGCTGGAGCTTTTGAGTCCCGAGGCCATCGGGACCTCGCTCTCAGTGCGGACGGTTCCGCCAGAAACCGCCGGGACACCGACGTTTTGCGGGCCACCGTGGGCGTCGATGACGTACTCGACACAGCGTTCGATGAGCCGTGTGTCGGCGTCCGGAGCGCTGGCGACCTCGCCGGTGACGCCGTCGGTCTCAGTCGAGAGCGTGACGGTCGCTGTCGTGTACTCGTCGATAGCAAACGCCGCGCCGCGGCCGGTCGCGAGCGCGTTGAGGACCGTCCCTGCTGCGGGCGCTGCTGCCTTCCCTTCCATCGCCCTGTACTCCCTCGTGGACCTATTTACTAACTGCGATACCCCTGTAAGGGTCACGTCGACCGTAGCAACGCGGTGATCGTGTCGAAGTAAGACGGACAACACTATACCGACAAGTTCGAAGGGAGACGACAACAGGAAATGAGCATCGCGAACGCATTCCGGGGACTCACAGCAGGCATCGCGGTTCTGGGCTATGTCTCCCTGTTTCTGTTGTTGCAGGTCCGTGGGACCCCAGTGGCGGCGCTGGTGGGAATTGCGACGCTCGCTACTGCTGCGCTCGTCGTCGCCGGCGGCCGGCCCGCAGTTCGCCAGCTTCTGGGTCGTGCGTCGTCATCCCAAGCGGACATGCCCGGATGGTGGCTCGCTCGTCTCGAACCCGCTCTCGAGGACGTCTGGAACACGTATGCGGACCTCGTGTTAACGGTCGGGCTGTGGGCCATCAGTATCGGTTCTTTTGTCGGACTCGTAACGTACCCCGGCGACGACCCGCCGTTCAGCCTTGCTATCATGGGGTTCCTGTCGATGGTCTGTGGACTCATCTCGCTCGGATTTCTTATCGATTCGAGATACGAATAGCGGCCGGCGGGGCGACTTCGGCGCATATGGACCATTGGAGCGACGTACTGGGAGGTCCGATTCCGGGGTACTCTCCGGAAATCATCTAGAACAATCCGTCTCAGGCTGGGAACAAGAAGTACGGAACGACGAACAGTAGCAGGAACATGAACAGGAGGACGAGGCCGTAGCCGGCGAGCGTCCCGGCCGCTGTCAGCCACGCCGGATGGTCGAACTGCTCGGTGAGGTGTGCCATGCCGGACGATTCAATGGGGGACAGTATAGTGGTTTGGGAGCGTGCCGAGCACTGGCAGGTCGGCTGGCCCGGTATTGCGCTTGTGATCGATAGGGGGTAGCCTTTCAACTATCAGTTCAGTACGCTGGGAAGGGAGACGTTCCGAGGGAAACGAACCCCGTTGTCACTCGTTCCAGAACGCCCCGGTGAATATCACCAGCACCGGAATGATCTCCAGTCGGCCGAGCCACATCAGGAATATCATCAGTAGCTTGCTGGTGTCCGGGAAGTCGAGGTAGCTCCCGAACGGCCCTAGGAACCCGAACCCGGGACCGATATTTCCGATGGTCGCCAGACTCGCGCTCATCGCCTCGAACACAGTCAGTTCGAGCCCGACACGGCCCGCATCAAGGAGGAGAAGCACCGTGGCGACACCGAGCGTGAGCAGGTACACCAGCGTGAATCCGTATATGGCGTTCACAGCGTTTTCGTCGATGACCTGCCCGCCGAGGCGGACCGGCTTGACAGCGCTTGGATGGGCTGTCGTGAACAGTTGCCGTCGGATACCCTTGAGCACGACGAGCCACCGGACGATTTTGATGCCACCGCCTGTCGATCCCGCGGAGCCGCCGATGAACATCGCAAACAGCAGGACGCCCTTTGCCGTGTCGCTCCACTGTGCGAAGTTACTCGTCGCGTACCCGGTCGAGTTCAGCAGCGACGCGATCTGGAACGTCGCCTGTCGAAGCGAGTTCTCCAGCGCTCCCTGAGTAACACCGCCGATTTCCAGCGCCGGAGCGGACCCGGTAAAGAGAAGCCCCCAGAGGATGACAGCGACGCCAGCGTTCGCACCGAGATACACTTGGAGTTCCCGGTCCTGAAGGAAGGCCGCGTAATCGTTCTGCAAGAGGAGGTAAAACAGCGCGAAGTTCGTCCCGGCGACGAGCATGAACGGGATGATGACCCACTGGACAGCCGGTGAGAACGCCGCGATGCTCTCGGCCTGCGGGGAGAACCCGCCGGTCGGTAACGTGGAAAATCCGTGGGCGATGGCGTTGTATGCGTCCATGTTCGGGGCCATCTGCGTCTGGCCAAGGACCAGCAGAATGAGGACGAGCAGGACGGTAAATCCGAGATAGAACAGCCAGAGCAGCCGTGCAGTCTCGGCTATCTTCGGGGTGAGTTTCTGGAGTTCAGGACCGGGCGCTTCCGATTCGATCAACTGCGCCCCGTTGACGGCTGCTTCCGGGAGGATAGCGACCATCAGGACGATAATCCCCATCCCGCCGAGCCACTGGGTGAGCTGTCGCCACATCAACAGCGCGTGGGAGTGACGGGCAAACGATATCTCCTCGGTAGCAGTCGCCCCAGTCGTCGTGAATCCGGACATCGACTCGAACAGCGCGTTCACGGGCTCACCGAGCGCTGATTCGGTCCCGTACCCGGCGATAATATAGGGGATAGCGCCGATAATTGCGACGGCCCCCCATGAGAGGCCGACAAACAGCAGCGCTTCACGGGGGCCGAGTTCGTGACTATCGCTGACTTGCTCCAGCGCTACGCCCACCGTGACGGCGGTCGCGATAGAAATCAGGAAGACAACGGTATCTTCGCTGTATAGCAATCCAATCCCAAGCGGGACCAGCATTGCGACGGCGAGATACTTGATTACAGTGCCGGTCAGAGCCACGCTCTGTCGCCAGTCGACGCGAACCGACATCACTGATCACCGACCATTAACTGACGCTCACACTCCCGATATGAAAAAGTCCCACGTTCCAACAGCGCGGATTCCGACGGAGATACCCGGAACGGCGTCGGTTCGTTGCGTTTCGTCTCCCGACCTAACAGCACGTAGACTGTGCTTGCGCGGTCGCAGCGGCCGATACGGTCTGGCCCGACGGGAACCGCTGGAGACAATCCAAGAGTAGTCCATGCGAGTCGTAGTTTTGCCCTATTTTAGAGCTGCTGAGGCGTCTGAGGTGAGAGCTGATCGGTCTGTACTCTCCGTTCGGTGTTGAGAGCGGTGGGTTCAGGTGTAGCCCTGTTCTTTCGCCCCTTCGCGGATCTTTTTCGACCGCTTGCGGACACGTGAGACGTACCGCTCGATTTTTTCCGGCTTCTCGCCGTAGAACGAGGCGGCCCAGTGGACATCGACGCCGTCCTGCGTGAGGAAGTAAGCGACCAGCGTATCACGGCCTGCCTGTATGACCTCGGGCGGCACGCCGCGTTCGCCGGTTCCGGCCTCCTGAAAACCGTTCACGTCGAAGTACACGTCGGCGTACAGCGTCGCTATCTCGGGGGCATCGAATTCGATGCCCTCGTGCTCTGGGGCCTCGAATCGGTAGCGTGTGTCGCCGTCACCTGTCGGTCGTTCGACGATGCGCACGTTGTGGATGTACTCGCGGTAAGTCAAGCTGTCCGTCGGTCCAGCAGCAGTGTCTGGTTGTGGCATAGATCGGTTGGTCTGGTGCTACGGTTGTCGGCTGGTGCTAGCTGCGAGCGCCGCCACCGCGGCGAGTGCGGCGAGTGCGGCGACGGTCAGCGCTATCGGGAGTGAACCGTCTGCCCCGGTCGTCGACTGGTCGCCGTCGCCCGCGGCATCGCCCTCTGTGGTACCCGCTGGCTCGGCTGTGGCCTCGCTGGCGGGTGACGGGGCTTCGGTCACGGCGGCCCCTGCCTCAGTCGGTTCGCTCGGAGAGACTGCGAGCACTGCCGGCTCGGTCGTCGGCTCGACTGCGCCGCCGCCGTCGGCGTCGACCTGACTCGATGCGACAGTGACCCGCGCCTCGCCGCCGTCGACGCCGGTGAGCGCGACTGTCGCGAGCGTCACATCGGTAGCTCCGGGTTCGACTTGCCCGTCGAGGTCAGCTGCCTCCAGCGTGACTGTCCCACCGTCTGAGGCAATAACTGGGTCGGTCGTGAGCCCGAGGCGGCTGGGGTAACTCGCGCCTTCGAACCGGGCAACCGAGGGGTCGTCGACCGAGAGTTCGAGCTGATAGCCGGCCAGTCCGTCCGGCGCGCTCGTCAGGACCACTGGAACAGTCGTCGTCTCGCCGGCGGCGATGGAACCGGTGTCGATGCTAATTGTCGGCGTGGTCTGCCCTGCAGCGAGCGCGGGGGCCGTCCCTGTGAGGAGGACGAGCGCGACGAGCGCAAGGGGGCGGCTGGCGGTTCGGACGCGACCGCGTACGGAACAGGTGGTATCGTCGGTCATTGTGTTGCTGTATCGAAAGATGAGAGAGGACTCGGTCGCTGTCGTCAGTTGACCTCTTCGTAGAGCGCGGTCACGTCCGCGAAGTCGATCTTGCCGTTCTCGTTGAAGTCGTATGCACCGGTGTTTAGCTGGATACTGTCGGAATCCATGTTCGAGAACAGGACCTGCACGTCCTCGTAGTCGAGACGGCCGTTGCCGTTGAGGTCCTCGAAGTGGCCGTCGCCGTCGGGGTCGGTCGGCGCGGCGTCGCCGACGACTGTCTGTGGGCCGCCAACGACGATGCCGTTTCGCGTCTCTGCTTGGATGTCGGTCCCGCTCTCGTCGTCCATTTGCTCGACAGAGACGGTCAGGTCTGCCGTGCCACCGCCGTTGGCGCGCACGTCGAGCGTTGCGAGTGACACGTCCATCGCGCCGGACTGGACGTTCGTGTTGACATCGGCAACACGGATCGTCGCCGACGAGCCGTCGTCGCTGATGGTGCTTTCGGTGAGTCCGAGCGCATCCGGGAAGGAGACACCAGTGATAGATGCGATTTCGGGGTTCGAGACGCTGACGGTGAGCCGAGCGCCGGAGAAGCCAGCGGGGAGCGACGAGGCGGTCAGCGGGACGCTGCCCGTCGACCCGCTCCCGACCGCGACGGAGTTGGCGCTGACGACGACGTTCGGTTGGTAGACGTAGAGGCCGTCGTTCGGGTAGGAGCGGGCGGGGCCGCCGAAGCCGTCCTCGCAGCAGAGCACGCGGCCGTCGCGCATCGTGTAGACGTTGTCGATGTTCCGGAGCGCATCGTTCGCGTCTTCCGGGGAATCAGTGAAGTCCGGGCCGGTGATGACCGGTTCGAGCGTCGAGACGTTGTAGTCTGACTCCAGCACGCCACGGTAGACGACGCCGCCGTCGACGCGGTCCATCTGGATGTCGCCGGTGTTGTCCACGAGCGCGTCGTTGAACTCCGAGATGCCGAAGTAGATGAAGTCGCCGGGCTGGGAGTCGTCGACGCTGTCGACACCCTCGGCCTTGTTGAACTCGATGGATGCACCGATTTCCTTGGCGGCCGCGCGGGTCTCCAGAAACGGGACGCGCCGGAGGTCTTCGTCGACGCCGTCGGGGCCGTTCGCCTCGTACTGCTCGGCCCACTCGACGATTTCCTCGTTCGTGATGTAGTTTCGGTTCCCGTTCTCGATGACAGATAGGTCGGCCTGCTTGATTATCTCCTCGGTCACCTCGTCGCCCGCTTCCCAGTCGGCGTGGGCGCTGAGGTAGTCGGCCTGTGTCACGTCGTCGTACTCGGCGACCCAAGACTCGACCTCGCCGTTGGTGGCGTGGCCGAGTTCGATCCACTCGATGTCGAGCGGGGTCTGTGCGGGGGAGTTCCGGTCGCCGGCTTCGGCGACGTTGGCCGCGTCGTTCGTGATCTTCGGCGCGTACAGCGTCCCGGCGACGTCCATCGGGTCGTCGTACTCCGGAATCGGCTCGTCGGCGACGAACTTGTAGATGCCCTTGCTATCGCCGTCCGAGCAGCCGTAGACGGTCCGCTGGTCGCCTTCGATGTCGGGTGCCTCCCACGAGGCCCGCCCCATCACGTAGTACTTGACCGCCTCGGGTTCGTCAGCGGTCGGCTCCCGGAAGTCGACGAAGTAGCCGTAGCGGTACGGGTTCGGGTACACGTCGTCGATAAGCGTCGTGTCGAGGTTCTCGTCGTTCCCCTGATCGTCGCGCTCCGCACCGAGGTAGTACGCGAGGAATTCGACACCGGTCAGCGCCCAGTAGCCCTGCGGGCCGAAGTTCGCGTCGAGGTCGCCGCGCTCGGCGTAGGACTCGATTGCGCCCGAGATCTCGCTCGGGTTCGGCCGGTTCCAGAACTGACAGCCGCCGATGAGCCCCTCGCCCGACCCCGCCTCAACGATGTCGCTTACCGTCGCTGTCAGGCTGACGCGGGGGTGTGCGTAGTTCTCTTCGGCGGAGATCATCGTCTCCCACGGACTGAGATCGCCGTAGCAGTTGATCCGCGTCCCGCCGTGTTCACGGAGCGACTCGGTGTTGGTCAGGTTCATCGCGTTCTCGGTATCCGCGCTCCACTCGCCGTTCTCGTCCTGACTGAGCGGGACTCGCGAGACGCAGCCGGGGCTGTTCTCCCAGTTCGTGAACAGGTAGCCCTCGGTCCCCGCGTCGTTGGTCGAGACGAACTGGTTACAGTCGGGGTTCGTCGCCGCGCCGCCGTACTGGGTGCCGGCGAAGTTTTCCTGTGTGATCTCCGTCCCGTCTGGCGTCTGGACCACACCGAGCCGCTCTTCCCCGCCGTTGATCGGTTCGCGCCCCTGCACGAGGATTTCGTAGTCACCGGCCGCGGACCGAACCCGACGCTGTTTCTCCTCAGTGTCCGGAATCCCCACCTCCGGGAAGTCGTCGTTACTCCCGTCGAACTCGAACTGGAAGCCGCTGAAATAGCCCACTGCGGCCCGTTCGAACGGCTCGGGGTTCTCTCCTTCCGGGTGCTGGAGACTGTACAGAAGTGACCCGTCCTCGAAGACGAACGGCCCGGTCACTTCAGCGCCGAACGCCGTTGTCGAGAAGCGCTTGAGACTCCCGGCGACGCTCGGTGCGCCGGGTGTGTCTGATTCGTCGACCTCTTCGCCACTTGCCACGCCGATGACGCTGGCCCCAAGCGCAGCAGCCACCGACTGTGAAAGCACCTGCCGTCGAGTGAAATCGACCATGCGAGTGAGGGGTAGCAGTGATTATTAAAGCAAGTTTATAATAGCCGTATGATGTATTTAGAGCGGTCCTGTTGCCTCGGTTCTATACGTACTGCTACTGTATCAGACATATCTGAAATAGTGCTATTTTTTCAGGATACGTGCTGAATACCTCTGGTGACAGTCGCTCACGAACCGATTCGTACTCACCTACGTACCAGCACCACGTTCAGTGGTCGACACAGTATCATACCGCTGCCTACCGAGTCACGAGTCAAACAAGTAGTCGCTGTGGAGGGCGAGACGGGCGCTTACATCCCCATGTCGGCAGCCGGCTCGGGGACCGGAAGCGCGTTCGGGGACACACCGAGCAGTTCCGCTGCGTGGTCGAGCGCCATGTCGAAGCCGTAGTATCGTTCCAGTTCGTCGCCGTCAGCGGTCGGTCGGACCTTCAGCATCGCGTAGCCCTCGATATTCTGTGCGACCGCGGCGCTCCCGCCGTCGCTCTCAAAGGTCAACAGCCGTTCCTCGTCTGTCTCCCGATAGGTCGCCGTGATACCGTCAGCCGACGCCTCGACGGGGAGTTCGGAGTCGGTCATCGACGGCTCTAGGGACCGGGGGTATGCGAACTTGGCGGTCCGCTCGGAACCGCAAACGCGAAACCGGGCGGCTGTGACCGGACACCCATGGCGAAGTGGCTCCAGAGCGGCCGCCGACGCGACATGTGTGTCCTATTGGCCGCCGCTGAGGACGGTGAACTTTCCGGCCAGCGACTGAAGACGCGGCTCGAACGCCGCTATGACACGCGAATCGAACCGAAGAGCTTCTACGGCGCGCTCGACGCGCTGGAATCGGCGGGGTTCGTCGCCCATCGCGAGGACGGTATCGCCGATAAGTACTCGCTGACCGAGGCCGGTGAGCAACGGCTTCGAGAGCAGTTCGAGTGGATGCGGGAGGCGCTCGGCGAGACAGCTTGACGCCCCTGTTTGCCGCCCGTCCGAATCTTGCTGTGCCGCTACTGATGGGGTATCCTTTTGCCGAGCGCTGTCACAGAATACAGGTATGTCCCTGTCTCGGTCACTCCTCTTGGCAGGTCTGGACGCCCTCCCGTTCGCGGCGCTTGCAAGCATTGCGACGTACGTGTTCGCACGCACAACAATCAAGCCGCCCGAAATTGTCGGGATGCTCGCCGGGATTGTCGGCGTGGCGGTGCTCCTCGCGCTGGGGACTATCAGTGCGAACCGCCATCGCGCAAACGGCAAACCGTTCTACTTCACGCGCGCGGTGGTCGTCGAAGGGCTTCTCTCGATCCCCTAATCGAGAAGCTCACTCGCGATAGTGTTGCGCAGCACCTCGCTGGTCCCTTCGTAGATCTCGTTGAGTTTGGCGTCACGGTAGAACCGCTCTGCCGGGAAATCCTTCGTGTAGCCGTAGCCACCGTGGACTTGGATTCCCTCGTTCGCCACTTCGCGAGACACTTCAGAGGCGTACAGCTTGGCCTGTGCGGCCTCCTTGACGAACGACTCGCCGGCCATCTTCTTATCGGCTGCCTGATGCATCAGCAGGCGGGCGGCCTGCGTCTTCGTGTCCATGTCAGCGAGTTTGTGCTGGATGGCCTGAAAGTCGCTGATGGGCTGGTCGAACTGCTCGCGGTCCTGTGCGTATTGCAGCGCCTCGTCCAGCGCGGCCTGAGCGATACCGACGCCGCGGGCCGCGATAGTGATACGCCCGCCGTTGAGCGTCTTGAGCGCGTGGACGAACCCGCGGCCTTCCTCACCGAGCATACGGTCTGCCGGAATACGCATCTCGTCGAACCGCAGTTCGGCGGTCGGACAGCCCTTGTCACCGAGCTTGTGCTCGGTCCCTTCGACGATGAAGCCGTCGTCCTCCTCGGGGCGGACAATGAACGACGAGATGCCCTTGTTACCTGCCTCGGGGTCGGTCTTGGCGAACAGGACGACGGTGTCGGCGACGGAGCCGTTGGAAATCCAGAGCTTGCCACCGTTGACCAGATAGGCGTCTCCGCCGTCGACCGACTCGGCGGTGGTGTCCATTGCCGGCACGTCACTGCCCGCGCCCGCTTCGGAGAGGGCGAACGCACCGATCTCCTCGCCCTCGGCCAGCGGCGTGAGGTAGGTCTCTTTCTGGGACTCGTCGCCGAACTCGTAGATCATGTTGCAGGCCAGCGAGATGTGCGCGGCCACGATTGTGCCGAGCCCGCCGCTGCCCCGTGAAATCTCCTCCAGCGCCATCGCATAACTGTGGTAGTCCAGTTCGGCCCCGCCGTATTGCTCCGGGATCGGCATTCCCATCAGGCCGAGGTCGGCCATCTCGTCGACGAGATCCCACGGGAACTCGTCGGTCTCGTCGATTTCCGCCGCCCGTGGCTTGACCTCGTCATCGACGAACTCCGAGACCATTTCCTGTATCTGGCGTTGTTCCTGTGTGGGGCTAAAGTCCATGAGAGATTCTAACGCGGGTTGGGTCTTTACTGTTGGCCAACGCCCGGCCCGTTGCTGGGTCTCGTACTCGACCTGCCGCTGTCTGTCGCCGAGTCAGTCGTAGTCGTAAAAGCCCCGTCCGGATTTTTTCCCGAGGTCGCCGGCCGCGACTTTCCGTTTGAGCAGGTATGCGGGCTTGTAGCGGTCACCCAACTCTTCATGAAGCGTTTCAGAGGCGTCGAGTACCACATCGAGGCCGATGTGGTCAGCCAGTTCAAGCGGCCCCATTGGGACGTTCGTCCCGAGGGTTAGCCCGCGGTCGATGTCGGCCTTGTCGGCGACGCCCTCGTCGTACGCCCGGATACCCTCGTTGATCCAAGGCATCAACACGCGGTTCACCACGAACCCGGGCTTGTCGTCGGCCTCCCAAGTCTCCTTGCCGATGTCGTGGGAGAACTCCCGGCCCAGCGTCACTGTCTCGTCGCTGGTTTTCTCGCCGACGACGAGCTCGACGCCTTTCATCACCGGCACGGGATTCATGAAGTGCAGTCCGAGGACCTGCTCGGGCCGTTCGGTGACACTGGCGATAGTCGTAATCGAGAGGGTGCTCGTGTTGCTGGCCAGCACCGTGTCCGGCCCGCAGACGGCGTCGAGGGCCTCGAACACAGACTGCTTGAGATCCATGTCTTCTGTTACGGCCTCGACGACGAGGTCAGCATCTGCGAGGTCGTCCATCTCGGTGGTGCCCGTAATACGGGCTGTTGCCGCCTCCGCCTCCTGTTCTGTCACTGTGTCGCGTGCAACGAGCGTCTCGAAGCTCGACTGGATCTCCTCGAACCCGGCGGCAACTAACTCTTCTGAGACATCGCGCATGACGACATCGTAGCCGGCTGTCGCCGCGACCTGTGCGATGCCGTTGCCCATCGTTCCTGCTCCGACGACGCCGACGGTGTCGACTGTTTCGAGATGCATGCCCGCGTCTTCGTCCGGTGGTCGTGTAAGTCTGCCGACGGTAGCGGATCATCCCGGGACGGAACTACCTTCGAGGTAATCTGTCACAGGCTTAGCGGCAAGCACTGCCCCGCGGCTGAATATTCACTCGAAATGTAGTAAATGTCAGCAAAAAGATACTTATGGTGTGGCGGAGAACGAACTGATGATGAGAGACCCTGCGGGCAGCAGGCTCGGAGAAAAATTCGACTGGTCACCAGCGCCAGTCTCTGCCCCCTACATCTGACAAATGAGTAAGTCACTCGACATCTCGACCACCGAAGCCGAGCAGACAGTCACGGAAGTCATCGACACCATCGTCGCGACGACACCGGACGTCCGCCGCGCTGTTGCCGACTATCGTGGCCAGAGCAACTCCGTCAACCCCACCGGCGACGACCAGCTCGCGGCTGACCTGCGCGCTGATGAGCTGTTCGAGGAGCGGATGCTTGACATCGACGGCGTTGCCACCTACGCCAGCGAAGAACGCGCGGACGTGAAAACGACGGACGGTCGCCTCCACGTCGCGATGGACCCCCTCGACGGGTCGAGCAACCTCGAACCCAACAGTGGGATGGGGACCATCTTCGGCGTCTACAGTGAACAGCCGCCGACTGTCGGGACCAATCTCCTCGCCGCCGGGTTCGTCATCTACGGCCCGATCACCTCGATGATCGTCGCTCGGAACGGCAGCGTCCGCGAGTACATCCTCGAAGACGGCGACAAGCGGGTCGTCGACGATGACGTGTCGGTCCCTGAAGACCCCACAGTGTTCGGGTTCGGCGGCGGTGTCGACTCTTGGACGGATGAGTTCGAATCCTACGCCGAAGAGGTCCGCCACGAGCTGAAACTCCGCTACGGTGGGGCGATGGTCGCGGACATCAATCAGGTGCTCACCTATGGCGGTATCTTCTCGTACCCCGAACTGGAGTCACGCCCCGAAGGAAAGCTCCGGGTCCAGTTCGAGGGACAGCCGATGGCTTACATTCTCGAATCCGCCGGCGGCCGGTCCTCCGACGGCGAGCAGTCGCTGCTTGAAATCGACCCTGACGGGCTACACGAGCGGACGCCACTGTATCTCGGGAACGACGACCTGATCGACCGGCTTGAAGCCTCCCTCGACTGAGGTCTGATTCTACGGTTCAGTAGCCGAGATAGATTGCGAGCGCTTTGAGGACACCGTACAACCCGATAGCGACGCCCAGTAGCCCACCGAGCGCGGTTCCAATGATGCCATCGGGCCACAGCGAGAGCGGGTTCGGAACCCCGATTGACGGGAGCGCTGGAATCGGGAGGCCACCGCTGTCACCCGTCACGTTCCCGACGCGTTGCCCGTCAACGGTCAGACCTCCAGTCCTGTTTTCGGGCACTGAGCGGGCAAACTCCGTAGTTCGCGTTTCACCAGCAGGGACAGTAACCGTCCGCGTTGTCAGTACGGAGGTGTTGAGCGAGACGATCACGTTATGATCGCCGCTCGCTGTCCCCCGGTTTTCCAGTTCGACGGTGATGACTGTCCGGTCGCCGGGGCCAAGTGTCGATGGAACGGCCGTGGCGTTTGTAACCACGATGTCCGGCTTCCCGGTATCTTCTGTTGGCGTCTCAGTCGTTTCAGGTGTAGGCGTCGGCGTTTCCGAGCCGTTTGCTTCCGTCTCCGGATCTGTATCCGCCGTTGTTGGCCGCTCAACACCCACAACGAACGTCGAGAAGCCCGGCGACACAGCGCGGTAGACGATGTGTGACTCGCTTTGGGTGACAATCTCAGTTGCTAGTGGTGTCCACCCATCGCCGTTCCGAAACAGCGTCACAGCACTCGGTTCCGAAGCGACTGCCGCAAGCGTGTCACGGTCCACAGTAAAGGTGAACGTCACGTCCTCGGCACGAACCGAGCCGTGGTCGATATCGAACTGACTGACGCCGGTGTGGTTGTTTGCAGCCACGAACGACGGCGTAGGCTGACGTGAGCGGATGGTGAGTGTCGCGGACTCATTGCGAGGGAACGTTGCTGTGAGCCGCTCCAGTGTTCCGTTCGGGCCGCTGGTGAGTGCCCCCACTCGTGGCTCGATCAGTTGTGCCTGCCCGGTCCCATTCACTGAGACAGTTGCAACGGTCGCATTCGGTTGCTGTACGGTCACATTTCCGGCGGTACCATTCCCCGTCACAGACACAGTTCTGGTCACTGTCTCCGTGTTCCCAAATGGATCGGTAGCCGTCACTGCTACCTCGTGATTGCCCGGCGAGGCGAAGGCGACGGTGATGTTCTCGCCAGTTAGAATCGTGTCATCCCCCACCTGCCACTGGATAGATGCAACGCCTTGGTCGTCTGTCGTTTCTGCCGCGGAGAACGTCACCGATTCGCCGACTGTCGCGTTTTCCGGACCGGCAACGGTGACGTTCGGTCCAGTGCCATCATAGAGGAACGTCCGCTGCCGACTGAAGGAGTTGTTGTTCCCATGCCGATCCCGCACGGACATCAGCAACAGTGAGTACTCCCCTTCTTCAGGGAAGGTGTACTCCCGGGTGTAGACGGCCGAGTTACCGGTACGTTCGGTGAACCCTGAGATGTTGAGCGTGTCAAGTGCTGCCCCACCGACGGAGATTCGTAGTTGATCTAGTCGTTCATGTGTCTCAACAGTGATTTCGGCGGTCGAACTGTTGACCCGCGTGACATTGAAATCCCGGTATTTCGGTACGACAGCATCCATCCCGGTTGCGGTAACTGTCCCATCTGGGAGTTTGTTGCCCGCAGTGTCTGTGATGTTTGCAGTGTTCCGGAGACCGACTGAGACATTGTTTTTGTCTACCTTGTCCGCAAGAAGTAGCGACACCCGGGCCCCGCTTTTGTTCCCTTCCGCTGCGCTGATCGACGTGACAGAGACGTTCTCGACATCACCTGCGGTCAGGGTGAAATCGCTTGCCTGAATCGTATTTGTGTCTATTGACTCATCGTCATAGATGGTGACCTCGATAGTCGTGTCGTCGCCCCGCGTCGCGTTGCCCCACACTGGCGGTTCAGTGTCTTCGGCTACAACGGTGCTTGTCGCAATCGGCATGAGAAGCGGGACCGCGAGAAGCAAAGCTAGAAGCGGGAGCCACCGGCGCGGACTCCCGAGTATCATTGGCGTCACCCGGGAGTAACCGTTGGCACTCATACTATGTCGGTACTCGGGCACCCGATATCAATGGTGTGCCACGATTATACGAGGTGATAATCGCACATGGAATAACTGCTCTGAGCTTTGTGACCGTTGCTGTGAGATGAAAGTCAATATCGCAATCGACTCGTGAAGAAACACGGGACGAGTCTCGGACTGCAACCGCGGCGGCTCATGCATTGTGTTTCCCGGGAGTATACAGCCCCTACTCCCTCCGTTTCAGTAGTAAACACTGTGTATTTAATACAACGGGTGAAAACAAGCTAACAGACCACGTGGGGGCGTGGTTGCGGAGGGTGACGTGTTTACAACGGACCGAACGGTCCTGATAGGGACCATCGACGGGTGGTGTAGCGCCCTGCTCGACGAACTTGCAGCCGTCGAGCGAGAACTGTGGCTGGTCGTCGCCGTGACGCTCATCATCGACGTGTGGCTGACACACATCGGTCTCCAGCACGGGCTTCACGAGGGGAATCCGGTAATGCGAGCCGCGATAGAGACGTTCGGAATCGCGGTCCTCGGACTGACGAAGATCGGCGTGCTGGGGCTGGCTGGGGCGACACGCCGGTTGTTGAGCGATCAGCGCGGCGTCGTGGTACCGCTCGGACTGGCGCTCCCGTGGATGGCGGCCGTCGTGATCAACGCGGCCCTCCTGATTAGCCTGTAGCCATCCCGAGATCGCTCCGTCCCCCGGTTTTAGTTGTTCGCTCGCTGGAACCAACACCGTCCGTTCGAACGCACAGACGAGCGTGTTGCCCTTGCTGTGGGCGTCGACCCGTATCGTAACGCTATCACGGTCCTCATCTTTGGTCAGTTGCCTGTCCGGAACTCTCGACCCCGTACGTATCGTGTGGCCGGGGATGACTGGCGCTCAATCACAGACAATCGGTCTGCCAATCGATTCCGTTGTGGGTATCTTTCGCCTGATGAATCCCATGGACGGCGGTACCCTTTTGCCCACAGTCTGAGTCAATACCCGTATGTCGCCTGAGGTAAACCCGTTTGAGAGCTTACAGGAACAGATCGACGACGCGGCGGACTACCTCGAATATTCGACCGACGTACTCGAACGGCTGAAACACCCCGAACGAGTGCTAGAGACGAATCTCTCCGTCGAGATGGACGACGGCTCCGTCGAGGTGTTTCGTGCCTATCGGTCACAGTTCAACGGTGATCGGGGACCGTACAAGGGCGGGATCCGCTATCACCCGCAGGTCACACGCGATGAAGTCAAGGCGCTGTCTGGCTGGATGGTGTACAAGTGCGCTGCGGTAAACATTCCCTACGGCGGCGGGAAAGGCGGTATCGAGATCGACCCGCGCCAGTACTCGGCCGACGAAATCGAGCGGATAACGCGGTCGTTCGCGGAGGAACTCCGACCGATCATCGGCGAGGACCGGGACATCCCAGCGCCCGATGTCAACACCGGCCAGCGGGAGATGAACTGGATCAAAGACACCTACGAGACGCTGGAAAACACGACCGAACCCGGCGTCATCACCGGGAAGGCACCGGAGTCAGGCGGCAGCGCAGGCCGCGTGGAAGCCACCGGCCGCTCCGTGATGCTCACCGCACGCGAAGCGTTCGATTATCTCGGCAAAGACATCGAAGACGCGACGGTGGCTGTGCAGGGCTACGGGAACGCCGGCTCCGTCGCGGCGAAACTCATCGAAGATCTGGGCGCGAACATCGTCGCAGCATCGGACTCGTCCGGTGCCGTCTACAACCCCGACGGGTTCGACGCGCGCGACGCGAAGGCGTTCAAAAGCGAGACCGGGTCACTGGCCGGCTACGAGGGCGCGACAGAGGAACTGACGAATGAAGAGCTGTTGACGATGGACGTAGACCTGCTCGTTCCGGCGGCGCTCGAAAACGCTATCAATGGCGACCTCGCACGGGACGTTCAGGCCGACATCGTCGTGGAGGCGGCAAACGGCCCGCTGACGCCGAACGCGGACGACGTGCTCGCGGAGCGCGACGTGGCTGTGTTCCCCGACATCCTCGCCAACGCCGGCGGCGTCACGGTGTCGTACTTCGAGTGGGTCCAGAACCGCCAGCGGTTCTACTGGTCCGAAGAGCGGGTCAACAGCGAACTGGAGACCATCATCACGAACGCGTTCGACGACCTCGTCGATACCTACGAGGAGACCGGCGCGCCGAACTTCCGGACGGCGATGTACGTCGTCGCAATCAAGCGCGTCGTCGCTGCCGCGGAGGAAGGCGGCATCTGGCCCTGACCCCGTTCCGGCATCGGTCGCGCCTATCGCGGGTGTTTTGCCAGCGCCGTCCCTACTGTGTGTATGGACATTTACGAGCGGCAGGTTCGTGTCGAAGCCCCGCTGTCGGAGGTCTGGAAGTTCCACGCGACAGGCGATGGCTTGGTCGCACTGACGCCCGACTGGATGAACATCCGCATCGAGGCAGAGCGGGGACCCGATGGCGAACCGAATCCCGAGGAACTGACCGCTGGATCGGTCGTCGAATCCTCGATCAAGCCCTTCGGCGTGCCGCCGCGCCAGCGCTGGGTCTCGAACATCGTCGCGCGGGAAGAGAGCGACGACGAGGCCATGTTCCGCGACGCGATGGAAGAGGGGCCGTTCCCCCACTGGGAGCACACGCACACGTTCAAGGCTCTGAGCGACAGGGAAACACTCGTCCACGACCACGTCGAGTTCGAACTGCCCGGCGGACCGCTTGGTCAGGCGCTTGGCCCCTTCGGCTGTCTCGGGATGGAGCCGATGTTCCGGTATCGCCATCAGCAGACGAAAGAACTACTGGAAGGGTAACTCGGCCCTGCCCGGGGACAGCACGGCCCCGACTATGGTCTCCGGTGTTTCTTTATTCCCGTGTCGGATACTGCCACAGGATGAGTGGACGCGCTGTCACGGTACCTGATTGGGCCGTGACGGCTCCGTGCTCTAACGGAGCGAGATGGTCGTGACCGAGCCACGAATCGACCCGCGAATCGCGCTCGCTGTTGCCGTGCTTGCAGTCAGTACGAGCGCGATTCTCGTCCGCTGGAGCGCGGCCGCGGCATCAGTCGCGGCCTTTTATCGGGTCTTCCTGACGACGGCGCTGCTGGCTCCGCTGGCGCTGGGACGGCACCGGTCGGCGTTCGCACGCCTTGCAGGGCGGGACGTGCTGGCGGCTGCGGCGACCGGTGTCGCACTCGCGGTTCACTTCGCCGCGTGGTTCGAGAGTCTGGCGTGGACGAGCGTCGCGGCGTCAGTCACGCTGGTCCAGTGCCAGCCGCTGTTCGTCGCCGTCGGCGCGTGGGCGCTGCTGGACGAGCGCGTCACGCGCGGCACGACGGCGGGCATACTCGTCGCCATCGGCGGCATTGTTGTGATGTCAATCGGCGAACTGCTCGGCGGCGGTGCCATCGGCGCGCGTCCGCTGTACGGCAATACGCTGGCGCTCGTCGGCGGCGTCATGGCCGCCGGCTACGTGCTCGCCGGACGCTCGCTCCGCCAGCGATTCCCCCTCATTCCCTACGTAACCGTCGTCTACGGCGTGGCCGCAATATGCCTCCTCGTCTTCGTCATCGCGTCGGGCCACCCCGTTACCGGCTACCCGCCACGGGAGTGGGCGCTGTTTCTCGCGATGGCTGTCGGTCCCGGCGTGTTCGGACACACCGTTCTCAACTGGGCGCTGGCACACGTCGAATCAAGTATGGTTAGCGTCTCGCTGCTGGGCGAACCGGTCGGCAGCGCGCTGCTGGCGCTGCTGTTGCTCGCAGAGATACCCGGTCCAGCGACCATCGCCGGCGGAGCCGTCGTGCTTGTCGGTATCGGTGTCGTCGCCAGAAGTCGGGCAGTCGGAGCGACACCAGCGGATTGAGAGCAGTCCGACCCGCCCTATGCGCGTTTTTCCACAGCCCCGCGTATCTCGGCGGCGGCGAAGTCGTGGTCCGGGCGAATGTTGACGAAATCGAGGAACTCCTCCGCGGCCAGCAGATCGGACGTGTCATAGTGCCGCGTGGCGGCTGAGACGGCGGCCGGCGCACCGATAAGCGGCTCCAACGCGCCCAGCGCACAGGCCAGATCGTAGGCGCGGGCGTCCCTGATTGCCGCTTCCCGGACGCTCGTCGCATCGATGAAGTAGAGGTCGTCGTGGGCCACGAGCACGTTCTCACAGCGGAAGTCACCGTGGGCGAGGCCGTCATCGTGCATCCGGTGGAGGAAGTCAAACACCGCCGGGCTGTGTCGCTTGACCGTTTCGGGTGAAAGGTTGTCCAGCGGCTCGAAGTCCGGGATGTATTCCAGTACGAGGATACCCATTCCCTCGTACTCGAAGGCCTCGATGGGTTCAGGGGCGTTGACACCGATCTCCCGCATCCGACGGGTCGCCGCCAGTTCGTGTTCCGCCATCTCGTAGGGCGTCCCGAAGTGCTCGAAAAAGCCCTCTGTCCCCGAGGAAAACGCGCCGATGTTGCGGCCGGCGGTAAGCAGGGTATGGACAAGCGAGTTCTGTTCCGTGATGACTTTGACGAACCACTGGTCGTTGACGACCAGCGGCGTCGAGAGCCAGTTGTCCGCCTCCAGAAACGCCACGTGGGCCGCGGGCTCGTCGTACCGGTCTATCACCGCCCGTACCACGCCTTCGAGTTGCTCCCAAGGGACCGTTCCACGGAGGAGTCGCCGGAACGCCATTCCCTCTAGGGGAGGCCGCCGAGGGGCAAATGGCTTGTGTCTGCCCTCGCATGGTATTTGTGAACACAGGTCATGAAGTCAGTATGGAGTTCGACGTGCCGGGCGAACACCGGATGGTACTCAGCCGGGAGCTGGGCCTGTAACAATTCTATTGACTCTCACACATCGGGAGAGGCTTCGGGGACAATAGTAACCGGCACATCGGCGGCGTCGATGACGGCGACTGCGGCGTCGCCCTCCCGAATGCGGCCGGTCAGCCCCTTCGGCTCGTGGCCCATGACGATGTGACGAACGTCCACATCGGCCGCGAGTTCGAGCAGTTCGTTGCCCACCCTCGTGCCCGACCGCATCGCGGACCGACCCACGTGTTCGATGGCCACCGTGGCCACGATGGTGGCATCACGGAACCGGTCGCGCATCTCGTCCCGAAGCTGTTTGGCCGTCCCGTCGGCAGTGTCTCCGTCGACGAGATGGACAACGTACAGTTCCTCGTCCAGCCCATCGGCGAGCCGAACCGCCGTGTCGATGACCGCCTGAGAGACGGAATCGTTGGCGATAGCCACGAGAATGGTCATACAGAACACAGGGCCTTCGCATCCAAATCACTTTCTGCCGATCTAACAGGTTCGCTCACTCCGTCGCTTTCAGATTGTGGACGGCATCGATGGACTCGACGACTGCTGCAGTGGGCTGGATAGCAGAGAGAATCGCGTCAGCGTCCTTGTACGCCATCGGCGCTTCGTCGCGGACGCCTTCGATGACGGACTCGGAGTAAATCCCGTCCATCGCCGCGGCGAACTCGTCCATGTCGACCTCGCTGTGGGCCTGCCGACGGCTCATCACGCGACCCGCACCGTGTGGCGCGGTCTGGTGGTACTCCTCGTTGCCCTTCCCGCGTGCGATAATCGACCCGTCAGCCATGTTGAACGGGACCAGCAGCCGCTGGCCGTCGCGGGCCGGGGTCGCCCCCTTGCGGATGGTTAGATCGCGGAAATCGATGTAGTTGTGAATCGACTGGAAGCGGTCGACGGGCTCGACTCCGATGGCGTCACAGATTGCGTTGCTCATCAGTTCGCGGTTCCAGCGGGCGTACTGCTGGGCGAACAGCATATCGACCAGATAGCCGTGGGCCTCCCGGCCCTCAAGCCAGTCGAGGTCCGTGTTGCGGTCCTCGTCGTCGCTGCTGTGGATGGCGTCTTGGACCTGTCCCAGCGCGTCGAAGGCGTCCTCGATGTCGGAGCCGTCGAGTTCGCGGCGCAGTCGCTCCTTCCGGATGTAGGACTCGCCCATGCCGCCGGTGACCCACGCGTAGAGGTCCCGTGATTCGACCGTATCGGGGTCGAACTTCAGGTACTCGACGTACTCCTCTGGGATCTGCTCGCGGATTTCGCCGATTGTCCGGCGATCCGTCGCTGTCGACTGCCAGTATTCGGCGACGGACTTGCCGAGGTACCGGGAGCCGCTGTGGATGACCAGCCAGTAGTCGCCCGATTCCCGCGCTCGGCCGAACTCGACGAAGTGGTTCCCGCCGCCCAGCGTCCCCGCGCTCTTGATTATGTACCCCATTCCTTGCCGCTGGTCTGCCAGCACGCGGTCACACAGGGCCTCGAAGTAGTCCCCGTCGTAGCCGTCGAAGTCGAACTCGACGGGGTCGATGTGCTCGCCGAAGCGGTCGGCGTAGGCCGCGTCGAACTGCTCGAAGACGCGGTTGGCCCGCTCGAACGGGAACTCCTCGACCAGATGGGGGGCGTCGTCGTAGTCGTGAACCGACCGGCCCATCGGGACTGCCTCGCGCACGCGGCGCTCGCGTTCGGCGTCTTCGAGCGGGAGTTCCGGTCCGAGGTTCGTCGCAGCCATGCCACAGCCCACGTCGACGCCGACGATGTTCGGGACGACGCGCTCGCCCAGCGGCATCGTGAAGCCAATCGGTGCACCGGCTCCCCAGTGCGTGTCCGGCATGATTCGGACCGGTTCGGTGAACGCAGGGTGATCGATGAGCGTCTCGATCTGTTCCCGACACCCGGCCTCGACGAGCGATTCGTCGTCGACCATCACCCGCGCCGTGGTGTGTTCGCCCGTCAGTTCGAGTACCATTGGTGTCGTATCGTAGTTGCATGGAGGGTTTGAACCTCACGGTGGCCTGTGAGTGGCTGCCTCCCCTCCGGACCAAATAAAAACCCTCAGCCGAACGAATGGTGATACGCTAAATCGCTGATATTTCTCTTCTCAGGCGCTGAGATGGGTTTTCACTCGGTAGGAACACTCGCTCCTTTATATATCATTGTAGTGCGAAACTCCATCTGTGAGGTGACACAGATGTCCTATCAAGCGGCGAACCCCTTGGCAGACGAGTTCGAATTAGAGCTCGGCGGGGCGTGGACCGCGTGCTGGCTGGCGTTCCTGCGTGTCGTAACCGGCTGGTGGTTCTTCCACGCAGGCGTAACGAAGCTCATCGAGGACGGGCTGGCCTACACCTACGGGCCGGCGTATCTCAGGCAGATGACTGGCACGGCACTCGGGCCGATCCCCGTGCTGATGGGCGAACACTTGGGCTGGCTCATTCAGGCGATGGTCCCGCTGGGCGAGACACTCATCGGGCTCGGACTGATGGTCGGCGCGCTGGTCAGGCTCGCATCCGTGTTCGGGGTCTTCTTCATGGCCCTGTTCTGGATCGGCAACGCGGGCTTCGGCCACGGGCTGGTCAACAGCGACTTCATGGGCCTGCTGCTGTTCATGACGATGATCGTGCTGGCCACCGGCCGCTACTACGGCCTCGACGCCATCATCGAGAAGACCAAACTGGTCGAACGACACCCGAAACTGCGGTACCTGCTCGGGTAACGAGGTGACCACCAATGCAACAACACACCACCGTCATCGACAAAGCGGCGATGGCACTCAGCGGCGGACTGATGCTGCTGGGCGTCGTCGTCCTCGGCATCGTGGAGATACTGGCTGGGAAGCCCTACAGCGCGGCACCACTGACGAACGACGCCGGCGAGATCATCGCGACTCCGATGGTCGATCCAACGCTCCGGACCGGGCTAGTCCTCGCCGGTATCCTAGTCCTTGCGCTGTACGGGGGCTACAGGCTCGTCGCCCCAGTGAAGAACGAGGCGGGCGCGGCACAGCACGAAATAACGGCTGACTGAGCAGTTCTCGTTTTCGCTGTTTTGACTCGGCGTGTCGATTCCATTAGCAGAAGTGATAATGGGTGCCGTTCCACCCCACCGGCTCCCCACTAACAACGTATTTACTGTGGTCTTATTAATCAAGTGGGGTAGTTTCTAATTCTGATAGAGCCCACCACAACGCTCATTTCTGTGGTGGTATTGATATCTATATGCCATCGCTGGTGGTTCACTACGCCTTTGTTGGGTTACTCGCTGCAACACTGCT
Organism: Haloarcula sp. CBA1129; assembly: GCF_008729015.1. Taxonomy (NCBI): domain Archaea; kingdom Methanobacteriati; phylum Methanobacteriota; class Halobacteria; order Halobacteriales; family Haloarculaceae; genus Haloarcula; species Haloarcula sp. CBA1129. Next base: position 658,106 of record NZ_RKSM01000001.1, read on the forward strand.
GGGTGCTGCGTTCGATAAGCGGTCGCTTCTCCTGTCGATACTCGTCGTCACGTTCCCCGATGTCGACGCGTTCATCGGCCTCTACTGGCAGGCCGGCCACCGGGCCGCGACGACGAACCTCGTCATCCCGGCAGTGCTGGCGCTCCTTATCGCGATGGACCTGTACGTACGCGAGGACTCGTATATCAAGGGCCGCTGGGGGGCCTACGGTGTTCGAGTCAGTTGGTTCTGTGTCGTGGTGTATGCGGTGGGCCACGTTCTTCTGGACCTGATTACAGGCGGTGCGAACCTCTTCTGGCCGCTGTACGACCAGTTCTACCAGCTCAGCGGCCACCTCGAACTTTCGAGCCAGCGCGGGATCGTCCAGACGTTCGTCGAACTGCCTGAGCCGACCACTCAGGGCGCTGCCGGCGGTGGGAGCGGCGGAAGCGGCGGGTCGACCACACAGTCGATGGGCAACTCCAGCGAGGTACAGATGAGTACGGGTATCGACCCCAATCCCGGGGAGTCCGAGCCAGAGAACGTCGACCGCGTGTTCCCCATCGCCCGGAGCGGCTGGGAACTGGTCGTTCTCGTCGTTGGGACGCTTGCCACTGCCGCTCGCCTCGTCATCGGCCACGACCTCCCGGAGGAGTGACGGTCGACCGGGCGACACTGCGGGGCGTTCGCTTTCGAGTCCTTCATATATACCGTGGCCAACCGGGGAACCATGGGCTTCGAGGTACGCCGACGACTCAGTGTCGCCGACACGGTGACGTTGTGCAACGCCGTCGTCGGGTTCGTCGCCGGAGCCATCGCCTTCACCGACCTACACATGGCCGCTCGGCTCATTCTGCTGGCGGTCATCGCCGACGCAATCGACGGCATCGTCGCCCGGAACGGCGACAGTTCAGCGGTCGGCCCGCTGCTTGACTCCGTGACCGACGTGGTTTCGTTCGGTGCGACACCGAGTCTCTTTCTGTACGTACTGTTGACGGATGCCTACGGCGGTATCGAATCGGCCCATCCGGCCGTGTTCGTCGGTATAACGTTGCTCGCCTCCGCATACGTCGTCTGTTCCATCGTCCGGACGGCCTTTTACTCGACGTATTTCGATTCCCCCGACGAGCGGCCGGGGATGCCGAACACGCTGGGCAGTATCATCATCGCGACGGCCTATCTGAGCGGTATCACGGACCCGCTCGTGCTGAGCGTCGGCGCGCTCGGCCTCTCGCTGGCGATGATTGCGCCCTTCGACTACCCCAAGCCGGGGCCGAAAACCGCGGTTCCGATGGGTGTCGTGCAGGCGGTCGCCGTCGTCGCGCCAACGGCGTTGTTCAAGGCTGGGCCGCGGGCGATGCTCGCCATCGCGCTACTGTTCTTTGCGCTCGGACCGTGGGTCTACCCCGGAGAATAGCCCTCTAGCACTCGGAGCCGATCAGATCGCGCCCTCGATGAACGACGCCATGATGTCGTTGAACGTCTCGGCCTGTTCGACCATCGCAAGGTGGGCAGCGTCAGGGACGAACGAGACCTCCCCGTCTGGAATCTCGCTTGCCAGCGTCTCGTGATACGCACGCGGAGTCAGTTTGTCGTGCTCGCCACAGACAGCTAGCACGGGCACGTCAATCTCGCTGAGTCGGTCGCTGACGTCGAAAGTATGGCAGGTCATGAAATCGCGGCGGGTCACCGCTTGCCCGACCACAGCCATCTGCTCGCGAGAGCGGGCAAGGGCCTCGTGGTCGATGTCGTGGAACAGGCGGTCCCGCTCGTGCAGAAACTCGACGGCGCGGTCCCAGTCGTCGGCGAGCCATTCCTGTAGCCCGTCGAACACTGGGAGTTCGGGGCCGGTTCCGAGCAAAACCATCGCCTCGGGCGACCAGTCCCGTTCCAGCGCGACCCACTGGGCGACGGCCCCGCCCAGCGAATTGCCGACCAGAACATCCGCACCCGTCTCCCGCCCCACAGCGACCACATCGTCTGCGTAGGCGTCGAGCGTCGCGGTCCCAGCCCCAGTCTCGATATCATCTGAGCCCCCGTGACCTGACAGGTCCAGCGCGACGGCTGGCTGGGTCGGCCCGGACGGTTCGTACTGGCGGCCCCAGACGCGGTGCGTCGCGCCGCTGCCATGGATATACAACGCTGTCGGGCCCGAAGCTGCAGCCTGCGTCTGTCTGTACGCTGTGACTCGCCCACCGTGGCTGACCTGTTTCATGTGACACCGTTCGGAAGCGGTGTGGATAAAAGGTTGGCGCGCCCAATTGCAGTGTGAACCGCATTCAAGCAACTTCCTGTATTTTCCTGCCGTACGGCGTATTTCGGCGATAGGTTTATATACTTATCACGCTTACTTTGAGTTAGCATGACTTCAGAACAGCAGTTGTTCGACGAGACGCCCCTCCGCCGATTCGAGTACGCCGACAGCGTCGTGCTCGCGGCGGACGTGGGACCTGCCGCCGATGCGAGTGTCGATGTGGTCGACGGGACCGTCATCGTCGTCGCTGACGGTCACCAGTACGAACAGGAGGTGCCCGCTGGAGACGCACGAGCGTTTATCAATCACGGGGTTCTCACTATCGAACTGTCAGAGAGCGAGGGAGATTACTGATGAGACTTACTGTCAAACCACTCAAACAGAAAGACGCCGGCCGTGGCCTCGCGGCAATCGACCGAGCCGCGATGGACGAACTCGAACTCGAGAACGGTGACTACATCGTTCTCGAGGGGCAACAGGACAGCCGCGCAGTCGCCCGGGTCTGGCCCGGCTACCCCGAGGACGAGGGGAAGGGCATCGTCCGTATCGACGGCCAGCTCCGACAGGAGGCCAACGTCGGTATCGACGACCACGCCGACATCGAGAAGGCCGACGTGAACCCCGCGACCTCGGTCACCGTTGCGCTGCCCCAGAATCTCCGGGTTCGGGGCAACGTCGGCCCGATGATTCGTAACAACCTCAGCGGGCAGGCCGTCACGCAAGGCCAGACCGTTCCGGTGAGCTTCGGGCTCGGACCGCTCTCCTCGATGTCCGGCCAGAAGATCCCGCTGAAGATAGCGGAGACCGAACCCTCCGGAACGGTCGTCGTGACCGACTCCACGGACATTCAGGTCAGCGAGATGCCCGCCGAGCAGGTCCACAGCGGTGAGGGCGCGCCCGAAGCGAGCGACACGCCCGACGTGACCTACGAGGACATCGGCGGCCTCGACCGCGAGCTCGAACAGGTCCGCGAGATGATCGAGCTGCCGATGCGCCACCCCGAACTGTTCCAGCAGCTCGGGATCGAACCGCCAAAGGGCGTCCTCCTGCACGGCCCGCCCGGCACCGGGAAGACGCTGATGGCGAAAGCCGTCGCAAACGAGATTGACGCGTACTTCACGACCATCTCCGGGCCGGAGATCATGTCGAAGTACTACGGCGAGAGCGAGGAGCAACTCCGTGAGGTCTTCGACGAAGCCTCGGAGAACTCTCCAGCCATCGTCTTCATCGACGAGATCGACTCCATCGCGCCCAAACGTGGCGAGACTCAAGGCGACGTGGAGCGCCGCGTCGTCGCCCAGCTACTCAGCCTGATGGACGGGCTCGAAGAGCGCGGGCAGGTCATCGTCATCGGCGCGACGAACCGCGTCGACGCCATCGATCCGGCACTGCGCCGCGGTGGCCGCTTCGACCGCGAAATCGAGATCGGTGTCCCGGACAAGGAGGGCCGCAAGGAAATCCTGCAGGTCCACACCCGCGGGATGCCTCTCTCCGAAGAGATCAACATCGAGAACTACGCCGAGAACACCCACGGCTTCGTCGGTGCGGACCTCGCGACCCTCACGAAAGAGAGCGCGATGAACGCGCTCCGACGCATCCGTCCCGAACTCGACCTCGAATCCGATGAGATCGACGCCGAGGTGCTGGAACGGCTGGAGATCAGCGACACGGACTTCCGCGAGGCGATGAAGGGCATCGAGCCCTCCGCGCTGCGGGAAGTCTTCGTCGAGGTCCCGGACGTTACTTGGGACTCCGTCGGTGGGCTCGAAGACACCAAGGAACGGCTCCGGGAGACCATCCAGTGGCCGCTGGAGTACGAGGACGTCTTCGAGTCGATGGACCTCGAAGCCGCGAAGGGCGTACTGATGTACGGCCCGCCCGGCACGGGGAAGACGCTGCTGGCGAAGGCCGTCGCCAACGAGGCCCAGTCCAACTTCATCTCCGTGAAGGGACCGGAGCTGCTGAACAAGTTCGTCGGTGAGTCCGAAAAGGGCGTCCGCGAAGTGTTCAGCAAGGCCCGCGAGAACGCCCCGACCGTGGTGTTCTTCGACGAGATCGACTCCATCGCCGGCGAACGTGGTGGTGGCACGACCGACTCCGGCGTCGGCGAACGCGTCGTCTCCCAGCTCCTGACGGAGCTTGACGGCATCGAGGACATGGAAAACGTCGTGGTCGTTGCGACCACGAACCGGCCGGACCTCATCGACGACGCGCTCCTGCGCCCCGGTCGCCTTGACAGGCACGTCCACGTGCCCGTCCCGGACGAGGAAGCTCGGCGCGCCATCTTCCAAGTCCACACCCGCGACAAGCCACTGGCCGACGGGGTCGACCTCGACGACTTGGCCAGCCGCACGGACGGCTACGTCGGCGCGGACATCGAAGCGGTCGCCCGCGAGGCGTCGATGGCCGCGACCCGGGAGTTCATCAACAGCGTGGACCCCGAAGAGATCGGCGACAGCGTCAGCAACGTCCGCGTGACGATGGACCACTTCGAGCACGCGCTCAAGGAAGTCGGTCCCAGCGTCACCGAGGAGACCCGCGAGCGGTACGACGAAATCGAACAGCGCTTCGACCGGGCCGAACCCGGCGTCACCGACGAGAGCACGGCCAGCCGCACCTTCCAGTAGCGACGGTCACCACACCGACGCTGATTTTTGCGTAGTACGGGCGCGTTGCCCGCCGAGTCACTCGTTGTCAGCGCTGTCCAGCGTGATTTCGAGACACTCGTAGGCTTCCTTCGTGGCCCCGGCCCCACCGACAGTGACCGGTCCGTCATCGGTCTCGATGGTGAGTGACCGCTCGGCCGGGTTCTTGCTCGATGCAGGGTAGACGAGGCTCTGCCGAGCGTTTATCACTGGTCCAGATATCGTCGTCTCTGTCCGGTCTGCAGTCGAGATTACCCGCGCACGAGCAGTGATCGGCGTCCCTGCGCGCAACGCCAGCGCCGCCATGAGTACTGCGAACTGGAACGCGGAGAACGTCCGCGGGAACGCACACACGGGAGCGACGTAGCGTTCCGTCCCCATCAGCCAGTGGGTGCCGAGGAACATCGTGAATTCGTCGTGTGCGAGGTTCTCGTTATCGAACTCGGTCGCCTGATAGTCCGCACCCGAGTCAGTCAGCAGTCCGGCATGCCCCGTGAGTCCGCGCTGGATATCAGCGGTCACGAGTAGTGGGGTGATGCCGCTCTCGATTGTTCTGACCGCTGTTGCGATTTTCTCGTACGCCGGAGTCGGCGCTGAGGCGTCGCCATGGACCAGTAACAACACCAGTGTCTCCCGCTCGATAGCGGCGCTGAGCTGTGGCACAAACACAGGGAGGGCTGATTTTGGGACCCCAATCGTGAGGCTCTCTTCGGCACTATCAATGAGTGATTGTATCGCCTCGATGACTGCCGACTGGGTCCGATGGGTTTCCAGCCCGGGTTGTGCCATCATCAGAGAATACGTTGCTGTGTGTATAAATCGTCCCCTGAAATAGGCCGTAGCGTCGCTGAGACGGCCAAAGTGTCACCTGTAGAGAAGGACAGGGTGTAACTTCTTTATGCGTGTGTCTCCTCGGAATAGTGATGAAGCCACAGCCCACCGTCCTGTTCGTGCGCAGTCCGAGTCAGGACAGGGCTGCGATTTCGATGCTCCGGGACAGTGGTCTGACCGTCCACGAGTTCGACGGTGTTCGTGGTCTGGAGTGTGCGCTCGGCGACTACGACACCGACTGTGTCGTCACGAACTGCGAAGTGGAGAACCCGGACGGAACACAGTACCTCGGTGGGTTGACCCTTCTCGATCGACTGCGACGAAGTCACCCCGAACTCCCGGTCGTCCTCTTTGCGGAGGTGACGAACGGTGACATCGCCCGCGAGGCCTACAGCCGCGACGTGTTCGGCTACGTTCCGAGTACAGTGAACGACGCTCACCAGCGCCTACTGGCGCAGGTTGACGCGGCCGTCGCTTCCAGCCCGGCCCGTCAGCGGGCGAACAAGCGAAAACAGCTCAACGAGGCTGTCAGACTGGTCAATCAGGCCCTCGTTCGCTCACAGTCACGGATGGACATCGAGCGCGATGTCACGGCCGTTCTGGCGGGCACAGACAGATACAGCGATGCCTGTACGGTGACCTGTCAGCACGACAGGCCGGTCGTTCGAGCGCTGGGCTCACAGCGCGACAGCGTTACCATTACCGCGCCGGAGCCGTTGCGCCGCGCCGAATCGGAGGACCGACTTGTCGTTGCAGACCTCGACCCAGCAGCGCTCGGGGACGACACAGACGCACTGGAGACGGACTGTGTCCGCGTTCTCGCTGTCCCACTGGTGTACGATGGGACTTCCTACGGCGTCCTCGGAGTGTACGCCGACCGTGTCGATATCTTCGACACAGAAGAACAGGACACGTTCAGGGAGGTCGGTCACAATATCGCGCTGGCTATCGACGCGAGCCAGACGAAAGACGCGCTCCGGCAGCGGACGACGGAACTGGAGCAACAAAAAGAGCGACTCCGAGAGCTCGCACAGATAATCTCACACGAGCTCCGGAATCCGCTCCAAGCCGCGATGGGTCGGGTCGAGCTGTTAGCCACTGAGCATGCCGCCGAGGAGTTCGACGCCATCCAGCGCAGCCACACCCGTATGTCGTTTCTCATCGACAATCTCATGCAAATCGCAAGACAGGGCGGCAGACAGTACACTGTCGAGCCAGTCGCGCTCTCCGACGTGATGGCGGACGCTTGGACGACGGTCGACACCGATAGGTCGACCATCGAAATCGACTGTACCGAGACAGTACTGGCCGATAGCAGCCGGCTGTGTCAGCTTGCGGAGAACTTCTTCCGGTTCGCCACGGAGCAGGGCAACACCGGAACAATAACGATCACAGACACATCTGGCGGATTCGCCCTCGAACACGACGGTCCCCCGTTGGAGGTGGGAAACGAGGGGCCGTTTGAACTCTACTACGCGTCCACCGACGAAGGCGTGGGGCTCCACCTCGCCGTCATTCGGGAAATCGCACACGGCCACGGATGGGAAATAACCCTCTCCAATGAATCGACGGGACGGGTCCGTCTGGACATAGCCGATGTCCAGCGCCCGTCAGCGAACGGCCGGTAGCGCCTTGGCTGGCCGTACGTGACTCGAAACCGTATTTTGCGTCCAGTCCGGAGCTGTGGTATGGACCTTCAGGCTCGGTATCGCGTGCCAGCACTCACTGGCCTGTTGACGGTCGTGTCGCTCGCGCTCGTGTTCGGGGCCGTTCTCGGGGCGATTCCACAGTCGGCTCTCCCCGCCGCTCCCGCGAGCGTTCTCGGGGCGATCCCACACGCCAACGCCGTGGTCAGCGCCCTCGCTATCGGAACAATCGTCGGCGGTATCCGAGCGATCCGCCGCGGAGATGTCGCCCAGCACCGGAAACTGATGCTCTCTTCCTTTGGTCTGTTCGCCCTGTTTCTCGTGCTGTACCTCTACCGGATAACGCTCGTCGGGCCGACGGACTTCACCGGCCCGTCGGTCGTCGAGACCTACTTCTACCTGCCGTTTCTCGCCGTGCATATCTTGCTTGCCATCATCGCCATCCCGGCGGTGTACTACGTCTTGCTACTGGCGTACACGTACCCGGTCTCGGAACTGCCGTCGACGAACCACCCGCGGGCCGGCAAGCTGGCCGCGGGACTGTGGCTGATCTCCTTCTCGATGGGTATCGCCGTGTACACGATGCTGTATCTGGTGTGGTAAGCCTCAGTCACGCTCTGTTCGGAGCAGGCCGAACCACAGCATATCGCGCCACCCGCCGTCGAGATACCACTCCTCCCGGTGGGTCCCTTCCTTCGTGAACCCCAGTCGTTCGACCACTGCGACGGAGCGATTGTTTCCGCCCACGATCTTTGCCGACCACTTCCGGAGCGCCCGCTGATCGAAGCCGTATCGGACCAGCCTGCCCGCCGCCTCAGTGGCGTACCCCTCGCCCCAAGCGTCCGGGTCGAGCCAGTAGGCCAGTTCGGCTGTGCCCCGCTCCGGGTCGTGGTCTGTCATGGCCACAAGTCCAACTGGCTCGGTTCGGTCCTCGACTGCGCCGGGACTTCCAGCCGGGTCGACACAGATCAGCAGATGGACCGAGTCCTCATCGGAGAGCGTCTCCTCGTAGAAGGTCTCCATCTGATCGCTGGTCGGGGGGCGGGCGTACGTGCCCAGTCCCCAGACCTTCTCGTCGTGAAAGACGCGCTGTATCCAGTCGAGATCGTCTCGCTCCGGGGACCGGAGGGCGGTTCGGTCGGTTGCGAGGAAGGACGGCCCTGGCATGGGCGGCTCCTCTCTCGGACTGCACAAATATATGATGACATCCCGCACCGACGACGCTAGTCGTCGGCCGGGCTCGACTGCGTGCCGATATCCGGCCGGGCGACGTCGCGGTCCGTCGCTTCGCCCTCGATATCGTAGGGATACTCCCCGGTGACACAGCCGAGACAGAGGTCTGTCTGGCTCGTGTCTAACGTCTCCGCGATGGCGTCGATAGAGAGATACGACAGCGAGTCCGCCTCGATTTCATCGCGGATTTCCTCGACAGACTGGTTCCCGGCGATGAGTTCATCGCGGGAGGCCATGTCGATGCCCATGTAGCACGGAGCGACGATAGGCGGCGCGCCGATTCGGACGTGGACCTCCTCGGCCCCGGCATCCTTCAGCAGCTGAATCAGCTGCGTCGAGGTGGTTCCGCGGACGATGGAGTCGTCGATGATGGTGACGCGCTTGCCCTCAATCGTCGACTTGATGGGGTTGAGTTTCAGTCGGACGGCCCGCTCGCGCTCGTCTTGGGTCGGCATAATGAACGTCCGGCCGACGTAGCGGTTTTTCATCAGCCCCTCGGCGAACTCGATGTCCGAGCCGTCGTCCTGTGCGGCCTCGGCATAGCCGGAGGCGAACGCGCGCCCAGAGTCGGGCACCGGCAACACCACGTCCGACTCGACGCCGGACTCCGCCCAGAGTTTCCGTCCCAATTCGCGCCGGACCTCGTAGACGAGGTTCTCGTCGATGGTCGAGTCCGGCCGCGCGAAGTAGACGTGCTCGAAGAAGCAGTGGGCCGTGTTCTCCGGCTCGACGAGCTGATAGGTGTCGTAGCCGGTCCCGTCGGCGTGCAGGACGACGAGTTCGCCGGGCTTGACGTCCCGGATGAGCTCGCCGTCGAGCGTGTCGATGGCGGCCGACTCGGAGGCCAGCACGTAGCCGTCTTCGAGTTCGCCGATGCACAGCGGGCGGTTCCCTTGCGGGTCACGCACGCCGAGGACCGTCTCGTCGTGCATAATCGTCAGCGAGTACGACCCGTGGATGCGGTTCATCGTCCGTTTGACTGCCCGAACCAGATCCTCCTCTAAGAGATTGCGCGCGAGGTCGTGGGCGATGACCTCGGTGTCGCCGTCCGAGGTGAAGGCGTGGCCGAGGTCCGCCAGTTCGTCGCCGATCTCGTCCGCGTTGACGAGATTCCCGTTGTGGGACAGCCCCAGCGACCCCGATTTGAACGAGACGGAGAACGGCTGGGCACAGCAGGCGTTGACGCTCCCGGCGGTCGGGTATCGGACGTGGCCGATGCCGTTCGAGCCGTTGAGCGATTGCAGGTCGCCGGGGTCGAAGGCGTCACCGACGAGTCCCATTTCGACGTGGCTGTACTGCTGGAACCCGTCGTGGGTGACGATACCGGCCGATTCCTGACCGCGGTGCTGGAGCGCGTATAAGGAGTAGTAAAGCGGTCGGGCGGCGTCACGGTCCTCCAAAGAGATGCCAACAACGCCGCACTTCTCGTGCATTTGTGTTGAGTGTGTTATTCGCCCGCTTTCGACTGCCACTCGTAGTCACGCCGCTTGGCCGACTTGCCGAAACCGCACGACGAGCAGACCTTCTTTTTCGTGTGATACGACTTTTCACCACAGCGACGGCACTTGGTGTGCGTCGTGGTGTTTTTCTTGCCCTGACTCGGAGTTCCTGCGCCAGTCATGGAGTAATTGAGACGACGTTATCGCCGCGTATAATCGTTGTGTCTTCATCCTCGACGACGAGGTTCATGTGTTGGTCGTAGCCGGTGAGTTCCCCCTCGAACAGTTCGCCACCCTTCAGCTGTACGGTGACTGTCTCACCGAGGGACGCTTCGAGTACATCCAGCGGTCGTCCACTCATGTACGGTTTGGATAGTGATGGCCGCTTAAACGTACCGTTTGCGTGGTGGGACAGAAACCACTGGCCCGCTGTCCTACACGTCGACGCTAAAGGGCGCTCGGTCGGCCGCTCGAACGGCGAAGCCGGCCAGCAGGTCCGCGAGCGCATCGAGGTCGTCAGGGTCGATGACCTCGACCGGCGTGTGCATGTAGCGGTTCGGCAGGCCGACGTTGACCGACGGGATCCCACCGCGTGAGGTGTAGAAGGCGTCCGCGTCAGTCCCCGTGCGCGTCCCCGTCGCCTGCAACTGGATGTCGATGTCTTCGGCCTCGCTCGTCTCGCGGAGCGCGTCGACGCCGACCGGATGGTTTGCGCTCCCGCGGGCAACGACCGGCCCGTCGCCCAGTTCGACACCGGTGTCGGCCTTGCCGGGCGAACCCGGCGCGTCGGTCGCGTGGGTCACGTCAGCCGCAATGGCGACGTCGGGCGCAAGATCGAACCCGACCATCTTCGCTCCTTGCACGCCGACTTCCTCCTGCACCGTGGAGACGGCGTACACCGTTGCGTCCGCACCGGTTTCTGCCGCACGGCGGAGTCCCTCCGCAGCAGCCCAGATGCCGATGCGGTTGTCCATCCCCCGTGCAGCGAGGCGGCCGTTTTCGAGTTCGCTCAGCGTCTGGACGAACGTCACTGGGTCGCCGCGGTCGACGAGCGATTCCACTTCGTCGCCGTCCTCGGCTCCCACGTCGACATGCTGTTCGGCGATCTCCGGCACGGAGTCGTCGTCCGAATCCCGGAGGTGAATCGCCGTCTGCCCCACGACGCCCGAGACAGGGCCGTCGGCCGTGTGAATGGTGACGTGTTGCCCGCGCGAGACGGTCTTGTCCGAGCCGCCGATGCGGCCCAGTTTCACGAACCCGTCGTCGGTGAAGTCCCGCACGATGAAGCCGATCTCGTCGCCGTGCCCCGCGAGTGCGACAGTCGTGTCGCCGCCCTCGACTTTCGCGACGGCGTTACCGTAGTCGTCCGTCCGGACCTCGTCGGCGAACTCGCTGACGTAGTCGAGCCACACCCGCTGGCTGTCGGCTTCGTACCCCGACGGGCCGGGCGTTGTCAGGAGCGATTCCAGAAAATCACGTCGTCGTGTGTCCATACGCGGAATAGTTCCCCCATGGTCATGAAAACAGCGGACGGCGCACGGTCGGGGACCGTTCCAACGGTGCTCTGGTACCGCCACGGCTAAGAGCCGCGGCGTCGAACTGTCACTATGGCAGAATTCACCTTCCTCGAACTGCATCTCGACGGCGCTGAGTTCACTGCGAACGCCCCGTTCAGCGCTCCCGACGATGCCGACGAATCGGAGCGAAAATCGCGGTGGTCGCGGTCCCGGACGGACGAATCGAGTGATGGGTCGGATGCTGTGGCCGACGGTGGCCGTAGCGTCGGTCGCCTCGCGCTGGCAGTACTCGGTGCTGTCGCGCTCGTCGCGGTCGTCCTGCGCCTGTATCTCGGCGGGTCGGAGGACGCTGCCGACAGCGACGGAGATTTGTAAGGGCCTCCGTCTCGCGCTTTCCTCGGCCGCGAACCGAACGCCGGTGGCCGTTTTCACAGGGAGAAGGCCTATTTTCTCCCGCCACATTTCAGACGTATGGGATTATATCACAGCGTTCAGGCTGTCGCCGGTGCGACCGGTAATGGCCCCATCGACTGGGGCGCCGTCGCCGACGCCGCGAAGGGCGCGACAGACACAGGCGACCTCACCGTCGAGACGCCCGAACGCGACGGCTATGCCACCGACGTTCGGGACGCCAGAGACCGCGTCCGGGAGGTCGGCGAACTCGCCTTTGACCTGCCCGAAACCGTCGAGATCCAGAACCGCCACCACTGGATCGACGCTAACGTCGCTACGTTCAGCCGCGTGATGGAACCAATCGAACAGCAGGCCGAGTACATCCCCGGCATCGCGCGCATGGTCAACACTGGGTCGATGGCCGTTGCGCTCTCGTTCCTCGGAAACAACGTTTTAGGCCAGTACGACCCCGTCTTGCTTGCGGACAACGACGCCCATGCGCTGTACTTCGTGCGCCCCAACATCCACCGAGTCGCCGACCAGTTGAACGTCGAGCGGGACCGCTTCCGCCGCTGGATCGCGTTCCACGAGGTCACCCACGCAGCGGAGTTCGGCGCGGCCCCGTGGCTCTCCGACCACCTCGAAACGGCGATGGAGGACGCTATCGACAATCTCACCGACGGCAACATCGACCGCGCGACGCTGGGCGAACTCGACACGACGATGACCGCTGTCGAGGGGTACGCGGAACTGCTGATGGACCGCGCTTTCGACGACGAGTACGACGACCTGCGGCGGAAAGTCGACGAGCGCCGACAGGGGCGTGGCCCCATCGCGTCGCTCATGCGCCGGCTGCTCGGCCTCGGGATGAAACGCCAGCAGTACGAACGCGGGAAGGCGTTCTTCGACACGGTCGCCGACGCTCGCGGCGTTGCTGCGGCTGGGCGCGTCTGGGACTCGCCGGACACCCTCCCCACCGAAGACGAGATAGAGACGCCGACGCTGTGGATCGACCGGGTCGACCCCTGAATCACGACTCCTGAGGCAACTGTCTCAGCCTGCCGGCTGTACGGATCGCCTACTTGTTCGGTTCTTCGACAGGGGCGTCGATTTTCGCGACATCAAGAAGGATTTCGCTGTTCGATTCGTCGACCGCGACAACCGTCCCGGCGACGACGAGTTTTGAAATCGGCGTTGGTCCCAGAATGACGGCCTGTCCCTCGCTGAAGTCCTGCACCGAACTCTGGAGGTGGAACCGAGCGCGGCACTTCTCCGGGTCGTGGACGTTCGTGAAGTTGATTTCCTCGACGGTGACGTCGACGCGTTCGTAGTCGTGGGCGACGACGACGCTCTCGGCCTCGTCTAGCTGCTGGCGGTCGATTGCGTCGAAAGCCTCGGATGTGGGCTTGTATCCGCCTGTCGGCCCGGGAATCCCCTCGACAAGCCCCAGCGAGGTCAGACTCTGCATCTGGTTCCGCACCGTTCCGGGGTTCCGGTCGATCTCCTCCGCGATTGTCTCGCCGGTAACCGCCTCACCGGTCTGTTGATACCTGTTTACCAGCGTCGTAAGCATCGTTCGCTGGCTGTTGTTCAGATCGATGCTAACCATACCGGAGTGTATCGGGAGCGGCTACTTATCCCATTGGGTTCACTCATTCACCGCCAGTCGCTCTCACGGAGATGGCTACTCCATGTATCCCAGTTGTTTCAGCCGGTCCTCGACGGCATCGCCGTCATCGCTTCCGAGGGCGTCCTCGACACTAAGCGGGTCGCGCTCGCCGACGGCAGGGTCCTCATCGAACACCGGGAGGACCTCGCCGCGCATGTCAGTCGGGACGGCACAGCCGTGGGCGGCCAACACCGTCGGCGCGATATCGAGGATGCTGATACGGTCGAGTTCGCCCTGTGGCTCGAAATCCGGGCCGCTGGCGACGAAGATTCCGTAGGGCGTGTTCTCTGCCGCCCAGCGGTCCGGACCGCTCTGGATAGTCCCGCCGCCGATGCCATCGTTGACGTGGACGCCCGGTCGCTGATCGACGACGACCTCGGGGCCGTCGTCGACGTACGGGCCGTTGTACACGTCCTCGCCCCTGTACACGTCAGTAAATAGCGGGCCGTGTTCGTCCTCGACTTCGCGGAGGTCAGCTATGAGCGACTCACGGACCGATTCGACGTCGAATCGGGGATTGATGTACACTGGCCCTTGTCCGCTCGCGACGACTTTGGTCCGTTCTAGGTCAATCGCTTCCAGCTTACGATCCCGTTTGACACCGTCTTTCTGTGGGACCAACTGCTGGATGGATTCGGGAACGATACGGGCGAGCGTGTCCACCAGTCCGGCCCGCTTCGCCACTGCAAGCAGGTTCTCGCGGTCGAGCCCGATTCGGGTGAGGAGGGCGTCGACGCTCGTATCCCGGACTTGATAGCCGTTTTCGGCCAGCCACTCGTTGATGTAGAATTCCGTCTGGGTGGCGTCACAGCCGTGGTCTGACATCAGTACGAGGTTCAGGTCCTCGCGGTCCTCAAGCCGGCCGACCCACTCGTCGACGATCTGCCACGCGCGCAGGCTCGGCTCGTCGTCCCAGAAGAAGTGATGGAGGACGTTGAGGTAGAACAGTGTCACGTGGACGAAATCGAGGTCCCGTTCGTCCATGAGCGTGGTCGCTACCTCGAAGCGCGTCTCCAGCAGGTCCAGAATGGCCTCGACCTCCGCGCCGCGCTCGTCGTTCGAGGACAGCAGCGGGTCCGGGTGGACGCTATAATCGAACCGGCTTTCGAGTTCCTCCGCCAGTTCCGGCGGCGACGTGTAGCCGGAACTGATCGAGCGGTACTCGCCCTCGACTGCGTCCGGCCCACCGGCGACGACAAAGTCGTCGATGTCCCGCGGGGGGTACATCGTCGGCATGTTGACGACGCCGGCCGACTGCCCCTCGTCGTTGAGATAGTCCCACAGCTCGGCGGTGTCGTAGTCGCCGCCGTTCATCACGTTGATTTCACCCGCGGCGAGGTCGACGTTCTCGAACCAGAAGACGCCGAACCCTCCGGGGTCCTTGCCCGAGGAGTAGCACTTCCAGTTCGGGAAGGTCACGGGCGGCAGACAGCTCCGCGTCCCCGCCCATGTTCCGGCGTCCCGCAGCGCGGCCAGATTCGGGAGCGTGCCGGCCTCGATCCACGGGTCAAGCAGTTCCCAGCTCGCACCGTCGAGGCCGACGACGAGGGTCTTCGTCATGATGAGACGGAGACAGGCGAGTCACTAGTCCCTTTCGCACCCGTCGCCGACGCGGGCCGCCGGGCGACCGCTGGTCGAAACCAACAACGCGTCACTTTTGAGCGCGCCGCCGGAACTGGCAGTATGAGCAACCGGTCGGACATCGCACCGGACACCGTCTCGGTCGAGCTGACCGAGGACGGCGTCGTCGTGGAGTACCTCGACGGTCGTCAGGCGTTCTATCACGGCGTCCCAACGACGGTCGAGGGGAGTATCCAGACAGCGCCGGGGAAAGACACACACGTCCTGATAACCGACGAGACGGAGACGTCTGGTATCCTCGTGTACGTCAACGACCTGCGCACGCACGATGACATCCTCGAAGAGACAGGTGTCGGACGGGTCATCCTTGATGACGGCGAAAAAGACGAACTGTTCCCGGGGGTCACGGTCCGGGACAATCAGATGCGAACGGAGGTCGAGGTGGACTACGACGTGACGAACGGCCGCGTGTTCGTCTTCGAGGAGGACGAACTCGGCGAGCGGAGCTTCGAAATCGTCGAGGCGTAACTCTGTGGTGGGGCGGGCGTGACCGCGGGGCGAGGACCGTTACTGGATGTAGGACGGGTCTTCGTCGTCACAGTTCTCCTCGTGCTGGCGCGCGTCGCTCTGGTCGTCGAACATCAGGCCACAGGTCTCGCATTTGTACCACGTGACCTCGTCTCGCTCGGTCTGGACAACCATACCTGAAATTCCGACGGCCGCCCGTATATTATTTTCCCGCAACACAACGGGAACCCTCAAGGGAGTCGGATTGCAAGAAGGCGGCATGAGCGGAGCCGCTGACGCCGGTGTCGAACTCACGGTCGAGGGTGCGAACAAGCGCGACGCCGGGCGCGGTATCGCACGATTGCCGGAGTCCGCACGGACCGAACTCGGGGTGTTGAGCGGGTCGCCCGTCATCATCGAGGGCGACGGCAGGACCGTCGTGAAAGTCTGGCCGGCGGACGACGACGGCTCGTTCGTCCGCATCGACTCGGACACCCGGGCGAACGCCGGCGTCAATATCGGCGACACGGTCACAGTGACTAGCGGATCAGTCTCTGAGGCCACCGAGATTGCCGTCCAGCCGGTCGAACCGATGCCGGGCAGCGAGGACTACGAGAGTCTGGTCAGAAAGCGGCTGGTCGACCAGATCATCCAAGCCGACGAGCGGACGCACATCGAGGGGTTGGGAACGTTCCTCGTCCGCAAGACCTCGCCCTCGGGGCCCGTTCGGGTCACCGACGCGACTGCGGTCACGGTGCTGCCGGGCCTCGACGGCGGCAGTGACGGGGGCCAGTCGTCGTCCGGCGAGCCGACAGCGGCCAACACACCGACCGCCGAGACGGAGTCCGAGGTGAGCTACGAGGACATCGGCGGCCTCGACGAGGAACTGGACCGCATCCGCGAGATGATAGAGATGCCACTCTCCGAACCCGAGGAGTTCCGCCGTCTGGGTATCGACCCGCCAAGCGGCGTCCTCCTGCACGGTCCGCCCGGAACGGGGAAAACCCTCATCGCGCGGGCGGTGGCAAACGAGGTCGACGCCTACTTCGACACCATCTCCGGCCCCGAAATCGTCTCGAAGTACAAGGGCGAAAGCGAGGAGCGCCTGCGGGAGGCCTTCGAGAAAGCCGAGGCGAACGCACCGGCAATCCTCTTCGTCGACGAGATCGACTCCATCGCCGGCTCCCGCGACGAGGACGCCGACATGGAGAACCGCGTCGTCGCTCAGTTGCTCACGCTGATGGACGGCCTCGAAGACCGAGGCCGGGTCGTCGTCATCGGCGCGACGAACCGCGTCGACGCCATCGACCCGGCGCTGCGCCGCGGCGGCCGCTTCGACCGCGAGATCGAAATCGGCGTGCCCGGCGAGCACGGCCGCCGCGAGATTCTGGATGTCACCACGCGGGACATGCCGCTGCACGAGGACGTGGACCTCGACCGCATCGCCGCACAAACCCACGGCTTCGTGGGGGCGGACCTCGCGTCGCTGACTACCGAGGCCGCGATGGCCGCGCTCCGGGCTGACCGCGACGACGGCGATGTCCACCGCGAGGACTTCGAGAGCGCACTCGCCACGGTCGACCCGAGCGCGATGCGGGAGTACGTCGCCGAGTCGCCGAGCGCGACCTTCGACGACGTGGGCGGGCTGTCAGAGGTCAAACAGACGCTGACCGAGACCATCGAGTGGCCGCTGTCGTACGGCGAGCTGTTCACCGCGACTAACACCGATCCGCCGAGTGGCATCCTCCTGTATGGCCCGCCGGGGACCGGCAAGACGCTGCTCGCTCGGGCTGTCGCCGGCGAGAGCGACGTGAACTTCATCCACGTCGCCGGCCCCGAAATCATGGACCGCTACGTCGGGGAAAGCGAGGAAGCTGTGCGGGAACTGTTCGAGCGCGCCCGCCAGACCGCGCCGAGCATTATTTTCCTCGACGAGATCGACGCCATCGCCAGTCACCGCGGGCAGGGCAACGAGGTCACCGAGCGCGTCGTCTCACAGCTGCTGGCGGAACTGGATGGCATCACGGAGAACCCCAATCTGGTCGTGCTGGCCGCGACAAACCGCCGGGACATGATTGACGACGCGCTGTTGCGACCGGGCCGTCTCGAACAGCACGTCGAGGTCCCGAACCCCGACCGGGCAGCCCGCGAAGAGATTCTCGCCGTCCACACCGAGGGCAAACCACTCGCTGAGGCCGTGTCTCTCGAAGAGCTCGCGGCAGAGACAGGGGAGTTCTCCGGCGCACAGCTGGAGGCCGTCGTCCGCGAGGCGTCGATGTTAGCGATTCGGGAAGTCGCGTCCGCATACGGCCCTGAGGAGGCCACCGAGAACGCTGATGAAGTGGAGATTACGCCCGAACACTTCCGAGAAGCGCTGGACCGCGAGCGAGAGCGGTAGGCCCGAGGTCAGCGGGCGGTCGTCTCGTTTCAGGCGCATTCGTAGGTCCCCAGCGTCGTCCGTTCGACACGCTCAGACGCATTGAATCGCGTTCGTTCGGTCATGAACGCAAGCGTGACGCGTTCCATTCTGTCGTCGTGAGTTCGGTTCCACCGCGTGCAGAAGTACGTCGCCAGTGCCCGCCTGAGTTGCGGCCTGTGGCGCGTGTCACCGAGGAATTTCTTCCATCGCATCCCCGGAAACCGGCTCGCCGCGTCGGCTGGTCGGGTGGTATCGACCGGGCCGCCGGTGAGCGCGTCTATCCGGGTCCCAGAGTCCAGCGTCGCAGGGGCGACGTACCACCACGTCTGTTCGCTCGGTGCCGGCGCGAACATATCCCAGCTCCGGTCTTCGACGCGGTCCGGGGTTCCAGCGGGTGCATCGACGAACCCCACCGCGACAGCGTTGATCGTGAGCAGGGTGATGACCGCGAGTACGGCAACCCCGGATACCACTGAACGAGCAGGAAGTGCAGTAGTGACGGAGCGCCGCGGCCGATGGAAGCGCAGCGAAGGGACTGTTTCAGGGACGGCTCGGGAGAGCGTCTCCCAGACATCAGGCGGGAGAAACAGGAGCAGCCCGCTGATACAGATCAGTGGAAACGGCCCCAAGCGAAGCACCGTGGCCATACAGAGATGCGCGCCAATGAACCCGACGGTCAGAACCGTCCGGCGGCGTCCCGTCAGGAGAATCAACAACGGCGCACCGACGAGCATCGCGAGCCACGTCCAGTCCAATACGGTCAAGAGGAGCGGCCATCCCCCCAAGGCGTTCCCGAGTCCGATGGTGATGTGGTCGAGTTCGAACACGTACCGCACAGCGGTCCCATCGAGCCAACGGTCCCCGCGGAGCTTCACGAGCGCGTTCGTACTGTAAACGGCCACCACCTGTAGCAGTGTCCCCACCGTTGCGGCGGTCGCGATGGGTCCTGCCTCTGACTCTCCGACTGATGAGAATGAGGCGGTTCCCAGCGGGAGCAACAGGCTCCAGAACAGGAGCCGCCGAAGCAGGGTATCACCTGCGTTGAGAACGAACGGGTTTCGAATGTGAATGGACACCAGTAACACGAGTGAGAGCAGCGCAGATAGGCGCGGTCGGTAGCCGAGCAGTAGCGCGACCCCTGCCAGTCCTGTCACGACGAACAGTCCGAACTGGACCCAAGCAGTCCCCGAGACTGTCAGTAGCGAATACGGTGTCACAGACGGGTATAGCTGCTGGAGGACCGGCCGTGGGAGCGCACCACTGGCCGTGTAAAATGCGGTCAGGTGCGTGAGTCGGGAGAATACATCGACGATGAGACACAGTCCGAGGACCATCCGAAACACGGCAAGCGCTCGCGGATCAACGGCGAACCGGCGACGAAGACCGCCACGAATCTCCCATAATGACTGAGAGAGGTTCATAGCAATCCGGCTAACCGGGTCCGGAATAAGTCTTATCACTCTACAGTAATATACTATCTGACTAGCATCCCTATTGTCCGCGACAAATACGGAGTTAGTAGTAAGCGAGTGACTGGCGGGCGAGAAAGGCGAGGAGAGGCGAAAGGGTCGACTCCGGGAGAGGAGTAAAAGGCTGTCCGGACAGCCTTGGCGGACGAGCGACGCCGAGTGGCCGAGCAGCGAGACGGGCGTTAGCGCCGGCATCGACGTGAAAAGCGCCTTGCCGGCAGCTACTCGTAGCGAGTGCACACGCAAAAAAGGCCCGGTGTCGGGTTGCAGCTACGCGTCGTCGTCCGGCGACTCCTCAGCCAGTTCCTCAGCGGGTCCCTGCTGTGGGCCGTCATCTCCGCCCACACTCTCTGTGGGAGACTCCGACTCATCACGTCGGCCAAGTAGCGGGAGTGACCGACTCCGAAGAAGTCGTCGACCACCGACGACTGGGACGGCGAGGACGACGAGCCACGGCGCGAGGCTCGCGGCAGTCACGAGCAAGCCGCGGGTGAACACGTACACGTCAGTCACCGACGAGAGAAACGCCGAGACCAGCGACCGTTCGTGGTACGGCACTTGCTGAGCCGACGGCTCCGGCGCTGGCTCGTGAATCTCGACACGCAGCGTCGAGTAGGCCACCCGCTGTTCGAGCGAACGCTTCTTGGCCTCCAGTCGCTCGATGTCGCTCTGGACCGACGATAGCTCCTCCTCGATGCGGAGCAGTTCCTCCGTGCTGTTTGCCTGCTCATAGAAGGTCCGCAGTCGGTCACGGCGCTCCCGGAGGTTGGTCAGCCGCGCTTCGAGGTCGACCAGTTGGTCGGTGACATCCTTCGTCGTGGTCTCCTCGGAGCGGACCGTCCCCTGCTCGCGCACCATCGACTGCGTCGGTTCGTACTCCTCGCTTGGCACTCTGACGACGATGTAGCCGGTGTACCACGCCTTGCCGTCGCTGCGGTGGAGTTCGCGGTTGGAGTCGCTCACGTACCCGCCGGACGTCCGAGCGCGGGCGGCGACTGCATCGGCTGTCGTGGAGTAGTTCTTCACCTCGACGACCATCCGCCCGTTGCGAATGATGGCCCGGTCCGCCGCGGCGTCGCCGGCCTGAATATCCCCGCTCTCACCGGTGTTCGCCGTGGCATCTGCCTTGACGGGCTGGCTCGACCCGTCGCCGCCGCTCGACATCTGTGCGCCGTCACCGCCGCCCTGTGCCTCGCTTGCATCGCCGCTTCCGCCCAGACCGGCACAGCCGGCGAGGAGGAGGAGACCGACGACAGCGAGGACCCTGATTCGCGAAGCCATACGGGGAGTACTCGTCCTGAGAGGGGTATAATGACAGCGTACGCTCAAAGACCGCTTTTTGTAAAACGACGATTGCAGTTACGCCCAATCCGCCCGGCGGTCGGCAAGCGCTGGGAACTCCTCGCGAATCTGATCGACGCGAGCGGGGTCGAGGGTGGCGGTCACCAATGCCGGGTCGTCGTCGGCACTGGCAAGCGTCGTTCCCCACGGGTCATACACCGTCGACCGGCCCAGCAGCTCCGCGTCCTCGAACTGCCCGACGCCGTTAGCGGCGGCGACGTACAGCTGGTTCTCGACGGCGCGAGCGCGACCGAACAGTTTCCAGTGTTCGACGCGCGGATAGGGCCACGCGCTGGGAACGAGCGTCAGCGTCACCCCCTCGTCGACGAGATGGCGGTACAGCTCCGGGAATCGGAGGTCGTAACAGGTGGTAATGCCGACGGTAAATCCCTCGAAGTCGACAGTCGGAATTGTCCGGCCGGCTTCGAGCAACTGTGATTCGGCGGAATCGTAGCCGAACAGGTGATGCTTGCGGTACACCGCCCGGCGCTCCCCGTCACGGTCGAAGAACACGGCTGTGTTCGCCAGTCCTTCTGGGGTTGGTACGTCGAACCCGCTGTCGGCGCTGGCTTCGAGGTCCTCGACAATGCTGCCGGCCAGCACCGCAACGTCTTGCTCCGCGGCGACGCTGCGGACCCGGCTGAGTGTCTCGCCGTCCAGCCCTTCGGCCTCGCGGGCGTAGCGGTCGAACGCGAAGTAGCCGACGTTGAACAGTTCCGGGAGCACGACGAGGTCCGCGCCGTCCGCGGCCGCATCCCTGATCGCGGTCGTTGCGCGGCCGACGTTCTCGGCCACCGAGTCCGATGAGACGTCTATCTGGGCAAGCGTGAGTCTCATGCTTCGACTTCGAGGTCGTCCCGCAGCGCCTGTTCGAGGTTCTGCATCTCGTCGTCGAGGTTCCGCTTGAAAAACCGCTCGACGCCGGGGAGTTTGCCGTCGACGATGAACCGGTTTGTCAGTTGCGTGCCGCCGTCATCCGTTTCCTCGAGTTCGTGTTCGCCTTGGACGGTCATCACTTTCGAGCGACCGATGAAGCGAGCGTACTCCGGGCGGCGCTGTTCGACGTCTTCGGTTTTCACCGTCATCGTCTGGCTGACCACCGGTATCGGGAGTTCGATCGACCAGTTCGCGTGCGTATCGTCGATTATCTCCCAGTCTGTGACAACACTAATCGGCCGGGCTCGTTTATCAGGGTCGGTGATGAATTCCCAGACACGCTCCGGTGTGGCCGGCACAGTCATCGTTCGCTCGGCCCGGACAGTCATGGGAAGTACTGAGGACTGCTGGCCGATGAATCCACCGATTGTCGCAGTGCCGAAAACCCGGTGCCGGCTATCCAGTCGGCGTGACACGCCACGTCGTCGACCGTGCCCGCCCCCACTTCTCGATCTCGACCTCGTCGGCCTCTTCAGCTAAGCGGGGCAGCCGTGCTCCCACTTGCTTCGACGAGAGGCCGAGCTGCTCAGCGATGTTCTTCGCGCGGAAGTAGCTCTCCCCACGCGAGACGCTGTCCCGGAGATATTCGAGAATGCGTCGGTCTTCCTCGCTGTAATCGGCCATACCAGAGATACGGTCTCAGCGTTTTTAACGGTTCCCTTCACAGTCTCTCGACTGATACTATGCGTCGCAATCAGGCGTCGTAGGCGTGAATCGCCACGATAGCCACGGCCGCGGCCAGCATCGCGAGTCCGAACGCGCCGCCCGAAGTCACGAGGAGGTTCCCGGTCTCAAGTTCCTGTGCGTGACGGATCGCGTAATTGTAGCTGTTGGTTGCTGTGACCACGGCCGCACCGACCGAAACGAACCCGAACAGCAGGGCCAAGCCCGTTCCCATGTCGCTTTTGGACGCCTTGGAACTCATGTACGACGCTTTCGGTGTTGCCCACTTAGTTCATTCGGGCTGGGGCCACAGGACATATACCTCCCCGTAGCAGATGGACGTGCAACGATGGGTCGGTTGAAAATAGTTGGCGTCCTAGTCGTCGTGGCTGCCACTGCCGTAGGCGGGAGCGTCGCGCTCGGCGTTCTGGGCACACCCAGCGTCGCGTCCGTCGATAACCACTTCGCGGGCGTCTCGAACCAGACGACCGCTGTGGCGACGAACCTGACCGTGAACAATCCCAACCCCGTTGGCGTGCAGTTGGGCGGCGTCGGAGTCAATTACACCGTTTCGATGAACGGTGTCGAGATGGCACAAGGGGCCAAGCAGGGCGTCGGACTCGGTACTGGAAACTCGACGCTGCAGTTCAGCACCGAGATGCAAAACGACCGCATCCCGCCGTGGTGGGTCACCCACATCGACAACGGCGAGACGACGACGGTCGGTATCGACGCCACCGTCACGTTCTCGACGCTCGGCGGTCGGTCAGTGTCTTTCAGTCAGGAACGAACCATCCAGACAGACCTCTTGAGCCAGTTCAACTCCACCGAGACGCGCCCCGTTAAGGCTGACCAGCCGCTCGTATCGGACCCCGTACTCTACATCAACGAGACCCGCGGCGCGTGGGAGCAGGAGCACATCACTCAGTCCGAGACGCCGCTGGACCTCGCGTTCGACGTGTACAATCCCAAGCCGTACCCCTACACGATCACTAAGATCGGCTACACCATTCGGATGAACGACGTGACCGTCGGCGAGGGCGAAACGGACCGCAGCTACGTCCTCAGTCCCGGTGAAGAGACGACCCTCGAAGCGAACACCGCCATCCAGAACGAGAACTTGGACCGCTGGTGGGCGACCCATCTCCAGCGCAATCAGCGGACGGACCTCTACATCGACTTCTATCTCGTGCTTGAGGGCGGCAACGAGCAGTTCCGAGTCGACCTCGATTCCATCGACTACCAGCAGGAAATCGAGACGGATATATTCGGCAACAAGGCACAGTATCCGACCGGCGACGAGGCCGCTAACAATTCCGGCGACGGGTCAGCTAGTTCGACGACAGACAGTGAATCGACGGCGACCCCGACACCGAGCGACACGGAGACAGAGACAGACGACGGGCTACTGGGCGGCGAGGACACAGAAACGGACGACGGCCTACTGGACGGCAGCAAAACGGAGACTGCGACTGACACAGCTACGCCAACTCCGACTGAGTCTGTAGCTACGACTGAAACTGATACTGCCACGCCGACTGAAACAGAAACCGACGATGGCGGGCTTCTCGGGTAGGAGGCCGTAGCCAGTCGGCCACGTCCGACAGTACCGAGCTATTCGATGGTCGTGTGTTCGGACTCCTCGTTGAGTGCGAGGTTCGTCGCGATCTCGGCGCTCCGGACCGCGAACTCGGCCGTCTGCTGGAGGCTGACCAGCACTTCACGGACTTCCAGCAGCGCCTCGTTGTCCATCTCCGGCAGGTCGTCGAGGATTTCGTGTTCCTTGTCGCCGATGTCCTTGTACAGCTCTCGGACCTGAATCGCGGTGTCGTAGTTGCGGTCGACGGCCGCCTGAACCGCCAGTTCGGTGATGTCGTTGACTTGATCGGTGAATTCGCGGATGCGGCGCATCGTCGAGCTGTCGACGTTGAGCGAGTGGTCGTCGGTCTCCAGCGCAATCTCGGCGATGTCCTCGGCGTTGTCGGCGGTCAGTTCGAGGTTCTTCGCGATGGAGCGGTAGCCGATGAGCGGGAAGCCGTCGTTGAGGCCGATAGCCCGTGCGAGGTTCGGGTTCTGGTAGGCCGTGAAGATGAGCCGAAGCAAGAGGACGAATATCTTGTTGGCCTGTCGCTCGCGGTTGAGCGCCCGCTGGGCGAGGTCCGGGTTGCCGTGGGCGAGTGACTTCACCGCCTCGTTTCGCATTGTCGAGCCGGTCGATTCCAGCCGTTCGAGGAGGTTGTTGAGCGTGAAGTCCTCCGGGTCGACAGAACAGCGAATCGCGATCCGGTCGGGTGTCTCCTCGATGACGCCGAGGCCCATTAGCTGGGTTTCGGCGTTGTAGACGGCGTTGATGTGGGAGGATTCCAGCGTCTCGCCTTCAGGGGCTTCGACGTGGATGACGCGCCGGCCGAGGACGTACTGAGCGACGATGGCCCGCTCGACAGAAGCGGCATCGAGATTCTCCGCGTAGATGATGGCCTCTGATTCCTCCGTCTGGACGGACTCCGGCATAACTGTCAGCGTGCCTTTACCGCCCATCCGTAGCGACACCTCGTCGCCCTTTTCGACATCGTGTTCACTAGCCCATTCCGCGGGCAACGTCATCGCGAGCGTCGACGGTCCCAATCGCTGGACTTTCCGGGTTTCCATATGTCCTTTGTGGGGCGGGAGATACCTTAATCTTGACTATACATGATAAAATACCGCAGCCGATATATCATGGGTAGTGTCTCCCGGCTATGGCGGTCTCACACGACTTCGACCAGCCTGCGCTCGTGGCGGCCGACGCGAACCCGTATCCAGCCACGCAGTTTCGCATCCAGTTCCGAGTCGCCGGTGTCGACGCGAAGCGTGCCGATGCCGTCCAGTTTCCGCCGCGAGGCGACGACTTCGAGGTCACACTGCCTGATGACCGCCGGCGATAGCTGCTGGTTTCCTCGGCCAAACACGAACCCCTGTCCGCCGATTGGCGAAACCACGATGACGTTTCGGTCGCCAAGGGCATCGAGGATGTCCGACTCGGCGGCGTCGCGGACCAGCACCGCACCGTCGCGCCACACGTCCACGCCGAGCGTAGTTCCGTCGAAGCCCAGTTGTTGCTTGATAGCGCCCACCGTGCTCCCCGGACCGAGGACGTACGTGACGCCCGGTTCAACAGCGTCAGCGACGCTCTCGGCGAGTGACTCGATGCTGCCGCCCCCCAACTGCTTGGCCGACTGGCGCTGGTCAGCGACGGGGACCGCTGCCACAGCCCGAAGCTCCGTGACGACCTCCCCGCCCCTGAAGGCATCTTCGTCGATGTCGTTGACCTCCGCACGCTCCGTCTCGGAGAAGCGAGCCACGATGCGCCCGGCCGCCCGCGGCGATACACCAAATACAGAGGAGTACACCTTGACGCCAGCCGGAACGCCTAGAATCGGGACCGCAGCGTCCAGTTCATCGAGAGTCGTCGCTACGTCGACGGCCGTGCCGTCGCCACCGACGAACAGGATCGCGTCCACATCCGCCTCAACGAACGCCTGAACCGCATCTCGGGTGTCCTCATTCGTTGTCCCGTCAGCGCTCGCCGGAGCGCCAACGACCGTCGGATCGAACCCTGCCTCACGAGCGATACCTGCTCCCATCGGTTCGCCGTACGCGAGCAGTTCCACGTCCGTTCCCACTTCCGCGAGTGATTCCAGCGCCGTCCGTGCGCGGTCCGGTGCGCGTTGCTCCGCGCCGCGGCGGCGTGCCTCCGCGACCTTCCCGTCAGTTCCCTTGAGGCCGACGCGGCCACCCATGCCAGCGATGGGGTTGACCACGACACCGATTCGTCGCATTCGCCGTCACTACGCGACCCCGCGGCAAAAGAGGCCCGGGAGCGTGCCTTTCAAGCCACCCCGGGAAGAATCCACTGCTATGTCAGTTGTACTTCAGAGCGGCGTTCAGACGGGAATTATCAACGCGTCCGGTGCGGCCATCACGCTTGGTGGCCTGCTCCTGACGTTTCTCTGGCTGAACCACCTCTACCGGTAGTCACTCAGCCGTCGGTGACTCGACGCGTTCGCTGAACCATGCGGCCGCCTCTTCGACTAGCTCCTCTTCTGTCCCCTCGAACCGGACGGTTACGTTGTCACCCGGATAGCTTCCGACTTTGACCGGGAACTGCTCCTGTACCTCCGCCAGTCGGTCCAGTAGTGCGCTCTCGGGCTCGGCGGCGTCGACAGTGCGAACGTACCGCTGCTCGCCAGCGAACTCCTCTGCGACCTCCTCGAACATCCGCTTCATCTCGGCCGGCACGCCCGGCAGGACATAACAGCTCTCGACGACACAGCCGGGCGCGACGCCCTCGTGGTTTGGCAAGACACGGGACCCCTCCGGTACTTCCCCCGTCCCGTCGGTCAGGTCGTCACGCGTGTACCCGCCGTGTTCCTCCAGCCACGCGATGGCGTCCTCGCTCTCGACGACATCCCGCCCGAACGCTGCGGCGACGGCCTCGATGGTTTTGTCGTCGTGCGTCGGCCCTAGACCGCCGGTGACGATGACGGCGTCGAACTCCGCGTGATACTCGTTGACCACGCGAGCGATGTCCGATATCTCGTCGGGGACGACCGTGGTCCGGCCGACAGTGACGCCACACTCTGCGAGCTGTTGTCCCAGCCACGCAGCGTTCGTGTTGACCGTCTCGCCACTGAGCAGTTCGTCTCCGACGGTGACTACCGCGACGCGCATACCGCCCGATTGGACTGGAAGACACAAATACTGTCGGTCACAGACAGCGGTAACTGTGTCTTCGCTGAATCGGAAGAAATGCTCCGTCAGGGATTTGAACCCTAGTCATCACCGTGAGAGGGTGATATGATTGGCCGGACTACACCAACGGAGCGTACACATATTCGTAGCGAGGAGATACGTATAATCATTGCGTTTCAGCCCCGCCCTGTGTTGGTTTCTCACTCGTCATCGAATGGCGACCCTGCGGCGTCGGGTTCCTGACCGGCGAGACTGATGATGTTCTCGCGGCCGACTCTGAGCTTCGAGATGTCGCCGTCGTCTTCCATATCGGAGAGGAGCATGCTCACCTTCGATTTCGACCAGTCGGTGCTATCGACGATGTCGACCTGCTTCATCCGGCCGCCGTTTTCCTCCAGCAGTTTGCGGACGCGGTCGCTGTCGGTAAGCAATTCCTCGTCGGGGACTGCCGGTTCGTCTTGCGTGTCGGTGTTCGCCGCCGTATCGGTCTGTGGAGCCGTCGACGGCTGCTCCGGCTCTGTAGCGGCCGACGGTGTCGAAGCGGGTGGGTCCTCACCGTCAGTTCCCCGCACCTGTCCCAGCGCGCCGGACCGCCACGCGGTCGCACCGCCAGCGACGATGATGAGCAAGACGACAGCGGCCGGGAGCATCCACGACGGGCCGCTGGCGGCTTCAGCCGGTGTGTCACCGCCCGCTGTGGTGCCCTGCTCCGTCCCAGCGCTCTGTCCGGTTTCGCGTGGCCGAAGTTCCACGTAGGGCCGACGGTCGTTGAACGACTGCTCGCCGTTCCACGTGACGCTCTCGCTGTTTTCGAGCGAATCAGGGGCGCTCTGTGAGTCGGGTGCCGGCTGGACGTCGGCGAATGCCAGTTCGGGGCCGCGCTCGAAGACGAACGACTGGCTCGGCCCGATGTAGAACCCGCCATCGAACACGTCGCTGACCACGACGGAGTCACCCTCGACGACAGCAAAGTTATGCCAGCGGAACGACATCCGCACCGTTCCGGTGTTCTGTAGCGGGTCGACCGTTGCCGACCGGTCGTAGTCGGTTGCACTCATGTTCCGGCCGGTTACGTTCGTCCCGTACTGTGTCAGCAGCGTCGACTGCTCGACGAAATTTCGGTACAGTGGCTGCTCCGACTGCTCGAACTCCTCGGCGAACTCCTCGAACTGCTGTTGCTCGGAGTCGTTCGCAAGCGGCGTCCTGTGAACGATTGCCCACGTCGCCGACCCGTTCTGATACAGCGTTATCTGGAACGTCGTTCGGTCGAACCTGTCGGGCGTCTGGACGCCGACGCTCTCCTCGGCCGGCTGTGACATCGCCAGTGGCGCGGCACCGCTTCCCAGCAGGAGAACCACGATGAGGCTGGCGACGACCAGGCGTACCATCTGTCGTATATCATCGATGGACCGCATAAAAGCGCTGTGAATAGTGCCGTTCTCAGTCAGTATCCGCCCGATATCCGGTGATTTATCGATACGCTGACGGCTCAAAGCGCTGGTAACCGAGACTGGTGTCGCGCGCTGTGCGGGCGCTCGGTCTTACGGCACTCACTGCGTTCGAAGTGGCTCCAATCACCTGTCCGTTTCGTGGTACCAATGGTCTCTTGCCCGACAGCTGACCATGGGAGGGGGCGATTCCTGTTTTGAAACCGGTAGCTTGGATTCTACACGGTTGTTTCGCACGATTTTCCGGTGGGTTATTTACAGAGGAGGGTCCAACGAACGGTAACCTATGGGAATTGCTGAGTTCGCAAGAGACGGCCGCGTGGTGATAGGTGACCGGCCGGGGGCAGCAGTGGTAGCCGCGGTAAGTGGCTTCCTCTTGCTGGATTTAGTTGCAAAGCTTGCTGGGACAACCGTGTTCTTTCTCGGGACCAAGTTGCTGGGTGGGTCCCTCACCGTGGGCTCGTTGCTCTCGATGGTGGTGGACGGGCTGCTCGTCGGATTGGCAGTCGGACTCGCCGGGATCGGCCTGTCGATGACATACAGCATCCTTGATTTCGCCAACTTCGCACACGGTGACACGGTGACTGTCGGGGCGTTTCTGGGATGGGTCGCCGCGTACATCACTGCCGGCCTCGGGACCGGGGCCCCGATTGCAGAACTGTTCATGCTCAATTCGGGGCGGCAGTTGAGCACCGTTTCGACGTTCTTCCCGGTGCTTCTCGGGCTTGTCGTCGCCGGCGTCGGGTCAATCGGTATCGTGTTACTCATCGACCGTCTCACCTATCGTCCCATGCGCGATACGGACAACATCTCCTTACTGATCGCGTCAATCGGTGTTGCGCTCGCGTTGCGCTACCTCATCGCGTTCGTCTTCGGCACACAGACCAGCGGGGTCGCCAGCGGCGGGCTTCGAGTGACAGTGTTCTCGATGATATCAGTCACCGACAACGAAATTACGCTGCTGGTGGTTTCACTCCTGTTAATGCTCGGCGTCCACCTCCTGCTACAGCGGACGAAGCTCGGCAAAGCAATGCGGGCGATGGCCGATAACGAAGACCTCGCACGCGTGACTGGGATTCCGACCGAGCGCGTGATTCGTCTCACATGGATTCTCGGCGGCGGTCTGGCGGGTATCGGCGGCTACCTGCTCGTGCTGGAAAGCGGGACGATCTCGTTCAACTTCGGCTGGATTCTGCTCCTGCTCATTTTCGCCGCCGTCATCGTCGGTGGCATCGGCTCGATATACGGGGCAATGGCCGGCGGGATTCTCATCGGGCTGGTCGATAGTCTGGCCCTGATCTGGCTGCCGTCCGGGCTGACGCGGGCCTCCGCGTTTCTGGTGCTCATCGTCGTCCTGTTGTTGCGCCCGTCCGGTATCTTCGGGGGGGTGTCGACAGCATGAGTACTGTTGACACTATCCGAGACCGTCTGGACGCACTCCCGGACGTAGGGCTGGTGGTCGGCTTCATCGGCGCGATCTGGGCCGTCATGCTCGTGCTGGCTATCGCTGTCGGCGGGGCGAACTGGGCGAACCTCGCCGCTGGCTTCGTCGGCAGCGTAACCGTGCTCATCGGCGGCTACGCGATTCTCGCGCTGGCACTGAATCTCCAGTGGGGGTACACCGGCCTGTTCAACATCGGTATTGCGGGATTCATGGCCGTCGGTGCGTACACGACAGCGATTCTGACCGCGCCAACGGACCCGGCTGCCGGAGCAGTTCCGGGGCTTGGACTCCCGCTGTGGGTCGGCCTCATCGGCGGCATGGCGATGGCCGCTATCATCGGCGGTCTCGCGGCGCTACCGGCGCTCCGGCTGAAGGCCGACTACCTCGCTATCGTGACAGTCGCGTTCTCGGAAATCATTCGACTGGTCGTCAACTGGAACGGCCTCGCCGAGGTGTCGCTGTTCGGGGTGCCGGTCGGAACCGGCGGCGCGACCGGCATCTCGTTCAAGTCCGCGAACGAAGTGGCGTCAACACTCATCAACGGCGTCGGGCAGCCGCTCGTAACTGCCGCGGAGGGCGTCGGTGTCTCCGGGCCAAATCTGGCAAACCTCACCTATGGGATACTCCTCCTGTTGGTCGTGGCTGCGAGCTACTGGGTGCTCGCCCGCATCACGAACTCGCCGTTCGGTCGCGTGCTGAAGGCGATCCGCGAGGACGAGACCGTGACCCAGTCACTCGGCAAAGACACCCGCCGGTTCAAGATAAAGACGTTCATGATCGGCTGTGCGCTGATGGGGATGGCCGGCGTCCTGTTCCGTGGGCAGGCGGGCTACGTCAGCCCACAGCAGTTCAGACCGACGATCACGTTCTACGTGTTCGCGGCGCTCATCATCGGCGGCTCCGGGTCTAACACCGGGAGCATCATCGGAGCGGCGACGTTCTCGGGACTGCTGTTCTATCTGCCGGCTCGGTTAGGGGAGAACATCTCGCTGGGCGGCACCCGCGCACCCGGCAACATCGTCGACGCGGTCGCCGGGTTCGCATCGCTGGACCCGGTTCCACTCCTCGCATACACCATTAGTAACGTCAGCACGCTCCGGTTCGTCCTCATCGGCGTCGTGCTGATATACATCATCCAGAACCAGCCCGACGGGCTGCTCGGCCACCGGAACGAACCCGCGACGAGCGTGAGTCTGGACAGACCACAGTCCGGGTCCGGAGGTGAGAGCGATGAGTGAACCCGACGCCACAGAGCGACAGGAACCGGCCGTCACAAGTGACGCTATCGACTCGCCCCTACTGGAGGTCGACGGCCTCCGAAAGGAGTTCGGCGGTGTCGTCGCGGTCGATGGGGCGACGTTCTCCGTGGCCGAGGGGTCGCTCACCGGCCTTATCGGTCCGAACGGGGCCGGGAAATCGACGACGTTCAACTGCATCACGGGCATTCACGAGCCGACCGGCGGTCGGGTCACCTTCGACGGGCAGGACATTACGGGGCTCGCATCGTACACTCTCGCGAACCGCGGGCTGGTTCGGACATTCCAGATCGCGCGTGAACTGTCGGACATGACCGTTCTGGAAAACGTGATGCTCGCGCCGGGCGGGCAGGTCGGGGAGTCGGTCGTCCGCTCGGTGATGCCGGGGCTTCGCGACGAGGTCATCAAAGCCGAAGCGGCTGTTCGGGACCGCGCGTGGGAGACGCTGGAGTTCTTCGAGATCGATCACCTCGCTCACGAGAACGCCGGCAATCTCTCTGGCGGCCAGCGGAAACTGCTGGAGATGGCGCGGGTCCTGATGACCGACCCCGAGATGATTCTACTGGACGAGCCGCTGGCCGGCGTCAACCCGACGCTGGAGGAGAAACTGCTGGAACGGATCCACGAACTCCGCCGAGAGCAGGGGCTGACCTTCCTGCTCGTCGAACACGACATGGACGTCATCATGAACAACTGCGAACACATCATCGTCATGCATCAAGGGGGCGTCCTCGCGGAAGGGGACGCGGAGACTATCACATCGGATGAGCGGGTACTCGAGGCGTATCTGGGAGGGGATGTATGAGCCAGCGCGCAACGGAGTCAGAGACCGTTACGCTCCCCGACCCGGCCGAGCGACTCCTCGCCATCCGAAACCTCGATGCAGGCTATGGCGACCTGCAGGTGCTCAGCGACGTCCACATGGACGTTGCCGACGGCGAGTACGTCGTCATCGTCGGCCCGAACGGAGCCGGCAAGTCGACGGTGATGAAGTCCGTCTTCGGCCTGACGACGTACATGGGCGGAGAGGTCATTTTCGACGAGACCGACATCAGCCAGCGCAACCCCGACGAAATTATTTACGAGGGTATCAGCTACGTTCCGCAGACTGGCAACGTCTTCGGCTCACTGAGTGTACGCGAGAACCTCGAAATGGGCGCGTACATCCTCGACGAGGTGCCGGAAGACCGGATCGAGGACGTGTACGACCGGTTCCCCATTCTCCGTGAGCGGTCCGAACAGTCCGCCGGGACGCTGTCGGGCGGCCAACAGCAGATGCTCGCGATGGGACGGGCGCTGATGCTCGACCCTGACCTGCTGTTGCTCGACGAGCCCTCCGCCGGACTCGCCCCGGACCTCGTCGAGGATATGTTCGATCGCATCGACCGCATCAACGACGACGGGACAGCGATTCTGATGGTCGAACAGAACGCCAAGGAAGCGCTCCGGCGGTGTGACCGCGGCTACGTACTCGTGCAGGGCCAGAACCGGTACGAGGACGACGGAACGGTCCTCCTCGACGACGAGCAGGTCCGTCAGGACTTCCTCGGCGGATAGCTCCAAAAAAAGGCGGCGCTGACAGCCCAGTTACTGGTTCATCGCGCTGTTGATTTCAGACGTGTAGGATGACTGCTGTTGCTCGAAGCCGACCTGATTGACGATGGTCCCGCCTTCCGCTTCAAATGCGCCAGCGAATGCCTCCTGTAGCGCCTGACCGTAGCTGTTGTTCACATACAGCGTTGATGCGGTTGATGCACCGAGCTCGTCAACGCCGACTTGCGCCAGAACCTGCCCCTGCAGGGCGTCGCTGGGCGGGGTGCGGAACATGTAGTCGTTGTCTTCGAGGTCGGTGATCGTCGGCGACGTGGACGCTGGTGAACAGCCGACGACGCTGCTATCAATCAGCACGTTGCGTGCGACCTGTATCGAGGTTTCGGAGCTGGCCGCCCCGGTGATCGACGGATAGCCCGCACTGACGAGGGAGTTGGCCGCGTCGATGCCCGCCTGTGCCTGCGTCTGGGTGTCACCGACTTGGTAATCGAACTCGAAATCGACTTCGCCTTCGAGTTGCAGAGCCGGAAGTATCGCGCCGTCGCGGATCGGCCTGCCGAGCGGCCCGAGGTCGCCGGTTTCGGGCATCAACACACCGAACTTGATCGTCCGTCCGGAGTCGCTTCCGGAGCCGTTCGGTTCTGGCTGCGGGATGTCGTCGCCAGCGCTGAAGTCCACGGTGCTGAGCGTATCGACGCCCCCACCGTCCTGGAAGCCAAAGACCTGATACTGGGCCGAGGCCATGTCCCCGTTTTCGTCGAAGTCGACCGCACTCGAGGCCCCCTCGTACTGGATGTTTTCGCCCGCGGCGGCCGCTTCGACGGCCGCTGGCAACTCGGAAGGGCCGTACGACTCGCCGCCCGGATTGGCGACGACGCGCATATGGTCCCGGACGGCCTGCCCGTCGTTTTCTCCGGCCAGCAGGTTTGCGAGAATCTGGACCGCCGTCGCGTCGTAGGCCTGT
The DNA here is from genome assembly GCF_008729015.1 of Haloarcula sp. CBA1129. Classification (NCBI taxonomy): domain Archaea; kingdom Methanobacteriati; phylum Methanobacteriota; class Halobacteria; order Halobacteriales; family Haloarculaceae; genus Haloarcula; species Haloarcula sp. CBA1129. Next base: position 692,022 of record NZ_RKSM01000001.1, read on the forward strand.
GAGGTGAACACACCGGCCTCGTCGTAATCGAACTCGGAGGTGAACTGCTCTGTGAACGTATCGACACCGGGGCCGGCCGCAGACGGGGCCGTGCCGCGGACGTTCGACATGTCGTCGCCGACGTTGCTCGGCAGTTCGCCGTCCTGAAGCCCGTCGGTGACGAGGATGTCGGCGGCGTCGTCACCGTAGTCGGCGTAGAAGTCCTTGAACAGTTGCACACCGCTCTGGGGATAGCCGACGACCATCAGCACATCCGGCGATTCTGGGCCGCTGTCGCCACCGGACTCGGTCCCGGTGCCGGTCATACTGCCGTCGCCGCCGTCGCCGCCGTCTCCGCCGGTCTGTTCAGTCGAACAGCCTGCTAACCCGCCAAGCAGACCGACAGTGCTTACCGCCCCGGTGCGCTTCAGGAACGCTCGTCGATTGGTATCGCGACTCATAATAGTCATCACTGATGCGCTTCTTATAAAACTATATCCTCCCGTAACCCTGCTGTTCCGTAGTCTGCTCCTGTCCCATCGATATTTTTTGTCGTTGTCGTTAGAGATTAACGCCGGAGAAACCGCTATCGGGTCAGACAGCGCTCAACTCTCGGTACGTCCGCAAAAAAACGTCGAGTGTCGCCCCTTATTCGACGCGGCCGACGACCTTGTCGTACTCTTCAGCAGCCTTGTCCCAGTCGACAACCTCGAAGAAGGCGTCGATGAAGTCACCGCGGGCGGGGCCGTAGTCGTAGTAGTATGAGTGCTCCCAGACGTCGAGTGCGAGGATGGGATGGGAGCCCCAGAGCGCGCCCTGATCGTGCTTGTCGACCGGCACGTTGCGCAGTTGCTTGGCAACGGGGTCGTACACGAGCAGCGCCCAGCCGCCGGCGGCTGATGCGGCGGCCTCGAACTCGCCCTTCCAGCCTTCGTAGGAGCCGAAGTCCTCTTCGATGCGGTCGAGGAGTTCGCCTTCCGGCTCGCCGCCGCCGTTGGGGTCCATGTTCTCCCAGAACAGCGTGTGGAGATAGTGTCCACTGCCGTTGTGGGTGACGTTGCCCATCGCGCTGGCGCTCGAGCCGAAGTCACCGGCGTCGCGGTTCTCGGCGAGTGTCTCCTCGGCCGATTCGAGGCCGTTTACGTACCCCTGATGGTGGGTATCGTGATGCCAGGTGAGCACCTGCTCGGAGATGTGTGGCTCCAGTGCGTCGTAGTCGTACGGGAGCGGTGGCAGTTCGGGATTGGAATGTTCGGGCATATGAAAACGCCTCCATCAATATGTGTCGCGCGGCTGCCTGTTAAACGTTTAGGAGCCATTTGGTACCACGCTACATGGATAGCGGGACGTAGACAGGACTGCCCGCTGTTGGGCCGACACATAGCAGCTCCAGCGCTGGTGTAAGAATTCAGGAGAGTACAGCGTCGCGGAATGGTGCCGCTCTAGTCGTCGCCCCGCGCCCGCTCGAACATCGAGAGCGCGTCCTCGCGGCGCTTGCTGTGTTTCACGACCGGGTCGGGATACTCCGGCGCGGCGTTGCGCCGCTGTGTGAGCGAGCAGTCGTTCCACTCGTGGATGATCTCCGGGTCAGCGTCCCGAAGTTCCGGGACGTACTTCTTGATATACTCTGCGTCGGGGTCGTAGTCTTCGCCCTGCGTCATCGGATTGAAGATGCGGAAGTAGGGCTGTGCGTCGGTCCCCGTCGAAGCCGCCCACTGCCAGCCGCCGTTGTCGTTGGCCGTGTCGTGGTCGACCAGTTTCTCCCGGAACCACTCGTACCCGTGTCGCCAGTCGATGAGCAGGTCCTTCGTGAGGAAGGAGGCGACGATCATCCGAACGCGGTTGTGCATATACGCCTCCGCGCGGAGCTGTCGCATCCCGGCATCGACAATGGGATACCCGGTTTCGCCGTCCTTCCAAGCCTGCAGCAGTTCCTCGTCGTTTTCCCACTCAATGGGGTTCTCGTAGGATTTGTAGTTCGAACTGACGACGTGTGGATGGGCGAACAGCACCTGCGTGTAGAACTCCCGCCAAGCTAACTGCGACTGGAACTCCCGGACGGACTCGCGGCGGTCGCCGCCAATCCCCTCTTTGGCAGCCTCGGTGCGGTCGTACACCTCTCGAATGCCGATGGTCCCGAACTTCAGGTGGGCCGAGAGCCGAGAGGTGCATTCGTCTGCCGGGAAGTCCCGGCGCTGTTCGTACTCGTAGACGTTCTCGTCGAGGAAGTCATCGAGCAGCGCACGTGCTTCGTCGGTCCCTGCGGCTGGCACGGCAGCTTCCGGCTCCTCGAAGCCGAGGTCCGGCAGCGTTGGGAGCGCGTCGCCGTCGACATCGGCCAGTTCGTCAGCCCCCGGCGGCTCGTAGGGGCCTGCCTTCTCACGGTCGTGCCACTTTCGGCCGAAGTAGGTGAACACGCTGTAGGGGTCGCCGTCGTTCGTCGTAATCTCGCCGGGTTCGTGCAACACGGCGTTCTGGACGGCCTCACGGGCCACATCTGCGTCATCCAGCGCCTGCCGAACAGCGGCGTCACGTTCCCGTGCGAGCCCGGAGTAGTCTTTGCCCCAAGTGACTTTCTCCGCGCCGTGCTCAGCTGCCAGTTCCGGCAGAACAGCTGTGGGGTCACCCTCAGCAATGACAAGGTCACTGCCGCGGTCGCGGTACCACGAGCGCAAACTGTCGAGAGCGTCCAGCATGAACGCGACCCGGGGCGGGCCGGCGTGGTCGAGAACGGCCCTGTCGAAGAGGAACACCGGAACAACGGGGTCTGACGGAGAGGCCGCGGCGAGGCCGGCGTTGTCCGTCGCCCGGAGGTCGCGGCGATGCCAATGCAAGCGCATACCTAGTACACGGACCAGCCCGGTCAAAAGGTACTGCCCAACGATGTTGGTCTGTCAGGCGCTGACGGACACCACTGTTATCTTTCCGCCGGTCAAGGGCCCACATATGGAAGACGCGACAGTGACGCTATCTGTTGACGAGGGGATTGCCACAGTGACACTGAACCAGCCGGAGTCGCGAAACGCCCTGTCAGCGGAGTTGGCCGACGCACTCACTGCCCAGTTCGAATCGGTGGCTGACAGCGACGCCCGGTGTGTCGTGCTGGAGGGCGCAGGTCCAGCGTTCTGCGCCGGCGGCGACATCAACGCAATGCTACAGGGAGTGAAACACGACCGACCGCCAGCGACACAGGTCGAACTGGTGGTCTCGGCACTCCACGAAGCGATCCGGACCGTCCATAGCTGCCCCCTTCCGGTCGTCGCGAAGATCGACGGCCCCGCCTTCGGTGCCGGTGCCGGACTCGCGCTTGCCTGTGATATTCAGGTCGCAAGCAGTGCCGGCCAGATCGGCTTCGGCTTTCGTCAGGTCGGACTGGCATGTGACTCCGGCGTCTCCTACTTCCTACCGCGACTCGTCGGCCCGAACAAGGCAAAAGAACTCCTGTTTACCGGCGAGTTGCTGGACGCCGAGGCGGCCGGGGAGCTCGGGCTGTTTACCCGAGTGTTCGACGCGGAGACGTTCGAGGCGGAGTTTTCGGCGCTCGTCGCGGACATCGCCACCGGACCGACAGTCGCACTCGGCCACGCCAAGCGACTGGTCAACCGGAGTCTGGACAGTTCGCTGGAGCAGGCGCTCGAAAGCGAAGCCACCGCGCAAGGTGTCGCCTTCACGACTGACGACCACGAAGAGGGTACAACCGCGTTCGTCGAGAAACGTGACCCGGAGTTCACGGGTCAGTAAACTGCGTACCGTAGCCGACACCACCACTGATTCAGCAACCCTCCGATAGTAGACACACAGATGACACCTACGAGTTTCCCAGCACTGACTCGACCGGCCAGCGATATCGAGACCGACCGCGCCTATACTTCCGGTCGGAGGGCAGCAACAGCATGACCGACGATCCCCCGGACTGGGAGTTCAGCGAGCGGGATATGTACATTTTGCGCGAGCTCTCGGCGGACCCACAGCGGTCGTCTCGCGAGCTTGCGGACTTGCTGGAGTCCGAGTACAGCATCGACGTGTCCCATGTAACGGTCAGCGAATCGATTCGGGAGATGCGCGACGCGGGCGTTTTCCGGGAGACTATCGTCCCTAACGAGGAACTGTTCAATTTCGCGCTGTTCGAGTTCAAATTCAACCCCGAGCATTTCGCCGACTCGTGGCACGACGCGATGGTGTCTATCCGCGACGACCGACACACGCTGTTTTACTTCCTCTCCGACGGCGAATACCAGTGGAAGTCAGTGATGATGTTCCCGAGTCGGACAGCCGAATCCCGCTGGATACACGACTTCTACAAGGACCACGGCGATGTAATTCAGAACGTCCGGAACTCAGTCGTCCACAACGTCCTGAAGTTCAAGACCGACCCGGAGCTGTTCACCGAACTCGACGGAGAGAGGTCGTAGCCAAGAGGGGAGACAGGTCGAAATAAAGACGAGAGAGCGACTTAGAACCGTCCGTTTACAGTTTCCGCTCGGCGTCCTCGGCCAGTTCCTTCATCCGCTTGCTGACTCGGCCCGCATCCGAGAACTCGTCTTCGCTCATCGCCGTCGCCAGCGAGTTCCCGAGCACGAACACGGCGTGTTTGTGCTCGCTTTTCGACTTGTGCACGTCGGAGGGCCGCACGTCGAGTTCCTGATAGGCGTCGAAGAGGTCGGGGTCGACCGAGTCCATGTCGTCGCGGAAGTACTCCATAATCGTCACCATCTGCTCGTGTAGTTCGAGAAGCTCGTCTTTGTGCATGGCTACAGTATACGGTGGCACGTCTATAAGAATTGCTTGAGAAGGGATACCAGACGCTCACGCCTGTATTTTCAGAAGACGTACTCGTCGTCGTGGCCCATCATGCCGTCTTCTTCGAACCCTGGCTCCTCGTCTTCGTCCTGTGGTCCGGAGGTTTTGTACGCCTTGAGCCCGGTCGATAGGAGGTCCTCGATGGCTTCCTCGCGGTTGAGGAACTCGCCTTTCTCGACGAGCTGCGCGATCTGCATCTCCAGATGTTCCGGGATATTGATCTCTACCTTAGGCATCGCAACATAGGGGGCTTCGACTATGCCCTATTTAAACCTGACGGGGGTGTGTTCGCAGATTGCAGAATTACAATTGTAGAACCGTGAGAGGAAATTTGTGAAGGCAGAGATTAATTTCTGTGAATAAGAATCACGTCCCGTCACGTTGCGTGGCGGGCAGAACGGCGCGAAATCGGCGGCTCCACGACGGCGTTCCAGTCGAACGGCCACTGTGCAGAATCGAGCGTATAGTTAGGCTCAAAGGTGCGCAATCCTAAGGCATGGCTGATGGAACCACTGCGTGGTGACGAGACGACGGTTGGTGAGACAACGGTCGTCGCACGCGGGTGTCGCCTCGACGATGCACCGGTGCGGGCGGTACTGGAAACGGACGCTCGCCCTCGGTTCTTCTGGGCGGCCGGTACAGAGTCAATCGCGGCCCGCGGGAGCGCGGCGGCTGTGACTGCCGACGGGCAGTCGCGGTTCGACGACGTGCGGACAGCGGTCGAAGCGCTGTTCGATGACTGCTCAGTCCCCGACACTCTCCCGAGCGTCGCTCGACCGCGAGCGTTCGGAGGATTCGCGTTCCACAACGGAACGCACGAGGAAGAGGACTCCCCTTGGGACGGGTTTCCCAGTGCAGCGTTTTTCGTCCCCGAGATACAGGTAACCAAGCGGGACGACGACGCTTGGCTCACAACGGTCGCGACAGGTCCCGAAGCCGCGACCGAAGCGGAGACGCTACTGGAGGAGTGGCGCGACCGGCTGGTCGCACACTCCGGGTGCGAACCGGGCACCCCGCCGGGAATTTCACACCGGGAGCGCACGCCAACACAGGACGGCTGGCGCGAGCAGGTGGCGGCCGCTGTCGCAAGCGTCGACCGCGGTGAGCTTCAGAAGGTCGTTCTCGCTCAGAGTCTTAACGCCACGCTGAACGCGGAGCTATCGGTCCCCGACGTGATGGCCCGATTGTCCACGACGTACCCGGACTGCTATCGGTTTATGTTGTCGCCAGCCTCCGGCGAGGGGACGTTCTTCGGAGCCACGCCGGAGCGACTGGTCTCGGTCCGCGGCCGGACGGTCCGCACGGAGGCGCTGGCCGGCTCGACGGGGCGGGGCGATACGCCCGCCGAGGACGAGTGGCTCGCAGCGGAACTCCTCGACAGCGAGAAGGACCGCCACGAGCAGAAGCTCGTCGCTGACGCGATACGGGACCAGCTGGAGCCCTTCGCCTCGACGGTCCGCATCGGCGACCGGACGATCCGCCGGCTCGCCACAGTCCAGCACCTCCGCACGTCGATAACGGCCGAGCTCGACGACGACGAGCACGTCCTTTCGCTGGTCGAGGCGCTGCACCCGACGCCGGCCGTCGGCGGGCTGCCGCCGGACGCGGCGCTGCGGACCATCCGCGAGACAGAGGCGTTCGACCGCGGCTGGTACGCCGCCCCGATTGGCTGGGTCGACGCCGCCGGCAACGGGACCTTCGCCGTCGGCATCCGCTCGGCCGTCGCCACGGAGCGTGAGGCGACGCTGTTTGCGGGCGCAGGCATCGTTGCGGACAGCGATCCCGACCGCGAGTGGGACGAAGTCCAGCTCAAATACCGGCCGATTCTCGACGAACTGGAATGACTGCACCGAACGTCAACACGCTGTGGGCGGAGACGCTCGTAGCCGAACTCGCCGCGGGCGGCGTTGACGCAGTCTGCCTCTCGCCGGGCAGTCGCTCGACGCCGCTAACGGTGGCTTTCGCCGAACACCCCGAAATCAAGGTGTTTTCCCATCTCGACGAGCGGTCGGCGGCCTTCTTTGCGCTGGGACGCGCCCGCCGGACCGGCAAGCCGACGCCGCTGGTCTGCACGTCGGGGACGGCGGCAGCGAACTATCACCCGGCGGTCATCGAAGCGAACCAGTCGGGCGTTCCGCTGCTCGTGCTGACGGCGGACCGACCGCCCGAGCTCATCGACAGCGGGGCGAACCAGACTGTCGACCAAGAGAAGCTGTACGGCGACGCCGTCCGCTGGTATCGAGATATGCCCGAGCCCGAGGCTGAGCCACGGAAGATACGAATGCTGCGAACCACCGCGGCCCGCGCCCTCGCAGAGAGTACCGGAGCCGACCCGGGCCCGGTCCACCTGAACTGTCGGTTCCGGAAGCCGCTGGAGCCGACGCCGGTGCCCGAGGACGACCCGGCGGGCGTTTCGGCCGACTGGGCGGGCGGCGACGATGCGGCCGAGGCTGGCCGAGACGGACCGTTCGTCACGACGAGTGAGGGCGTGGTCACGCCGGACGAACAGACAGTGCACCGTGTTCGAGAGTCGCTTCGGGCCGCTGAACGGGGACTCATCGTCACTGGGCCGGCCGACCGGGGGCTCGGTGCCGAGTCGCTGGAGCGGCTGGCGTCGAAGACTGGCTTTCCCGTCCTCGCGGACCCGCTCTCTGACATGCGGTTCGGCCCGCACGTCGACAGCCTCGACGTGCCGGTCTGTGGCGGCTACGACGGCTATCTCGGACGCGAGAGCGTCGACGAGTGGGGTGACCCCGATGTCGTCGTCCGATTCGGCGCGTCGCCGACCTCGAAGCCGCTGCGGCGCTACCTCCGGGACGCCGACTGCCAGCAGTTCCTCGTCGACCCGGCCGGCGGCTGGTCGGAGGCCGAGTTCACGGCAACAGACCTACTCGTTGCCGACCCCGACGCCACTGCCGACGCGCTCGCTGCGGAGCCGCTGGACGGTATCGCGGCGTCGTGGCGCGAGCAGTTCGCCACGGCGGAGCAGGCGCACTGGGACGCCGTTGCCGAAACCGTCGCCGACACTTACTGGGAGGGCGGCGTTCTCGCGGACGTGGCGGCGCTGGCCCCCGATCCAGCCACGCTGTTTGTCTCGAACAGCATGCCGATACGGGACATGGACCGGTTCGGCCGACCCCGCGACGCCGATCTGACCGTGCTGGGTAACCGCGGAGCCAGCGGCATCGATGGCATCACCTCGACGGCGCTCGGGGCCGGCAGCGCGACGACGGACCCGCTCGTGCTCGTCACCGGTGACTTGGCGTACTACCATGACATGAACGGCCTGCTCGCCCTCGGTCGCTGTGCCGTGGACGCGACGGTCGTCCTACTCAACAACGACGGCGGCGGCATCTTCCACATGCTGCCCATCGAGGATCACCCCACCTTCGAGGACCAGTTCCGGACGCCACACGGGCTCGACTTCGAGCCGACCGAGGCGCTCTATTCGCTGGAGTTCGAGCGGGTAGCCGACCGTCGGCAGTTCCGCGAGCGGTTCGCCGAGTCAGTCCGGACCGATGGGACGCAGGTCATCGAGGTCCGGTTCGACGCGGGCGACAGCCACGCGGTCAGAGAGCGGCTTGCCGAACAGGTCGCGGCATCCCTCGCCGGCGACTGATTTTCAGAGCCGCAACACGGACGCTGTCAGCAGCGACAGTCCGAACGGGAGCCACGTCCCTGACAGTGCCAGCGCCCCGATGAGCGAGAACGCACTGATATTCAGCGTGACCAGTAGCACCGTTGTTGTCAGGCTCCAGCTCCCGAACACCATAATCGCGATAGTGGGCTCGGACTGGAGGTAACCGACCATGAAGAGCGTACAGACACCGATTGTCAGGTTGACCCACAACGGGAACGCCGGCAGCAGCGCGCTGAACAGCATCACCGGGTAGAGGGCGAACGTGATGGCAAACAGCGTCAGCCCCCGGTTGGTCGGCATCTCCAAGAGCGGCCCGCGGGATGGGGTGTCGGTCTGGCGGACGGAGTACGTGGACGACGAACTCCAAGTGGCCCCGCTGCCGGCGGTGTCGCTGAAGCCGCTGGTCGCGGTGGTGTCCGAGTGCCGGGTCGACGCTGATTTTGACGCAGTTGCCGTCCCGCTGGTCGCGCCGGCCGACTGACCGGTGCTCGAAGAGGTATCGGCGTCGGCAGTCGAGCGCTGCTGTCTGTCCTCGGTGACGCGCTCTCTGGCGGCCCGTTCGCGTCGCGCTCGTTCCCGGGCGTTGGTCTGAGATGTGCGGGAGTCAGCGCTCGATTCGGTCCGGTCGGTAGCCGAAGCAGACTCCTCATAGCCTGCGCGCCGCGCCGCTTCGGCCGCGTCACTGTCGCCGTCGTCCGCTATATTACTCCCGCTCGCGACGTAGGCGTCGTGTCCCACCCGGTCGTACCGCGCCCGCTCGGCCTCGTCGGTGAGTACGTCGCGGGCCTCGATGAGTCGCTGTGTGGCCTCGCCGGCGTCGGCCGCGTCGCTCACGTCTGGATGGGTCTCTTTCAGTTGCTCCCGATAGGCCGCCTCGATTGCCGCCGTCGAAGCGTCGGTTGAAACGCCCAGTACATCGTAGAAGGTCTCTGTCATCCGAGACGTAACACCCGTCTCCCAGTCGGTCCGGCACTGTTCGACCGTCCGTCCTCACTCACTCCGACTCGACGCCTCCTCCCCTGTGCCGCGGGGCCGCTGGTGGTCGCCTGCATGGCTATCCTCGCCGACAGGCGGCCGTGCCTGCCGACGGTCCATCTCTGCACGCTGTTCCATTGCCGTCGCGATGCGCTCTAACGCCCAGAGCAGGCGCAGGAACAGGTAGAGAATCCAGGGGACCACGCCGACGAGAATTCCTAGGAGGACCTGTTGCACGATAATCAGACTGTACAGCACGATAGCGACCGAGAGGACCGCGAGGGCCGCCTTCGCCGCGCGGCGGGTCTGCGTGGAGGGCATCGCTAGTCGGTTCATGTGCGCGTCACCAAAGCGTTTGCTCTGAAGTGAGCGCGTACGAGGAATCTTTTTGCGAGGGCCGTCCCGAGCCACGGTATGGTCTCTGAAATATTCGACCCGGAGCGATGGACGGTCATCGACCGGTTCGACTTCGCCGATATCACCTATCACCGCTCGACTGACACGGGCGCGGTCCGCATCGCCTTCGACCGACCGGAGAAGCGCAACGCCTTCCGGCCGGAGACAGTCGACGAGCTCGCAACAGCGCTTGACCACGCCAAGCGACAGACCGATGTGGGCTGTGTCATCCTGACTGGGAACGGCCCGTCGCCGAAAGACGGCGGCTGGGCCTTCTGTTCCGGCGGGGATCAGAGCATCCGCGGCGAGAGCGGGTACGAGTACAGCGAGTCGCCCCGCGACTCGGACACAGCGAGCGGGGAGCAGAGCGACCCGCGAGAAACGAGTGACGGCGTGACCGACGACGCTCCCGAGAACGTCGGCCGGCTTCACATTCTCGAAGTCCAGCGCCAGATTCGCCACATCCCAAAGCCCGTCGTCGCGGTCGTCCCGGGGTGGGCCGTCGGCGGCGGCCACTCGCTGCACGTCGTCTGTGACCTCACGCTCGCCAGCGAGGAACACGCGAAATTCCTCCAGACGGACCCCGACGTGGGAAGTTTCGACGGCGGCTTCGGCTCGGCGTATCTCGCGCGTCAGGTCGGCCAGAAGAAGGCCCGCGAGGTGTTCTTCCTCGGGAAGACCTACGACGCCGAGGAAGCCGCGGACATGGGGATGGTCAACGACGTGGTGCCCCACGAAGACTTGGAGGACACCGCTATCGAATGGGCCAAACGGATGAATGAGAAGTCACCGACGGCGATGCGGATGCTCAAGTACGCGTTCAACCTCGATTCCGACGGGATGGTCGGCCAGCAGGTGTTCGCCGGCGAGGCGACGCGGCTGGCGTACATGACCGACGAGGCACAGGAGGGGCGGGACGCGTTCAACGAGGGCCGCAAGCCGGATTTCGACGACGTGCCGTGGCACTACTAAGCGGGCAGAGCAGTACCATCGCGTGTTGCCCACGGTCCTACCGGCTGACCATGTCGGAGCGACCAAGCGCAGCTCAGCGCCGGCCGTGAAAGCGAAGTGTTTTAAATTATTAGGCCAACCTAAAACCGCGTCCAACGACGAAACGACACGCAAGGGCCCGACGCGGCGCGAGGCGATTACGTACGGCGGCGCGGTCATCGGCGGGGGTCTGTTCGCGGGCTGTTCAGGCCAGTCGACCGACGATTCGACGCCGACGGGCGAGACAGCGACAGACGCGGAACAGACGGAGCCGGTGACTTCGACGCCGGCGTCCGACTACACGACGGACCTGTTGCCGGTCGGGACGGTTCGTCTCGACGACTCGCCTGAGAACGTCCTCACGCACTTCCCGTGGTTTGCAGACATGGCGAGCGCACTCGGTCGCGGGGAGAGCATCAACAACGTCTGGTGGGACGGAACTGCGTCAACGCTCGAGTACTTCACCGCCGGGATGGACGGCTTCGATATCGCGTGGGCGGACAGGACGGCGTCGTACGGCTTCTCGAAGGAGCAACTGTACGAACTCGACAGCGACCTACATCTCGTCGATCCGGCGTGGCTGTCGACACAAGACAACTGGAACCAGAGCGACATCAACGAGGTCGCGGACAACATCAGCCCGTGGCTCGGTAATTACTACAGCAGTTTCCACGCGACGCCGCCGGAGGGGTGGGCCGACACGTACCAGTACTACACCCTCTGGGAACTGTTCGACCGTGTCGCGTCGCTGTACGGTGAACGGTCCCGCTACGAGATGCTGGCGTCGGTCCACGACGACCTGCTCGGGACTATCGAGGCCGAACTCCCGCCGGAGTCGGAGCGACCGACGGTAGCTTTCCTCTCCATTTCGACCGACCTGTCCTCGATATACCTGCTCCGACTGAACGCGCCCGGGTACTTCAATTCCCACACCCGACCGCTCGGTGCCGTCGACGCCTTCGGCGGCGAGAAGTGGGAGGGCGCGTTCAAACAGGTCGACATGGAGGCGCTGCTAGAGGCCGACCCGGATGCGATACTCGCGCTCTGGACCGTCACGGACGCCGTCGACTTCGAGCAGATGACACAGAACCTCAAAGACGACCCCGTCGGCGGCGACCTGTCGGCAGTCCGGAATGACCGCGTGTACGCGCAGGGAACCCGCTGGCAGGGGCCGCTAATGAACCTCTTCCAGCTTGAGATGACAGCCAAGCAGTTGTATCCCGAGCAGTTCGGCGCGTGGCCGGGCTACGAGAACGGCGATTCCTACCCCGAGTTCGAGCCGGCGGACCAGCTGTTCGACCACCGGCGAGTGGCTGAGACCATCCGGACCGACGGGTAGTGACCAGTTACGACGAAACTCCGCTGTGCTTCCACTGCCAGCTTTGACCCATCCGGCGAGGGTGCTGTGGGCGGACAGGTCGCCGGGTGCTCAGTCCTCGTACGCCAGCGTCATGACCCACTGCGAGAAGGTGTCGTCGTGGGGGTCGACCTCTTCGTCGCCGATAAAGGGCGAGAGCTGGTCACCGGCCATCAGGAGTGAGAAGTCGAGGTCGCGGGCCGCAGGCGTCAGGTAGTACGTGTTGTGCCCCTCGTACACCGTCTCCTCACGCTGGATGAGGTCCTTCTCGAACAGAGACTCGACGATGCGACTCCCCTTTCGCGAGGAGACGTCGAGTTCTTTCCAGAAGTCGCTCTGGTGGATGCCACCGGACTCACGAATCAGTTCGAGCCCGGCCCGCTCGCCGTCAGAAAGGTCCGCCTCCGACGCTGCTGAACTCATGTATTGTGTACACCGTGAGACGGCCGCTTAAATCTGACCTTCGACCGGGCGGTAGGGCGTCCGGCATGGCGGCCCGTCCGCGTACTGATACTCGTGGTCAGCACCCAGCGTGATGAGCGATGACGACCGCGTGCCGAAGCCGTTGCCGTGGACGCAGACGCCGTACTCGTGATCGCTGATGGTATCGCCAGCGCGGTCGATCCACTCGTCGGCGGCTTCGCCGGGCTCCGGAGCAAGTACCTCGTGTAGCCGTGTCGCGTTTGTCGCTTGCTCCTCGCCGGCATCGGGCCGATGGGCGGGAATCCGATAGTCGCCGTCCGCACCGACGTTGACGACGACGTGAACGCCGGGCTTGAAGTTCTGGACCGCGAGCTGACCGTCCCATTCCAGCAGGACGGCGGCGTTTTCGTCGGCCAGCAGGAGATTGAACCCCTCGTACTCGGCCGCTCTAGTTGCTTGCTCGACGGCGCGAGCGGCGGACTCCGCGCTCTCGTGACTCAACGCGTCCCGGACGAGCAAGCCGCGCGAGCGGTCGCCGGCCAGTTCGGCGTCGACCCAGCGGTTCGTCACCGCCGCCAGCAGGCCGTGCTCGTTGTAGCCGATCCACGTCCCGTCGGCCTCCTCGTCTGCCGGTGCCACGACGCGACTCCCCCAGTGGCGCTGTTGTGGCGACTGCGACGGCCGGTCGAGTCGCTCGTCACGGTTCGCCGCGACCGCGACCGGCGTGCCGTCGAAGACCTGCCACGCGAGGACGATTGTACACACGGGTCCCAGTACGCTGCGGACGTAGAAAACCGCTTGGCTCCGCTCGTTGCGCTATCGGGTCGCTTCGCTCGACCTGCCATCGCCCGTTCCGGTATCGGCAGCGAGTAGCGACCGGACGGCGGTTCGGTCGACGGTTCCGGAGGCCGTCCGCGGCAGCGCGTCGGCGACCTGAACCGTTTTCGGGACCTCGTAGGCGGCGAGCCGTTCGGCACAGTGGTCTCGAACCGTTCCGGGCAAGACCTCACCAACGACCAGTGCCGCGACGCGCTGCCCCCACTCCGGGTCCTGCACTCCGACTACGGCCGCGTCAGCAACGTCTGGATGGTCGCGAATCGCCGCTGTGACTGTACTCGCGTCGACGTTTTCCCCGCCGGTCACAATCTGGTCGTCGACGCGGCCCTCCACCCAGAGGTGACCATCCGCGTCCCGATAGCCCACGTCACCGGTCCTGAACCCGTGGTCGCCGAACGCGTCACCGTCTCCGGTCAGATACCCCGGTGTCACCGTGGGGCCATCGACGACGATCTCGCCGTGTTCGCCGGGGTCGCACGGCTCACCGTCAGCGACGACCGTTACGTCGGTAAACACGAGCGGCTGGCCGACGGTGCCGGACCGCTCAAACGCGGTCTCGGGTCGCGCCGTCGCTATCTGTGACGCCGTCTCGGTCATTCCATAGGTAGGACACACTGGCACACCGTGCTCCTGACACCGCTCGACGAGCGACTCGCTGGCCGGGCCGCCACCGAGCAGGACGAAGCGAAGCGAGGCTGGCGGTTCCCAGCCCGCATCCAGCAGCCGCGAGAGCATCGTCGGCACCAGTGAGACGCCCGTCACCGACCGGTCGGCGATGACTTGTTGTGTTGTCTCGGCGTCGAACGACCGCTGGACGACGACTGCGGTGCCGTACAGCGCGCTCCGGACGAACGGGGCCAGCCCGCCCATGTGATACGTGGGTAGACACACCAGCCAGCGATCCGTAGGAAGGACGCCGAGGCGGTAGGAGGACGCGATGGCGCTGGCGACGAGATTGCCGACGGTTAGCTGGACGCCCTTCGGCTCGCTGGTCGTCCCCGAGGTGAAGATAACGAGCTGTGTGTCCGTCCGGGAGAGGGTCGCTGGAGTCACATCTGTGGCTGTCTCGTCGGCCGGCACGTCCGTCGCTGCCTCGTCGGCCGTAACGTTCGCGGCTGCCTCGTCAGCTACACCGGTGCCGGGCAAGTCCCCGTCGACAGAAACGACGGGACAGCCGTCGAGGTCCGCTGCCAGTGACGCAGTGCCGTCGCCACAGACGAGGAGGTCGGCGTCGAGCGACGACAGCTGTGTTTGGATCGTCTCCGCGTCGAGTTCGACGTTCAGCGGTGCCAGCGTCGCTCCCTGTCGCATCGCCGCGAACAGGAGCGTCCCGACCGCCGGCCGAGTCGGCAGGAGCGTCGCGATGGTGGCGTCCGGGGCGTCGGTCCGCCGGTCGAGTTCGGCAGCCACCGCGTCGACAGCGGTATCGAGTTCGCGGTACGTCACTTCTGTCCCCGAATCCGCCGCGACCATCGCCGTTCGGTCTGGCGTCGTGGCGGCACGGTGGGTGACGAGGTCCGTTGTCGGCCAGTCGACGGGGTCACGCATCGGGGTTCACCTCTGCCGGGTCGATACCGAGGCCAGTCTCTTGGGGGACCGACATCGTTCCGTCGGTCACCGTCGTCGGGTCCGGAGCGAGGTCGGCCGCCAGTCTGTCACCGGTCGCCAGACCGCAGGCTCGGACGTCGGGAATTGCGGCGGCGACGTGCAGCGCCGCGAGGCGGGCGACGACGGCGTCGATAGTCGTCGTGATAACGGGTTCGATCCCCTGCTCACGAGCGCGGAGCGCCAGCGTGTGGGCGTTGCCCGGACCGCCGAGTACCATCGGTTTCAGTATCAGCACGTCGGCCGCGTCGGCGTCGAGTACGCTATCGACCCGGCGGTCGACGAGCGACTCGTCAAGCGCGACGCCGACGCCAGTGCCCCGAAGGGCTGCGTGGCCGGCGAGGTCGTCGGCCGGGAGCGGCTGTTCGACGTAGGCCACGGAAAGCGGCGCGAGCCGGTCGAAGGCGTCCGCAGCCTGCTCGCGGGACCACGCGCCGTTTGCGTCGGCCCGGAGCGTCACGTCGTCGCCCACGCGCTCGCGGACGGTCCGAACGCGCTCTACGTCCTCGTCAACGGATCGCTTCCCGACTTTGAGCTTACAGCAGTCGTAGCCGGCCTCGACCGCCTGTGAAACGGCGTCGGCTGTCTCGGCTGGCGACCCGTCCCCGACCGTCGCGTTGACCGGAACCCGGTCGCATCGCCTGTCAGCATCGAACCACTGGTACAGCGGCACGCCGTCGGCTTTGGCATCGGCGTCCAGCAACGCGGTCGCGAAGCCGTGGCGGGCAGCGGGGACGGACGCGGCGTCCAGTGAAAGGAGAATATCAGTATGCCCGCCGCCAGCAGCGACCTCGGCCGCGTCGTCGAGCCCGCGTTGGCAGTCATCAACGGACTCAGTCCAGCCCGGAAGCGGTGTGGCTTCGCCGACGCCGGTCTCGCCGCGGTGGTCGTAGCGGACGACGAACCCGGAGCGCTGGCTGATGGTTTCGCGGGCGGTGGCAAGTGGACTCGAAAGCGGGAGCGAGAACGGGTCGACCTTCATAGTAGCTGTGGGGCGGCGAGTCCCAGCGCGAACAGGACGGAGTGGGCGAACAACGTCTGTCCGACCCGTTCGAGCGTCGGGTTCAGCGCATCGCCGCCGGTCTGTGTGAGGACCGTCTTGGAGACGGTGGCTGCCAGCGGCAGCGTTAGTAGCGGAGCCAGCGCGGGCAGTCCGTACTGACTGTCGAGAGCGAACACGACCGGGACGACGTAGGCCATCCCGACCATCAACAGGAACTCGACGCGGCTCCATCCATAGCCCAGATAGACGGCTAGCGTCTTCTTGCCCGTGGCGCGGTCTGTCTCGCGGTCTCGGATGTTGTTGACGACGAGAATCGCGGTTGACAGGCCGGCTGCCGGGAGGCTCGCCGTGACGGCGGCAGCAGTAACCGATCCCGGCGGAAGCGTCATCGGGAACGTGCCGACGCCGCTGGCGCTCGCCACGGCCTGTACGTAGTAGGTCCCGGTAACCGCGACAAGGCCGAAGTAGACGAACACGAACAGGTCCCCGAGGCCGCGGTAGCCGTATGGGAACGGACCGCCGGTGTAGAGAACCCCGGCGGCGATACCCGAGAGGCCAACAATGACAATGGGAAGGCCGCCGACGGCGACGAGATAGACGCCGATGACAACGGCGAGCCCATACGTCGCTATCATCGCTCGTTTGACCTCGTCAGCGTCGATGAGGCCGCCAGCGGTTACCCGGGTGAACCCCTCGCGTTCGTCGGTATCGGCCCCTTTCACCGCGTCGTAGTAGTCATTCGCGAAGTTCGTTCCGATCTGGATAAGCAGCGCGCCCAGCAGCGCCGCGACTGCCGGCAGTGGAGCGAAGACCCCGGCGTGGACTGCCAGCCCCATCCCGGCGATGACTGGCGCGGCCCCGGCAGGCAGTGTCTGTGGCCGCGCGGCCATCACCCACGCCTGTCGCTTCGAAACGTCCGCCGTCGCTGTACTCATTGGTCGAAACTGGGGACGCTATCCCCAAAGCGGCTGTGGTTCGACGGACACCCAAAATATGACCCGTTCGCGTGACAGCAAGATCAGGGGAGTATCACAACCACTTTATCATGATTAACCATACGATAGGCTGAGATGCATAAGCCACTGCTTACCACGGATTTTCTCGACCGTGCGCGGGAGTACTACGGGGACAAAGAGGCTATCGTCGCCACGACCGGTGAGCGGTTTACCTACGAGGAGTTCGGCGAGCGGGCCGACGGGTTTTCGGCGGCGCTGGCTGCCCGTGGCATCGAGAAGGGGGACCGGGTGGCCGTGCTGGACCCGAACACGCACTACCAGCTCGAAGCGGCCTACGGGATCATGCAACTGGGGGCGGCCCACACACCACTGAACTACCGGCTCGTGCCGGACGATTTCGAATACATCCTCTCGGACGCCGAGGTCGATGCGGTCTACGCGGACTACGAGTACGCAGAGAAGATCGAGCCGATCCGCGACGAGGTCCCCACTGAAACCTTCGTCACCAACGACACGGACGCTGTCGACGGCGACTGGGAATCATTCGACGAGATTATCGAGGCGGCGGGGACCGACTATGAGCGCCCGGAGATGGACGAAGACGACGATATCACTATCAACTACACATCCGGGACGACCGGCGACCCGAAGGGCGTCGTCCGGACCCACCGGACGGAGACGCTCCATGCCTACTTGGTCGCGCTGCATCAGGAGCTCTCGGACGACGACGTCTACCTCTGGACGCTGCCGATGTTCCACGTCAACGGCTGGGGTCACATCTTCTCGGTCACCGGTATGGGCGCGAAACACGTCTGTACCCGCGGTGTTGACGCCGAAGGAATCTTCGACGCCGTCAGGACAGAGGACGTGTCCTATCTCTGTGGCGCGCCGACAGTGCTGAACATCTTGGCGGACCGCTACGCGGACCACGACGGGGAGATTGAGACGAACGGTGCCAACGATGTTCGCATCGCAACGGCCGGCAGCGCGCCGCCGGAAGCCGTCATCCGAACCGTCGAAGACGACTTCGGCTGGTACCTGAAACACGTCTACGGCGCGACCGAAACCGGCCCGCTCGTCACGACATCGGACGCTCGCCGCTTCTTCGAGGACGGCAGCGACGCCCGGTTCAGCGTCAAGAAGCGTCAGGGCATCGGCTACCTCGGGACGGATGTCCGGGTCGTCGACGAAGACGGCAACGACGTGCCACACGACGACGAGACACTCGGGGAAGTCGTTGTCCGCGGTAATCAGGTGATGGACCGCTACTGGAACAAGCCCGAACAGACGGAAGAGGCCTTCTCCGACCGCGTCGAAGGCTACTACCACATGGGCGACTTGGCGACAGTCGACGAGGACGGCATGGTCGCCATCCGCGACCGCAAGAAGGACATCATCATCTCCGGCGGCGAAAACATCTCCAGCATCGAACTGGAGGACACGCTCTACGACCACGACGCCGTCAGCGATGTTGCGGTCATCCCTGCACCGAGCGACGAATGGGGCGAGACGCCGAAGGCATTCGTCGTCCCGAACTCCGGTGACCCTGACAATCCGGGCGTGACAGCCGAAGACCTCCGGAACTTCACCCGAGAACAACTGGCGACCTACAAAGTCGTCCGCCGCGTGGAGTTCGTCGAGCAACTGCCCACGACAGCGACCGGGAAGGTTCAGAAGTACGAACTCCGCGAACAGGAGTGGGAAGACGAAGACGAGATGGTCGGTCAGGGGTAGAAACACACAACGGCGAACACGAAACATCAGCTAGATATAAGGTTTTTGCGACGCAAGAGGGCACAGACTGACCACTAATAACCCCAATGTATCAGTTCTCAATTACGGAGACGGTCTTTTAACTCACCAACCTGTAGTGTAGGACTACTAAGCAGATCTATGACTGATACCGATGAGACGATGCGTATTCTCCACGTCGACGACGAGCCGGGGTTTGCCGACATGGCGACGTCGTTTCTCGAACGCGAGGACGGCCGGTTAGAGGTTCAGACTGCAACAAGCGCCGCGGCGGGACTGACTATCTTGGCCGACGACGACATCGACTGTGTCGTCTCCGACTACGACATGCCCGACCGGAACGGCATCCAGTTTCTCGAAGCCGTCCGCGAGGAGTACGATGCTCTCCCCTTCATTCTCTTCACCGGCAAAGGCTCCGAAGAGATCGCCAGCGACGCGATTTCGGCCGGCGTCACCGACTATCTGCAGAAAGGGAGCGGCACCGACCAGTACGCGGTGCTCGCGAACAGGATCACGAACGCTGTGGAGTCCCAGCGTGTCAAACGCGAGCGCAACCGCCAACTCGACGCCATCGAAACCGCACAGGAAGGGATCAGCATCCTCGACGAAGACGGGCAGTTCATTTTCGTCAACGAAGCCTACGCGGACCTCTATGGCTACGATCCGGACGAGATGGTGGGAGAACACTGGGAACTCCTGTATCAAGAGGAAGACATTCCACGGATCTACGAAGAGATCATCCCGACTGTCGAGGAGAACGGGTACTGGACCGGAACGACGACCGGGCTCCGTGCCGACGGCAGTACGTTCACCGAAGACCACGTTCTCGCGCTGACCGACCGTGGTGAACTGGTCTGTACAGTCCGTGATATCTCCAACCAGCGCGACGGCGAACAGGAACTCACCCGAATCAAGCGTGCCATGGACGAGGCACCCATTGGAATCACGATCACTGGCCTCGGGCAGGAGGACACACCGATCACTTATGCCAACAGTCGGTTTCTGGAACTGACCGGCTACGCGGAGTCGGAGGTGTGCGGCCGAAACTGCCGGTTCCTGCAAGGCGAAGGGACCGAGTCCGAACCGGTCGACGCGATGCGGGCGGCCATCGATGCGGACGAACCCGTGTCAGTCGAACTCCGGAACTACCGCAAGGACGGAACCATGTTCTGGAGTCAGGTATCTATCGCCCCGGTCCGCGATGATGACGGAACGGTCGACAGCTACGTCGGGTTCCAGCAGGACATCACCGAGCGGAAGGAACACGAACGCCGCCTCAGAGCGCTCAGCGAATCGGTGCAGAATCTGATTCGGGCGGACACGCGCAAGGAAGTCGCCGAGATCGGCGTCGAGACAGCGCGCACTGTGCTCGGACTCGAAGCGAGCACGATCCACCTCTACAACGAGACGGAACAGACCCTCGAACCGGTCGCCGCATCCGACGCGATCTATGACTTGGTACCGGACCTACCGACCTTCACACCCGGAGACAGCATCGCGTGGCGCGTCTACGAGTCCGGCGATGCACTCGCCGTCGATGATGTCCATGCCGACCCGGATATCTACAACCCGGACACGCGGATCAAAAGCGAGCTATATCTCCCGCTCGACGAGCACGGAATCCTGCTGGCCGGCTCGAAGAGGACCGCGGCGTTCGACCAGCGGGACATCGTCCTCGGTGAGATTCTGGCCGGACACGTCACCAGTGCACTCAAGCAGGTCGAAGGAACCGAACAGTTACGCGACCGCGAGCAAGACCTCAAACAGCACAACGACCGGCTCGAAGCGTTTACCAGCATCGTCTCCCACGACTTGCGGAATCCGCTGAACGTCGCCCAAGGACGACTGCAACTGGCACGCGAGCAGTGCGAGAGTGAGCATCTGGCCGCTGTCGAGCGGGCACACGAGCGGATGGACACGCTGATAGCCGATCTGCTCACACTGGCACGCGACGGTGAGACCGTGACCGACCGCGAACCGGTCGCACTTGCGTCGCTCGTGGATAGTTGCTGGACGACTGTCGAGACGGCCGATGCGACACTCACCACTGATATCGACCGGACCGTTCTGGCAAACGAGAGTCGCCTGAAGCAGTTGTTCGAGAACCTCGTTCGGAACGCCATCGAGCACGCCGGGTCGGACGTGACCGTGACAGTCGGGGCGTTGGACGACGGGTTCTACGTCGCAGACGACGGCCCCGGTATCCCCGAAGCCGACCGGGAGACTGTGTTCGAAGTCGGGTACTCGACGAACACGGATGGGACTGGGTTCGGGCTGTGTATCGCCAAGCAGGTCGCGGAGGCACACGGCTGGGAGATACGCGTTCGCGACAGTGCCGACGGTGGCGCACGGTTCGAAGTTACCGGCGTCTCGTTTCGCGATGCGTAGCGACTTCGGAGAGAGCCGTTCGTCCGCAGAAACGTCAGCAAGCCGCGTTCCGTTAGTCTTCGAGCGCGTCAGCGATACGGTCGAGCGAGCGTCGCATGTCGTGGACCTCGTCTCGGAGCTTTCGCATCTCGCGCGTGAGTTCCTCGTTGTCGCTGCCGCCTTCCTCCTCCGGTCGGCTTGGCGGGCCGCCGCCCATGCCGCCGGGGCCGCCCGGACCGGGACCACCGGGGCCGCCGCCCATCATGCCGCCCATCATCTGTGCGAAGGGGTTGCCTCCGCCCATACCGCCGGGGCCGCCACCGCCGCCCATCATCTCTTCCATGCGCTCTTCGCGGCTCATCTCTTCGCCGTCACCCTCGCCTTCTTCGCGCTCCTCGGCGCGCTGCTGTCGGATCTCCTCGACCCGCTCGCGGAAGGACTTCTCCTCGCCGCCTTCCTCGGTCGCGTCCGCAGATTCGTCAGCGTTGTCAGGTTCATCGTCTGCCATACGCCCGGTTTTGGTTGGGCCGCTGAAAAGGGTTGTCGTCCCGAGATAGTCCGTGTATACGGTCGGTCAGCGAGCAACGCCAATCCGGAGAATCGCGCCGTCGTCGGGTGACTGGGTCGCGAAGTTTCGGACTTGGATTACTGAAACGTCGACTGTGGGTGCCTGATACGGCTGGTGACAGTCCGTCTCAGGCGAGCCGTCGGACCAGCACCGAGAGGCCCAGCCCACAGGCGAGCACCACGGCGAGGTTGAACGCCGCGTTGAACAGCGGCCGGTACCTGTCGGTGACGAACGTATCAATCGCCGACGAGGCGGAGAAGTAGAACTGCAGTGTCGCGATGAGCGCGACGAGCGTCAGGATGGCGAACACCGCCCACTGGGCGTAGAGGGCTATCGCCGGACCCGAGTCCTCGTCATCGGCATCGTCGACAGCGCTGCCGGTCTCCGTGTCGATGTCCTGTGCCACTGCGTCGGTGTTGGAGGTGTCACTCATTGGTCTGTCTCCGTGCGATGAGGAGGGCGCTTGCGAGGACGGCAATCAGGCCGAGTAGCGCCGTGAAGCCGGGACCTTCCCCGGCCGCGGTCTGCTGTGGTCCGTCCATCTCTCGTTCTTCGGGCCGGTCCTGTTCGAAGTCGCTGGACTGGAAGCCGACTTCCTGCCGTGTTTCGTTCTCTTGTAGACGCTCCGTCGGATGGAGGTTCGCCGGCGAACTCTCCGTCCCGACGATGACGCCATCGGAGAGGAGCATGCCGTCGAGCCAGTAGTTGTAGCCGTCAGGTACCGTCAGTTGGGTTCTGACGATCTCCGTCCGTCCGGGGCGAATCTGGCCGACCCGCACAGTCGACTCGTCGGCGATGACGTTCGAATCAGCCTGCCGCGCTCGAAGCCGGAGCGAAAGGTCATCAGACGGAGTGTTGCCGGCGTTTGTGACGTACACTGAGACGTTCAGCGTCGTCTGGTTGTCCGAGACGCTGTCGATCCGATAGGTGATGGAGTCCAGCGGGACGCCGGCGTTCTCGAATCGCTGGAAGGTCACGGTACTCCGAGCGTACGCCGGTGTGAGGGCGTCGACGTTCTGGACCGACTGCTGTCCGGTCTCGACGCGGTTCCCGTCCTCGTAGACGATTGTGTCGATCCGATAGCCGCCTGCTCGCTCGACCGTGATATTCGACCGCACCGATACCTCTCGTTCCCCGTCTATGTCTCCGACCGACTGCCGCGTCGTCGTCGCGACGAGGCCGGTGTCCGCGTCGATGGCTCGCGTCTCGACGGTGACGTTCTCGGCGGGACCGCCGCGGTGCGAGAGCCGCGCGTCGATGGCGAGCGTCACCGTCTGGCCGTCGACGGCGGCCGGCTCGATGGTCGTCTCGCGGAGGTCGAGATAGCTCTCCCGAACGTCGTCCTGCGGTTCGGAGAGCGCGCCGGGGACCGCTGTTGCACCGATGAGCATGGTCAGGACGACCACGACCACACCACCGGTAAGGAGGATTTCACGTCGCACACGAGGATGGCCAACAGCCGCCACTAAATGTCTTCTGCACAGACAAGTGTGGATTACAGCGTCGGCAGTCTCCGGTGTTACCCGAACGCCCCGAGGCTCGACTGGAGGTCGCGGTCGGTCCCGCCGTCTGTGAGTTCGTAGCCCACGAGCTGTCGGAGGTCGACGGCGTAGACGCTGCCGTTGTTCGCAATCACGGCGACTCGCCCCTTCGTCCCGCGGACGGTGCCCGTCGCCAGTGTTTCTCCCATCGGACGGTCCGAGAGGGACAGATCGTACGCGAAGTTGTAGGTTGCTATCGGGTCATAGCGCTCACACAGCGACGCCCACCAGTCGGTGTCGACGGACTGATCGAATCCAGATATTTTTGTCGGGACTCTGACCCGGTCACCCAACTCAGTGGCGATGTCAGCCTCGACCTGCCGGGCGATACGGCCGTCGGCGACAGTCCGGAGGTGGGCAGCTCTGTCAGCCCCCTGCTCGCGGAGCCGCGTCTCCAGCCGCCAAGAGCGAGTGACGCCGACCTTGATGACATCCGGCGCGAACGCCGCCAGATACACCGCGTGTTCCTCGTCGCAGGTGTCAAGTGGCTTGTTGCAGTCCCCGGTACAGCGGGCACACGGCCAGATGTCGGTGTGTTCCGGGCAGTACGGGGCGGACTCGTTGTCGCAGTGAAAATGCCGGTCCCCGTCGACCGCGCCGGCGCAGTGGCGCTCGCCGAGCGTGTAGGAGAGTTCAGTTCCCGGCTCCAGTCGCTCAGTGGTGACGCGCCCGTCCTCGGCCAACAGGAGCGCGGCGTGTTCGTCGACCCGTGCGCGGTAGCCCACGACCTGCACGTCCGGCGGTTCGGCGCGGAGCCGCAAATGGCTGCCGGGACGACGTTTTGTGTTCGTCTGTCATATATTTGCACATGGCAGACCTACAGCTCCGAAGCCCGGCCTTCAGCGACGGCGACCGTATCCCCGAGGAACACGGCTACTCGGCAGCGAACACGAACCCCCCGCTGGAGGTGGAGAACGTCCCGTCAGATGCGTCGTCACTTCTCCTCATCGTTGACGACCCGGACGCCGAAGAGCCGGCCGGGAAGGTGTGGGACCACTGGATTATCTGGAACATCCCGGCCGACATCGGGCAAATTCCGGAGGGCTGGGAGCCCGATGCGGCCACAGAGGGACAAAACGACTTCGGCGAGGTCGGCTGGGGCGGTCCGAACCCACCGGACCGGGAGCACACGTACCGGTTCCTGCTGTACGCGCTAGATACAACGCTCGACCTCTCCGCGGCAGCAGACAAGGACGACGTGTACGACGCGGCTAGCGGTCACGTCGTGGAAAAAGCGCAATTAAACGGTACGTATCCAGCGTAATCCCGCCCTCAGAGTTCTTCGAGCAGTTCGCGGGTCGACTGTCGTACGGCGTCGTCGCTCGACTGTTCTGGCTCCCAGCCCAGCGCCGAGAGCTTGTCGACGGAGAGGCGCATCCGGGGCACGTCGCCGGTCCAGCCGCGGTCGCCGCCGGTGTACTCGTACTCGGGGTCGATGCCCATCTCGTCGGCGACGATACTGGCGATGCGGTCGACTGATGTGGTCGTCCGCGTCCCGAGATTGAACACGTTGTGGTCTTTGTCGGCGTGCTCGACAGCGAACAGCATCGCGTCGATGCATTCGGAACTGTGCATGTAGGACTTCTCCTGACGGCCGTCGCCGAGAATCGTCAGCGTCGACGGGTCCTCGGTGAGCTTCTCGATGAAGTCCGGAATCACCGCGCCGCGCAGGCGCGGGCCGACGATGTTCGCAAACCGGAACACCCACGATTGGATGTCGTGGCTGTGGGCGTACGTCGAGACAAGCGACTCCTCGGCGAGTTTCGTCGCGCCGTAGACGCTGATCGGCTCAAGCGGCGCGTAGTCCTCCGGCGTCGGCCGCGGTGCTTCGCCGTATACCGTGGACGACGACGTAAACACGAGATTTTCGACGCCGACTTCCTGCAGTCGTTCGAGGATGTTGTACGTGATATCGCTGTTGTCCTCGAACTGGCGACGGGGCGTGTCCGTGTCGACCAGTTTCGACGCCGCTAGATGGACGACGAGGTCGACATCGCTCGTGATTGCTTCGGCGACCACATCCGGGTCAGTGAGGTCGCCGTCGAGGTACGTGGCGTCCTCGTGAACCCATTCAGACTGCCCGTTAGATTCGTTGTCGACGACAGTAACGTCGTTGTTCGAAACGAGGCGTTCGACCAGATGTGACCCGATAAAGCCCGCCCCACCGGTGACGACTATTCGCTTCTCTGATACGTCCATGGTTGCGATGCTTCCCAGTCGAGAAAAAACGTTGTGGTCGCGGCCGATTCCAGTGGAACCCGTACCGGATGACAACGTCGTTTTATAGCTTCCCCTGTGAGAGACGGCTATGACTCGATTCACTCGCCGTGGCGTTCTTTCGGCGACGACTGTTGCCCTCGGCGCGATAGCCGGTTGTTCCGGCGGCAGTTCGGAAGGGGAGCCGACTGGGAGCGCGGAGACGCCGACCCCTATCCCGGGCCAACCGCTCTCGACGCCAGTGGCTGGCGACCCCGAGGCTGACGTGACGGTCACGGTGTACGAGGATTACGCCTGTCCACACTGTGCGACCTACTCGGAGTCCGTCTATCCGCAGATTCGCGACGACTACCTCACTGATGGAACCGTTCGCTACGAGTTCCACGACTTCCCCATTCCGGTCGACGAGACCGCTTCCTGGCAGGCCGCGAGTGCCGCACGCGCCGTTCAGGACAACGCCGGCGACGAAGCCTACTTCACCTACTCCGAGCGCCTGTTCGCGAACCAGAATCAACTGGGCCCGGACACCTACGCCGACCTCACCGAGGGACTGGATGTCGACGGCGAGACAGTCCGTGCGGCCGCGACGGGGGAGCTGTACCGCCCGACAGTGTCCGGGGACCGCGATGCCGGTATGGACCGCGGCGTCTCGGGGACGCCGACCGTGTTCGTCAACGACGAGCCCGTCGAGTGGAGCGAGATCGCCTACGAGCCGGTTCGGTCGGCTATCGAGGACGCACGGAGCGACGGATGAAGGACTCGCCGCGGGTAACGGTGCTCCGACTGGGCCACCGGCCCGGCCGGGACGAGCGGATGACGACTCACGTTGGCCTGACCGCACGCGCGCTCGGTGCCGACAAGGTCGTGCTTGCAAACGCCGCCCGGAATCAGGCTGACACCGTTATCGACATCACCGAAAGGTTCGGCGGCCCCTTCGACGTGGCCGCCACCGAGGAGCCAAAGCGGCTCATCCGCGATTTCGAGGGGCACGTCGTTCACCTGACGATGTACGGCGAACCGGTCCAAGACGTCGAAGACGACGTTCGCGAGGCCCACGCCGAAGACCCGCTGCTGGTCGTCGTCGGCGCGGAAAAGGTCCCCTTCGAAGTGTACGAACACGCCGACTGGAACGTCGGCGTCACCAACCAGCCACACTCAGAGGTCGCCTCGCTGGCCGTCTTCCTCGACCGCCTGTTCGAGGGCCGGGAACTCGACCGCGAATGGGAGAACCCCGACAGGGTAGTCGTTCCACAGGAGACCGGCAAGCGAGTCGTCGACCCCGACGAGGAGTGATACCCACGCAGTTGTGCCGCGGACCTTTTATCCCTCGACGCTAACTGTGGCGCAGATGTCGCGTCACAACGTGTTGGTCGTCGTCGCTGACAGTCTCCGCGCCCGGAACACCTCCGTCTTGGGCTATCGGCGGGAGACCACGCCTTTCCTCGACGCCTTCGCCGAGGAGGCGACGGTGTACACGCAGGCCCGCAGCCCGAGCAACTGGACCGTCCCCAGCCACGTCAGCATGTTCACAGGTCACGAGGTCCACGAACACGGCGTCGACCACACCGCCAGACTCGACGCCGGCCATAGCATCTTCGAGGAGTTGGCTGAAGCGGGCTACGACACGGGATTGTTCTCCGACAATCCGTTCCTGACCGACCACGAATCTGGGCTCGACGAGGTGTTTCAGACGGCCGTCGGCTCGCCCGAGCAGTACGACTCGGAATACGAGACGAACGGCTCGCTGGGCGACTGGCCCAACGGCTTCTGGTACGCCGACCGAACGCTACAGTGGATCGACGAGCGTGAGAGCGAGTGGGCCGCCTGCATCAACCTGATGGACACCCACCGCCCGTACGAACCACTCGCCGAGTACGATGAATGGAGCGACAAGCGCTCCCGCGAACTACAGGAGTCGATGGGGTTCAAGTGGCACTGGGAGTTCCTTTCGGGGAATCTGTCGCTTGGCTTTGCGAGCATTCTCGAACAGATATACGACGGCGCGGTCCGGCAGGCCGACGCCATCTTCGAGACCCTGATCCGCGGACTGGACGAGCAGGGCGTCCTCGACGATACGCTGGTCGTCTTCGCCGGCGACCACGGCGAGGGGTTCGGCGAACCGACAGCGATCCCGGCAGAGCCGCCGGCCGTCAGCCACCGGATCGGAACCCACGACACCATGTACCACGTCCCGCTCGTCGTCCGTGCCCCCGGCCAGCGGCACGGTCACCGCGTCATGGACTTGGCGACGCTCAGCCGGTTCCCCGACGCAGTCCGCGAAATTGCACTGGGCGAAGGCCACACGGACGGCCCGGCGTTTGCTTCGCCAGACGGGACCGTCGTCGCGTCTCAGGCCCCCATCGGTCCGGCAATGCGCGAGGAAGCCGAACGGATCTGTGGTGACGCTGAACCGTTTGCAAAGCACGCCCGACTGGTCTACCATGATCGGCCCGGCGACGAGGTTCGAAAACGGGCGGCGTGGGGCGATAGCGCCCGCGAGTCGGTCATCAAGGGCTGTGGCGGGACGGCCGAAGACCACGATATCGACGCGGCAGCCATCCGGAACCACTTCGACAGCGACCGGTACGCCGACGTGGATATCGCGACGCCGCTTGAGGGCTACACTGAGTTCGAGAACGCGTCCGACACACAGTTCGCTGACGATCTCGACGAGCGACTGGAGGCGCTAGGCTACAAATGACAACGATACCCGACACCGAACTGGTCCTCGTGGTCGCCGCCGACGAAAACAACGTCATCGGTCTGGACGGCGGCGTCCCATGGCACTACCCAGAGGACGTTCGACAGTACAAGCACCGCATCGCAGGGCACCCTGTCATCCTCGGTCGACGGACGTTCGATTCGATGGACCCGCTCACGGACTGTTATACCGTCGTCCTGACGAGCGACGACAGCCGAAGCGCCGAGTCAGAGACTGTCGAGTACGCCACAAATCCCCGGATAGCGGTCGACGCCGCCGCCCGCGCCGGCGCGACCGAGGCCGTTGCCGGCGACGGCACTGGAGCGAATGACTCGCCGCCCGTCACCTACGTCATCGGCGGCGAGGCGGTGTACGACCTGTTCCTCCCGTTTGCCGGCCGGGTGTTCCTCAGCCGTATCCACGAACGCAACGAGGGGGACCGATACTTCCCGGATCTGGGTGCGGAGTGGACGGAGCTGTCCCGGGAGTCGTACGAGGGGTTCGACGTCATCGAATACGAGCAGGCGTCGCCACGGCCGCTCGATGACCTCTGACCGTCCGTCAGCGAGGGCGATCCTCTGTAACTGTCTGTGGCCTGAAAACCACAGCTGTTAAAGTAATTCAAATGACTACTATCCTGCAACAGCTCGCGATGCTAGACAAAATCAAAGAATCCGTCTCGGATGTACTCTCGGGTGGGAAGCGGCAGTCTGACAACGGACCACGGAACGGAACAGTGACCGAGAACCGCGTTCAGGCTGGCTCTGTCGGCGACGACGGCGCGGACGCAGCCGACGAACCTGAATCGAATCTCTACGAGTGCCCCTCCTGTGACGCTGTTTTCGTCGCTATCGACAAAGAGACCTGCGCCTCCTGTCGGACCCCAGTCGAGCGAATCGAATAGCCGGGTCTGTGGCGGTGCAGTCAGCGTTTCCGGTACTGGAAGCAGGTCCGAACGGGACAGCTACTTGCCGTGGGTAGCCGCTGCGGGCAGGCAAGGCGGGGTTCCACAGCCTTATCGGCACGATCATGCCTGCGGCCCCAGCGTCACTGTTCGAGGGAGGACGACCCGATGGTTTTAACCACGTGACTCCCGGATGTGCGGGTAATGGCTTTTGAGGAACTCTTGGAGGACCCCGTCATACAGAAGTACCTCCACGAGCTGGTCGGACCGAAAGGGATGCCGGTCGCCGCCGCGCCGCCGGACGGCGAAGTGACCGACGAGGAACTGGCCGAGGAGCTCGGACTCGAACTGAACGACGTACGCAGAGCGCTGTTTATCCTCTACGAGAACGACCTCGCGACCTATCGTCGGCTCCGCGACGAGGACTCCGGATGGCTCACGTACCTCTGGACGTTCCAGTACGAGAAAATCCCCGAACAACTGCAAGAGGAGATGCACCGCCTGCTTGATGGCCTCGAAGAGCGCCGCGAGTACGAGCGTGAAAACGAGTTCTACCTCTGTGAACACTGCGGCATCCGCTTCGAGTTCGGCGAGGCGATGGAGTTCGGCTTCGACTGCCCCGAATGTGGTAATCAGGTCGAAACAATGGAGAACACCCGTCTCGTCACCGCGATGGAGAATCGCCTCGAAGAACTCAGAGACGAACTGAACGCTGACGTGGACGTGGAAGCCTGATGGTCGTTCTCGGTACAAAAGTGTACGTCGCCGGCGACGCCCGGGACCGTACGCTCGACGGACTGCGCTCGATGGTCGGCAACGAACTCGGCGACCTCGACGTAGAGTACGATATCAGTCTTCGGGACGACGAGTTCCCGTCAGTGACCATCGACGGCCCCGACGAGACCGTCGCGAGGAACCTCCTCCGTGAGGAGTTCGGCGAGATGGTCGCCGACCACGAGGACGGCGAGACGTACGTCGGGACTCTCGATAGCTGGGACGAGGACGGGTTCGTCCTCGATGTCGGCTTCGGGCAGACGGTCCGGATTCCGGCCGACCAGCTCGGTCTCGGACAGGGGACACCCAGCCAGATCCGCAAACGGTTCGGACTGGTCCAGCATCTCCCGCTCCGTTTCGTCGCTGGTGACCCTGCAAGCCTCGCTGAGGTCGAGCAGGACCGCCTCTACGAGTGGACCCGTGGCAACGGCCGTATCAACGCAAACAGCGTCACACGCTCCGAGGCGCGGGCGACAGTCAACCGCGCCGGCCACGCACAGGACATCGTCACCGTCGAACGCATCGGCCTGTTAGAACAGAGCATCATCTGCAACCCGGACACCGATCCGCCGGGGCTGCTCGCCGACATCGGGCAGTACATGCCGTCGGAGCTGCTGGCAATCGTGCCCTGACTTTCGAGCTATGAAACGCCGCCACCTCCTGTTGGTCGCCGTTCTCGCACTGGTCGCCCTCTCGGGCTGTACCGGCTTCTTCGGCTCCGAAGAGGTCGACCCGGAGCGGCTGAACGAGAACGCGAGCTACGACTGGAACACTTCGACCGACGGGACAATCGTCATCGAGGAGTCGAAATACACTGCCGTCTACGCCATCGAAAACGAGACGGCGTTCGACGTGTACACCGTTGACGGCCTCGGGCGCGAGCGGAGCGTTCCCATCAGTGCGCTTCGGTTCAGATACGACAACGGGACGGTCGTTAGCGCCGCCAACTCTTCGCTGAGTGCTTCGGAGAGCCGCCAGCGGACCACCGTTAATTTCTCGGGGAACGTCTCCGGACAGGTGGGGTACTCGGTCGCTCGGACCGGCAAGCGATTTGGCTCCCCGACGCTGGTTGAGGACAGCTCGTACACAGTCGTGCTCCCGCCTAACACCGGGGCCGGTATCCCCTTCCTCTCGCGAATCAGCCCGGGCGGGTACGAGTCCGAAACCGTCGACGGCCAGCAGGTCATCCGCTGGGACGAGGTGACCTCCGACCAGATCGTTGTCCGGTACTACCTCGACCGCGACCTGTGGCTGTTCGGCGGCCTATCGGCCATCGGCGTCGTCATCGGCGTTGTGGGGACGCTGTACTACTACCGACAGCTACAGGCGGTCATTCGCCGGCGCAAGGAGGCCGGTATCGACCTCGAAGAGGACGACGGTGACGACGACCCGCGGGACCGCGGCCCGCCACCGGGGATGCGCTGAGGCCGGTTCGAAAGCGAATTCGGGCCCGTTTCGCAGACGCTAACCGGGTCACTTTTTCGGGTCGGGCGTGCACACACGGCTATGAGCAACGGGTGGTTCGCCGGGCTGGACCCGGACGACGATGCGGCCGCTGTCGAACAGATAGAGGCCGGGCGAGCCGACACACCGGAGGACTGGCCACAGCAGGCCGTCGAGGCGGGGTTCGCTGACGACGAAGCGGCCTACTACGACCGCCTCCACGAGGTGACGATGGCGGCCACCAGCGCGGCGGTCGCCGAACAGGAGGGCGCTGACGACCAGCAGCTCGTGCATGCGGTGCGGGCGATGGCCGACTGCGAGCGGACGGCGAACGAGCTCGCCGAGCGGGTCGCCGAATGGGGCGGAAGCCGACACGGTGACAGTGGAAGCGGCGTCGAGTACGCCCGCTCGCTGGTCGACCGGGACGACGAGGACGAGGGGGACACCGCTCTCCGGTCGCTCGCAGAGCAGACGGCCGAACTGGCCGATGAAGCGGACTCGCTTCGGGCATACATCGAACGGACTGCGCCTGCTGTCGCGCCGAACCTCTCGATGCTGGCCGGGCCAGTGCTTGCAGCCCGCCTGATTTCGCTGGCCGGCGGCCTCGAAGCCTTGGCGAAGAAACCGAGCGGGACGGTGCAGGTGCTGGGGGCCGAGGACGCGCTATTCGCCCACCTCAAAGGGAATGCGCCGTCGCCGAAACACGGCGTCATCTTCACCCACGCGTACGTCCGTGGGACCCGCCGAGAGGACCGCGGATCGGCTGCGCGAGCGTTCGCCGGCAAGCTCTCTATCGCCGCGCGCGTCGACCACTACAGCGGCGACCGCCGGCCGGAACTGCAGGCGGAGCTCGACGAACGCATCGAACGAATTCAGGCACGGGCCGAGGAGGGCGACGAATGACGCTCCCGACTGGCGTCGAGCGCCACGACTTCGGCGGCGAGACAAGCCTCGCTACGCAGGGACAACCAGTGTACGGCGAGCGGACGGACGATGACTGGCGGCGGTGGGACCCCCATCGCTCGAAGCTCGGCGCGATGCTTGAACAGGGAATGGAGACCGGCCTTGACGGTGGCGAGACCGTGTTGTACCTCGGTGCGGCGGCCGGAACGACTGTGAGTCACGTTGCTGATTTCGGCGGCCCGACCTACGCCGTCGAGTTCGCGCCCCGCCCGGTCCGGGAACTGCTGGACGCGGCGGAGAGCCGGCAGAACCTCTTCCCACTGCTCAAGGACGCGCGCAAGCCCGAGAGCTATGCCCACGTCGTCGAACCGGTCGATGTCGTCGTGCAGGACGTGGCGACCAGAGGTCAGGCCCGAGTCGCAGCGCTCAACAAGCAGTTCCTGACCGATGACGGGCGGCTTCTCGCAGCTATCAAAGCCAGAAGCGAGGACGTGACCGCCGAACCCGACGACGTGTTTGACAGCGTGCGCGAGGAACTCAGTTCGACGTACGAACTGCTTGAGACGGCGCGGCTGGACCCGTTCCACGAGGACCATCTCGGTATCGTTGCCCGGCCCCGTGAAGACTGACTGGGGACGCCCTGTTCACACGACTGACACCAGATTGGAATCCAGTTGTGTGGGCCGAGCGGGCGGGGACGGAAGGCTTTAGCGGGTCGATTCCGATGTGCTGATTAATGGACGCGACGGGTTCTGCCGAGCATTTCACCCGGATGGGGACGCTCGGCATCGAAGAAGAGTTCTACGTCGTCGACGAGTTCGGTCGCCCGACGTCCGGGACGGACGAACTCGTTTACGAGACAGAGCCGCCGGAGGTTCTCGACGGCCGGCTCGACCACGAACTGTTCAAATGCGTTATCGAGACACAGACGCCGCGTATCGACGACCCGGGGAACGCCGGTGAGCACCTCCGCTCAGTCCGGGATGCGCTGGTGGCCCACGCCGAGGCGAACGGGTTCGGTATCGCCGCTGCGGGCCTGCATCCGCTGGCAAAGTGGCGCGAACTCGAACACGCCGAAAAGCCCCGTTATAGGTCCCAGCTGGACCGCATTCAGTACCCACAGCACCGCAACACGACCGCGGGGCTGCACGTCCACGTCGGTGTCGACGACGCCGACAAGGCCGTCTGGGTAGCGAACGAACTCCGCTGGCATCTCCCGCTGATGCTTGCGCTGTCAGCCAACTCACCGTACTGGAACGGCTTCGACACCGGGCTACAGTCCGCCCGCGGAAAGATATTCGAGGCCCTACCCAACACCGGGATGCCAACAGTGTTCGACGATTACGACGCCTTCGAGACCTACGAACAGCGGATGCTCGAAACGGGCAGCATCGACGACCGCGGCGAACTCTGGTTCGACGTTCGGCCACACTCCGGCCACGGCACTGTCGAGGTACGCGCGCCGGACGGGCAGGCCGATCCGGACCGGGTGCTGGCCTTCGTCGAATATGTCCACGAGCTCGTGGTCGACCTCGCCGAGCGCTACGAGGACGGGGAGTCCGGTCGGCGGCTCCGCCGGGAGTTCCTCGACGAGAACAAGTGGCGTGCGATCCGCCACGGTCAGTCTGCGAAACTCCTCTCCCGTGACCTCTCGACGACGCGCTCCGTCGAGGAACTGGTCGAGAGAGAAAGCGACCGTCTGGGTACCGACGGGCTTTGGGAGCTGTACAACCGGGAAAGCGGTGCCGAGCGACAGCGCCGGCTTCGTTCGGAGGAGGGCGTCATGGCGCTTGCTGACTCGCTGCGACTGTCCTGATTTAGGCTGTCGTCTGGAACTGAAACTGATTGGTTTTATCCCGCACAGGACTGGAGAGTCAGGGCCAAGGGTTTTTATCCAGCTATAGCTTTTGTCCTCACAGAGACAACGCATGTCTGCAGACGACAACGACCACGACGACCCCGAGGACACAGGCGATGTCCGGGACCGAATCGAGCAGGAGGCAGACCGCGCAGTCGAGCAGTTCGACGAAGGAATCGTCGACTTGCTGGCGTGGGTACTCGACACGGAGACGCGGGCGCGGATCTACGTCCACCTACGACAGCATCCGGAGAGCACGAGCGAGGAGATAGCTGAGGGGACCGGCCTGTATCCAAGTACCGTCCGCGAGGCCCTAGCCGCACTCACTGAGGAGGAAGTAGTAACCCGCCAGAAGCGTGAGAGCGACGGCGCTGGCAACAACCCCTACGAGTACAGCGCCATCCCGCCGAGCGACCTCGTCAACACCATCGTCGGTGACATCCAGTCGGAGCTGAACACGGTGTTCAACCTCGACGATCACATCGGCGGCGAGACGACACTGGAACCCGACAACGAGCCGGTGACCATCTCGGTCGAAGATGCGGACGACGACGCAACCGACGCAGACAAGCAGACTGACGACGAAGCGGACGGAGCCGACAGCGGAGACGACGACGACGTGTAGTCAAACCCGGCTCCAGAAGGCTGTTTCGTGAGTCGATATTACTAAACCTACCCGTGCCGTTGCCCGGGATATGAATGTCGCGCTGGGGGGAACGTTCGACCCGATTCACGACGGACACCGCGCGCTGTTCGAACGCGCATTCCAACTCGGGGACGTGACAGTTGGCCTCACCAGCGACGACCTCGCGCCGAAGACACGCCACGACCAGCGCCACGTTCGGCCGTTCAGCGAGCGGAAAGCCGCACTCGCCGACGAACTCGCGACGCTCGCCGCCGACCAAGACCGCGAGTGGGAGGTCAGGAAGCTCACCGAGCCGACCGGTATCGCCACAGAACAGCAGTTCGACACGCTCGTGGTCTCACCCGAGACCGAGACCGGCGGCCGCCGCATCAACGAAATCCGCGAGGAGCGGGGCCACGACCCGCTCGAAATCGAAGTCGTCCCGCACGTCCGCGCTGAAGACGGCGATATCATTTCTTCGACCCGAATCGTCGAGGGCGAAATCGACGAACACGGGAATCGCACGCCGAACCGCACCGGCCGCGAAAACCCCTCGTAGCTACCAGCCCGGTGCTTCCAGTCCAGCCGTCTCCAGCAGATCCTTCCAGCGCTGTTGAATCGTCAACCGGGAGACGTCCGTCGCCTCTGCGACTGCTGACTGGGATCGCTCCTCACCAGCGACCAGCGCAGCGACGTACACACTGGCTGCCATCGTTGCCTGTTTCGACCGATCTTCCTCCGGAACTGTCGAAAGGAACAGGTCGACCGCGTGGGACCGCGCCGCCGTCCCGAGGTTGAGCCTGTCCGCCGCCGCCTCGATATCGGACAGCCACTCGTCGTGCTCGATTCGGTCACTGGCGCGGTACATACAGCGCTGTTGGGCCCCATCCCACCTAAACCTTCGTCGCCCGCAAGCGAAGGGTTCTTGATGCCAACGCGGATATCGACTGGTGCGCGCGGGTTGCCGAGCCAGGCCAAAGGCGTAGCGCTTAGGACGCTATCCCGTAGGGGTCCGCCGGTTCGAATCCGGTCCCGCGCACTCGCTACCGCTCGTTTTCGGCTTGTCCAACAACGACAAGACCCCAAATGAACCTCGAAAAGCCGAATACGCTGGAACGCTGTCCCGGTTTTGATTCGGATATGATGGAACCGAATAGAACGATTACAATTGTCCGCAAGAACCAGCGCGACTTCTTATCCGATAAGGCCGTTGTGGACTACTACGAGTACCGCAAACCCTACCTCACGTACCTGCTTCGGATGGGGAAAGACCCGCAGAAAGCGAAAGGATACTCTCCGTACACCGTCTGTCAGACGGGACATCGAACTGCACGATTCGACCTTTGGGTGTGGGAGAACCGTGGTGGGTACAAAGCCCCGCCCGACCAAGACGACGCCCGCGCCTACATGGAAGAAGTCGCGTTCCGTGATGTGACCGAATCTACGAAAGGGAAGACCCTCGGTTCGCTCGGACGCTACTCGAAGTGGCTTCAGCACAAGTACAATCGTGATGAGTGGGAGTTCAGTTGGAACTTCCAGTCGGGTGGGGGTAACAACGGCCCGCGTGATTTCCTGACGAAGCCGGAACGTCGCAAGATACGACAGGCCGCGCTTGGGAAAGACGGTACTCCCAACTACGGAACCAACAGCGACCTTCTCGAAGCCGACCCCGACAGTTGGAAATTTACCTCTCTTGTCTGGACGAGTCTCGACGCTGGGCTTCGTCCGGTGGAAGTCGGGAACGCTCGGGTGGGCTGGTGTGAACCCGAGAACGGACTGTTACGTATCCCGAGAGAGGATTCAGCCAAGAACGAGGGGAACTGGACCGTGGGCATCACCGACCGCACAGCGACCGCATTAGAGCGGTGGATAGACGAACGTGCAGACCACCCGAGATATGACGATACCGACAAACTGTGGCTCACTCGTCACGGGAATCGATACGGTTCCAATGAATTGAGTCGGATTTTGAAAGACCTGTGCGACCGGGTAGACATTAGCCACAAGAATCGTCAGATGTCGTGGTATGCAATCCGTCACTCCGTTGGGACGCACATGACTAAAGAGCGTGACCTTGCCGCCACGCAGGCACAGTTGCGTCACGAGTCGGTGAAGACTACACTCAAGTACGACAATGTTCCCGTTGAAGACCGTCGTGATGCGCTTGATAACATGGGCTGACAGTATTCAACTAAGGCTGTGTCACCGAGGCGTTGAACGCCGGCCAGCCGAAGGAGGTGACTGCGGATAGAGTCGATATGACTCACGACATAATGGAGAAACACTACGACAAGGCCACCAAGAACGAGCAGATGGAGCGGCGGGAGGAGTATCTTAAGGACATCTGAACTTTCGACAATCACAGGAGCGATTCGCACTTTTGCGGTACGCATATTAATTTCACTTTCATGTGTACCAGTTGTATGGGATTGCCCGACGATTCTGTGGAGACATACCGCGACTTGGTGTACTATCAATATGCGCGACTCATTGCAGAAGCGGCAGGGGTAGAACAAGAGGGGTTCATCTGGAAGAAATTCTGGAGTCTCAAGAAAGGTGAAATTGAGATGAGTTCAATCACCAAGGAAGACAAATACCAGTTACAGGAAGGCTTTGGCGAGTGCATTTATTGTGGTGAGGAAGGTGAAACGACATTTGACCATTTAGTCCCCCTTAGCGAAGGAGGGTCCGATACGATTAGCAATCAGGTTCCAGCCTGTAAGTCCTGTAATTCCTCTAAAGGAAGTCGTGATGTGATTGAGTGGTTTGGAGAGCGGGACAAACCGATGCCACGTATTGTCTGGGGGAAGTATCTCAAATTGCTGCATGAGACTAAAAAGGAAGATGGAACATTAGATGACCCACTCTCTGAAGAAACTGAAAAGAAGTGGAGTGGTATGGAAGTTACGCGGGACGTCTCAAAGCGAATCCGTAAGCGGTACAGATAGCCGATTTCGGACGTTCGAACCGGTTATGGAATATACAGGAGACTGCCACAGTTCATTGAAAATACAATAAGTATTTGAGTGAAGTGGCAATTGTTAGTGTCAACTTGAACAATTCAGTATCGTCAATTGCGACAGGTGTCTTTCTATTATTTTCCTCCTTTACCGTCTTGTGCATACTAAGCCATTACTCACCAGATGCAAATACAGCAGAGATGGTAAACGATTGTCTCGCACCGGCTGTAGGTAGCGTATTTTCTCTTGGGGTTACTATTTTAGTAGGGTTGGCCGAGAAAGAGGCCCAGAGATGAATCATCAAGGCTAACGGCCTCAATTCGTTGGAAGTTCGCACCGCCCTCAGGTGTAAAGTTAGAGTGAGCAATCTCCAACAACCTCACTCTATTAAATTGAACTCCGCAGTGGCCAATAGGCCCAAATATTACGCTTACGGCGGTGGAGAAAGTAGAGTATGGCCCAGTTTGGGGAAGAATACATAGTCAATCACACATATCGTAGTTCCAGTGATTCAGATATTGATGAGTTTGGCTCTGGTGAATCGCTGGAAAGCGTCGACTTCGACCGTTAGAACTAGTGGAATGAAGCGGGAAACCGCCGATGGTTCATGTCGAAAATTTCCCGCTTCACGAGCAATGTCGTTCAGTTAGCTAAAAATGCTGTTGGTGAGCGAGGCGAAGTCGCCGCCCCCGAAGGGGGTGGCGGCTTCGCCGAGTATGCGGTGGTGTCGCTGCACTGTCTGCGGGTTTACCTAGGAAAGTCCTACCGAGAAGCACTTGATTTGCTGAGCGAGATGCCACAAATACTTGGGAAGATCGGCCTTGACGCGGCCGATCTCCCCGATCACTCCACGCTAGTCAAGTGGTTTGACAGAATCAAAACCGAACTCTGGCGAGTGCTGCTGCGCCTGTCGGCGCAGCTGCACGAGCCAAGCGATCACGCCGCTATCGATGCGACGTTTTTCGACCGCGAAAACGCTAGCAAACACTACTGTCGGCGGACGAATTACCGGGTTCAGACGCTCAAAGCGACAGCTCTCGTCGACACAGAAAGCCAAGCGATTCTAGACGTTCACTGTACGACTGAGAAACGCCACGACACACAGCTCGGCTGGCAGGTCGCCCGACGCAACGCGGGCGACCTCGCCAGCCTCGCTGCGGACAAAGGCTATGACTGGATGGATTTACGCGAAAAACTCCGCGAAGAGGGCGTAAGACCGTTGATCAAACATCGTGAGTTCCAGCCCATCGATCACGCGCATAACGCGCGGATCGATGGACCTCAATACCGCCAACGAGCGATGTGTGAGACCGTTTTCTCCACGATTAAGCGCACGCTCGGCGACACCGTGCGTGCGCGAACTTGGTACGGCGAATTTCGTGAACTCGTCTTGATGTGTGTCGTTCACAACATCAAGCAGTCTCTGAAACCGTGAAATCAAGCTACGTCTGCTGATTCACCACGGCCATGAGTTTCAAAAATGGCTAAACGGACCAGTTGATGGAGGTATCCGCAACAGCGGAGGTATCCGTGCGATTAAAAATCAGACAAACGGTGAAAGGGAATTTTTTGTCTTTGTCTCTGACAGCAGTGCGAGCCAGAACCAGAATCCGTGGGAAGACATTATCAATTTGGAGGAGGGGATTGCGCGATATTGGGGAGATTCGAAGGCCAAACATAGTCCGAACCCAGACGCCGCTATGGGAAATCTGTGGGTGAAGACTGATTACTGCCATACATATGCCCAAGACAATCGGTCCGATGCCCCTCCAGTATTACTTTTTGAGATGCCTGAATCGGGCAAAGTCACCTTCAAAGGGCTATGTATCTTGAACGACCTTCGAGTAGAGCGTCATAAGGATGAGGGTAAAACAGTAGTTAATTATCTATTTGACCTCGCAGTTCTTGACACTGATTCTGTATCACTTGAGTGGATACATCGAAAGGCAAGAACCGGAATAGACGCCGGAGGTCCAGAAGTATGGGACAAGTGGGTAGAAGATGGCCGAGTTCGGCGTTATTCCATCTGGAAGGATAATATTAGGACTATATCCTCACAACAGCCAACTGGGCGGTATCAGGAGTTGTTGGAAGATGTCAGGAGGAAACTCGATAATCCAAGCAAGGGGAAGAAGTTAGAGATTTTAGTCAAATTCCTAATGGAAGGTATGGAGAACTTCTCTGAAGTAGAACTCACCCCATCCACAGGTGACCGGGGAGTAGACCTAACGGGCAGAATCGAACTATTCACCGACCCAATGCTCGGAGAGGTAGATACTCGAATAGATTTCAAAGCACAGGTCAAGAACCGCGGAGACTCCATCTCTGGTGTCGAATTAAGCCGTTTAGCATCTCGTGTGGACGATGGTGAAATCGGACTATTCTTTACGACCTCGCACTATACCAGACAAGCGCAAGAAGAGAATCTTTCGACGTATCCCGTTCGGTTATTTTCTGGTATGGACCTTGTCGAGATGCTTGCCCAGAGCGACTTGACCGATGGATATCGTCTCTCTGATTCAGTAGTCACCGAGATACAGAAGAGTCTCTCGTAATGTGCAATGAGACAGTGGAATAAATAGCAGGTCCACAGGCGGAACAGATGGCCTTATTGGTATATTGGCCGACTCAATACCAATGAAGTTCGCTCGATTTGTCCCATTTTAAAGATGGTTCGTCACTGACGGTATGACAATGGACAGGGACGGGATTGATGAGTACGTTCAGCGGTGTCAGCAACTTATTGAAGCCTCACCGCAGATGGACGAGGAGAACACGAAGGTCAAACTCGTCCAGCCGTTTCTTGAACTGCTCGGCTGGGACCTCTACTCTACCGAAGTGGCGCTTGAATACACGATCCCGATGGCGTCGGGAAGCACGCACGTTGATTATGCCCTCCTCGTGGGAGATTCGCCTGTCGTGTTCGTTGAAGCCAAGCCCGTACGGTCTATCCTCACCGACAGCGAAGTTCAGCAGCTACGAAGCTACATGAGACAGGAACTCGACGTGGACTGGGGAATTCTGACCAACGGGAAGTCCTTCGAGGTACTGACGAAGAATCACCGCGGTAACGGTGGCGAAGAGGTATCTGTTGTTCAGTTCAATCTGGACGACCTCGCCGATAACCCGAGTGTACTGGAACTACTTACAAAAGAGTCGATACGCTCGGGCAAGTCTGACGAGGTCGCCGAGCAAGTCGCAGAAACGAACCGCGCAATCCGGTATCTACAGGACAACGAAGACAGCGTCACTGAGGCCGTGAGCGGGGCGGTCGAAGACGAGGTCGGTGAACTTACGCTTGATCTTGAAGAGCAGTCGCGGGAGTTTACGCAGAATCTCGTCTCCGTTCTCCAAGAACAGCGACAGTTCGTCAATGAAGAGCCAGCGTCAGATAGTGATAAGTGTGGGCAAGCGTCAGGGAATACGGATAGTGAATCAACAGACAGCGATGGAACGGAGGAAGGGTACGTAGTATGCTTTTCAGACGGCAAAGAGATTCCAGAGGCCGAAGATAGGCCACAACCGCGACAGAAACTGACTATGGGGGCAGCAATCGACTATTTGATAGAAGAATACAATCTGACTGAGAAGGTAGACGTACCTCACTTTCCTCCACAGGCCCGAAAGAACTGTTCGATTAACACCGAGCCGGTTCATCCAAACGGAGAGGATATGCGGCTACCATATGAATTGACAAACGGTTACTACCTCCACACATCACTCAATGTCCGAGGGAAGCAAGGTCGAATTCGTGACCTCGCGGAGCAAGTCGGACTCTCAGTTGAATTCTTAGGCGACTGGTGAAAGAGGCCCTACTCTGCCGGCACCGTAGCGACATCCGGTTCGAATCCGGTCCCGCGCAGTCGTACTGCAAACGCAAGCGATAGCAGCATTGCCTCTACCGATTGATTCCCACAGGGCAAGAATCACAACTGCCGCTTATGATGAGGAGCCCCGACGTATGAGATGAGGGACTGACGATGTCGGTGTATGACCCACTCCGTGATTCGTCTGCTCGCCCCGCAGGATCGGCTCGCTTCGACTATGCGGTTGACGATGCGGACGATCCGACAGAGCTCACCGTCTTCAGCGATCAGGACGATGAGCTCCCGACCCACTGGATTTCGGTCGACGTCGAGCACGCCGTCGCCCTCGATGAGATGCGGTGAGCGAGGAGTGGGCTCGCTCAGGCTCTTATCTATTTGTGACGAGAGAACGGACAGAGAACGCTCTGGAAGCGTTGTGTCCGAAGTAAGTTTGCGTGGGTGCAGTCCCAAGGGAATGCACCTGCACTCTGAGAGTGCGTGGGACCGGATTCGAACCGGCGGACCCCTACGGGACAGCGCCCTCAACGCTGCGCCGTTGGCCTGGCTTGGCTACCCACGCGCGCTCTTGCTGAGTGCATTCAATCGTACCCGGTGGGTCAATAAAAGCGCTTTCGTTTAGACCCGCCCCGAGAGGGTGTGTCACTCTCTCGAACCGGACGTTTGAAATAGCACGAAACCGCTACGGGGGGCATGGCCAAATACTCGACCGGCAGTGGTGGCGACAGCGCCGGCGGGAGCTGTGAGCTCTGCGGTAGCGACGGCGACCTTCAGACCGCGAACGTCGCTGGTGCGACCCTCCAAGTGTGTGACAGCTGTGCGCGTGACCACGGGGAAAACGAGCGAACGACGGGCAGTGACAGCTCGCGCGATGAGCAGAACCGGAAGCGCAAAGCCGCACAGAACGCGGCGAAGATGCAGGACGCACAGAAAGCTGACACGTCCCACTGGGAGGACGGCGCTGATTACGACGATGACCAGCTCCCGTATCTGGTCAGCAAGTACGGCGAGCGGGTGACGGAGACGCGTCAGGACGAGGGACTCCAGACGGGCGAACTGGCCGAGGAACTCGGGCTTGACGAAGCGGACATCCTCGCTGTCGAGCAGGGGCGCGCGACGCAGGCGAACGTCGGCGGGTCGACGATCAGGGCGCTCGAACAGTATCTCGACATCGACCTCGTCGAGTCCAACTGACCCCCGAATATTTTCCTGACTCCGGTGTAACGGTCGGTATGGATCTCTCCGCTGAACAGCGAGCCATCCGCGACACCGTTCGAGAGTTCGCCGTCGAAGACATCCGTCCGAAAGCCGCCGATGCCGACCGCGAGCAGTCCTTTCCCGAGGAGTGCTGGGACGGGCTCGCGGATATCGATATCACTGGGCTGACGACGCCGGTCGAATACGGCGGCTTCGGCGCGG
Source organism: Haloarcula sp. CBA1129 (assembly GCF_008729015.1). NCBI lineage: Archaea > Methanobacteriati > Methanobacteriota > Halobacteria > Halobacteriales > Haloarculaceae > Haloarcula > Haloarcula sp. CBA1129. Next base: position 734,839 of record NZ_RKSM01000001.1, read on the forward strand.
ATAAACCGACCTACGCGCTGGTCAACGAGGAGCTCGCGTACGGCTCGCTCGCAGTCGCGACGGCGCTGTCAGTCCACTGCCTCGCGACCTCGTGTATCGCACAGTTCGGCTCCGAGGAAGTGCGGGACGAGTGGCTCCCGAGGATGGCCGACGGCCGGCCTGTCGGCGCGTTCGCGCTGTCGGAGCCACAGGCCGGGTCGAACCCGCGTGAGATGTCGACTACTGCTCGGCGCGACGGCGACGAGTACGTCATCGACGGCGAGAAGCAGTGGATTACCAACGGTAAACGGTCGGGCGTCGTCATCGTCTTCGCAAAGACCGACCCCGACGACCCGGATTCGATAACACAGTTCCTCGTTCCGAAAGACACCGACGGGCTCACCGTCGGCGAGAAAGAAGACAAACTCGGGCTCCGTGCGAGTGACACGACTCCGTTGCAGTTCGACGGCGTCCGTGTGCCCGAGCGCTACCAACTGACCGAGGAAGGGAAGGGACTGGCCGCAGCCCTGTCGATTCTGACGACCGGCCGGGTCGCTATCGCCGCTCAAGCGGTGGGGCTCGCCCAGTCCGCTCTCGACGAAGCCCTCGATTACGCTCAGGAGCGCGAGCAGTTCGACCAGCCGATCAGCGAGTTCCAGTCGATTCAGCACAAACTCGCGGATATGGCGACGAACGTGCAGGCGGCGCGGCTGTTGACGTGGAACGCCGCACAGCAACTGGAACGCGGCGAGCGGGCGAGAGCCACGGCGAGCATGGCGAAGTACTTCGCGAGCGAGACGGCGGTCGACGTGACCAACGAGGCCGTCCAGATTCACGGCGGCTACGGCTACACGACTGACTACCCTGTCGAGCGGTTCTACCGCGATGCGAAGGTGACGACCATCTACGAGGGGACCAGCGAAATCCAGCAGAACATCATCGCACAGGACTTGCTGGAGTAGGTCGGAGGGGAAGCGGTTTTGCAGGCGTCGGCCCTAGCAGTGGGTGTGACACACGACGCCGTCATTTACGACCTCGACGGGACGCTCGTCAGGCTGGCTGTCGACTGGGACATAGTGACTAGCGACGTTGCGACAGTGCTGCGCGAACGCAACGTCGACCCTGAGAACCGCGACCTCTGGGAGATGCTGACGCTGTCTTCGGAGACTGGCCACCGTGACGCCGTCGAAACGGCGATCACCGACCACGAGCGGACCGGGGCGCACGATTCGGAGCGACTGGCGCTCGCCGACGGCCTCCCACACAGCGTCCCCGTCGGCGTTTGCTCGCTCAACGCCGAGGCGGCGTGTCGGGCCGCGCTGGATGTGCATGACCTCGACAGTCACGTTGGACCGGTCGTCGGTCGTGACACCGTCGAGTCACCGAAACCGGACCCAGAGGGCTTGTTGACGATTACCGAAGAGATCGGCGTCGACCCCGAAGCGACCGTGTTCGTCGGCGATTCAGAGAGCGACGCGACGGCCGCCCAGCGGGCCGGGATGACGTTCGAGTGGGCGAGTGAGTTCGATCAGGCCCGGTATCGCGCGTAGAGGTAGACACAGACGGCCGTCAGGAACCAGATGAGCGCCCCGACGCGGACCGCGAACATCGCCCGCGCGGTCCAGGTCTGGAGCGTGACCACGGTCGATGCGAGCACGACGAGCGGCGAGCCGATCAGGATCGTCGTCACGAACGTGACCTGCATCACCCACCCGAAGTCCACGCCGTCCGGGTCCGTCTTCTCGACTGTTGGCACGTCCGATAGTACAGCTAGGTGCGGCAAGCACCTTGCGGTTTCCCGAGCGAACTGCGCAACCCGAACAGGTAAGGCGCAGGCGCGCCCCCGCTCGGATATGCCAACTGTCCGGGATCTGCAGGCGATGGCTGGTGAGGAGCCGATCACGATGCTGACAGCGTACGACGCTGTTACCGCGAGCATCGTCGACGACACGGGTGTCGATGTCATTCTCGTCGGCGACAGCATGGGGAACGCCGTCCTCGGCCACGACGACACGCTCCCGGTGACGCTCGACGAGATGGCGTCTCGGGTCGGGGCGGTCGCACGCGGCGCAGACGACGCGCTGGTCGTGGCCGATATGCCGTTTCTCTCCTTCGGCGCGGACGAGGGCGAGAGCATTCAGAACTGTGGACGAATGCTGAAAGAGGAGGGCGCAAACGCGGTCAAACTCGAATCCGGGCCACACACGGTCGAACTGACCGAGCGGCTGACTGATCTGGGAATCCCGACAATGGCCCACCTCGGACTTACACCACAGAGCGTGAACCAGACCGGCTACACGAGACAGGCAACCGGCCGCGAGGAGGCAGAGGAAATCCTCGACCTCGCACGCGAACACGAGGCGGCCGGCGCGTTCGCGCTAGTGCTCGAACACATTCCGGCCAATCTCGCCGCTCAGGTAACTGAAACCGTCGATATCCCGACAATCGGTATCGGTGCCGGCGGCGATTGCGACGGGCAAGTACTTGTGTTCACCGACGTAGTCGGCCTCTCCGAATCCAGCCCGCCGTTCGCCGAGCAGTTCGGCGACGTTCGTGGCGAGGTCGCAGACGCTGTCGACGAGTACATCGACGCCGTCGAATCCGGGGATTTTCCGGGCGAGCCCCACAGCCATACCGAGGACGAGCTTGACGAGCTGTACTGACGCATCTCACACCAACTCAGCCGTCCGCTATTCGGCTGCAGCCGTCTGATTCTCCATCCAGTCGTCGTACGCTGACCGGTTCTTGACGACGACGGTGGCGTCCATCTTGCTGTGGCCGGCCCCGCACATCTCGGCGCAGTACAGCCGGTACTCGCCGGGTTCGGTCGCACGCGTTCGGGCCGTCATCGTTCGGCCGGGGAAGATGTCCTGTTTGACGCCCAGTTGTGGGATGTAAATGGCGTGAATCACGTCCGTCGTCTGCAGCCTGAACGTGACGTTCTTGTCCGCCGGAAGGACGAGCCGTTCTGCCGTCGTGACGTTGGCCTCGCTGTAGGAGAATTCCCACCCCCACTGGTAGGCGAGCACGTCGATCTCCGTATCCTCCGCGAAGGCGTCGCCCCCGTTGGCGGTCGCCTCGGCCGCTGCAGGGGTGATGTAGGGGTTGGCCATCACCACGAACGCCGACACGCCGACGAAGACGAGTATCGCACCTGTCGCGGCCGTCCACGTCACCTCTAGCGCCGGGTCGTCGACCGTCGGCTGCGGGTCGTCGTTGTTCCGGAACCGGTAGATTACGTACACGAGCGTCAGTTCCACGAATAACGTCAGTGGCAGGGCGACGTACAGGAGTTGTTCGTTGAGGTCGTCGATAGCCGCCCTGTTGACAGACTGCGCTGCGGCCGGGGCAGCAAGTAGTGAGAGCCCGACCACGACGAGGCCCGCCCGAATCACGCGTCGTCGGAGACGCATTGTCACACTGTACCAACCGCCATGTCAAATAACTTGCCCAAAATTGCGTTACCCGAGAGGTGACCGCCACCGGACCCGGGTTCCCAGCGTAGTTTTATCACGGTGGGCGTGTCAGGGAATGGTAACGTGTAGCATGTCGACACGAGCAACTGTTCCGGGACGACCGACAGCGCACAGATGCTAAACAGGGCTATCGTCGAGGGCACTGCTCTGGCCGCGCTGGCGGTCTCAGTGCTTTTCCTGTGGGTCCGGGAGCGGCGGAAGGCGCGACCCGAGAGCGACGGCGGGTACACGACGCGGGAGGAGATCGAATTCGAAATCGGCCGCATTCAGTCCGAAGTGTACCGTTGGCTGACGACGACGGACCACCGGGATATCGGTCTGCTCTACATCGCATTCGGTACCGCCGCCGGCCTGTGGGGCGGTGTCGACGCGATGATGCTACGGACGGAGTTGCTGACGCCGCCGGCCGATATCTGGACGCCGGAGACGTACAACGCGCTGTTTACCACTCACGGCCTGACGATGCTGATATTCTTTGTCCTGCCCGTGTTCTTCGGCATCGGGAACTACGTCCTGCCGCTGCTCATCGGAGCCGACGACATGGCGTTCCCGCGGGTCAACGCCATCGGCTTCTGGCTCCTGCCGCCGGCGCTGATTCTGGTCCGGATGGGACTCATGATTCAGGTGCTCGGCCAGCTTCTGAATCTGGTGCTCCCGGCGGAGGCCATCCGGTTTTTCCTCACGATGCGCGAGGTGAGTGTCGGCTGGACGCTGTACGCCCCGCTGTCCGTCCAGCAACCGAACCCGCAGATAGACCTGCTGTTGCTCGGCCTGCACCTCTCCGGCATCGCCACGACGGTCGGTGCTATCAACTTCATCACCACGATTGTCTACGAGCGCGGCAAGGGCGTCTCTTGGGCGAATCTGGATATCTTCTCGTGGAACATGCTCGTCACGAGCGGGATTGCGCTGTTCGCGTTCCCGCTGTTAGGGAGCGCACTCGTAATGCTCCTGCTAGACCGGAACCTCGGGACGGCGTTCTTTGCGACGGAGGGCGGTGGGGCTATCCTCTGGCAGCACCTGTTCTGGTTCTGGGGCCACCCCGAAGTCTACATCCTCTTCCTCCCAGCGACAGGGCTGATGAGTCTTATTTTACCGAAATTCGTCGGCCGCAAGCTCTTTGGCTATCAGTTCATCGTCTACTCGACGCTGGGCCTTGGCGTCCTCTCCTTTGGCGTCTGGGCGCATCACATGTTCACGACGAGTGCGGACCCGCGGGTCAAACTCTCTTTCATGGCCGTTTCCATCGCCATCGCCGTCCCGAGCGCCATCAAGGTGTTCAACTGGATCACGACGATGTGGGAAGGGGACATCCGCCTAACTGCGCCGTTTATCCTCTGTGCCGGCGGCATCGGGACGTTCATCATCGGCGGTGTCACCGGCGTGTTCCTCGCCGTCATCCCCGTCGACATCCTCTATCACGGGACCTACTACGTCGTGGGCCACTTCCACCTCATCGTCGTCGGCATCATCCCGTTCCTGATGATCGCCGCGAGCTACTACTGGTATCCGCTCATCACCGGCCGGTGGTACGACACGCGGATGGCGAGGTTTCAGGCGCTGCTGATCGTCTTTGGGTCGTTCGTGACGTTCATGACGTTGCTGATCATCGGCGGGCTGGGGCTCCCGCGACGACAGGCGATCTACCCGCCGGAGTACCAGCTCGCCCAGCAGATCGCGACCGTGGGCGGCTACATCATCGGCCTGAGTGCCCTGCTGTGGCTGTACAACATGCTCGTCTCCTACTGGCGCGGCACCCCCGTCACAACAACGGACCCGTGGGGGCTGAAAGCGACGAGCCAGTTCACCCGCGAGTGGCAGTGGTTTGAACAGCGCATGGTAGACAAATACGACATCGAACCGACCGAACCCGAGACCACCCGGCGGTCCTATGCCCCTGAAGCCGAGCCGACTGGGCTGGCCGGCGGCGTCGGTACCGTCGCACAGACAGTCTCCCGGAACGCTTGGATGGCTGCTGTGGGCGGGTTTGTCGGAACCGTCCTGATGAGCGGCGGGCTCATCACGGCGATACTCATCGGCGTCCTCGACCCGGTTTCCTTCGGTGAAATCGCCGAACTGGTCGGCCTGCCCGCGAGTCCGGCCATCGGGGCTGGCCTGTTTCTCGTCGGCGGAACCGTCACATGGCCGCTCCTGTTCCTTGCCTTCTCTGACTACCTCCCCGGTCGCCTGCTGTTCGAGACCGGGCTGGTGTTCGCGACGCTGATATCCAGTGGCTTCGCCATCGCGTTCTACACCGGGCAGAGCGGGCTCGCGTTCGTCGGATACCTCACATTCGTACTCGTCTCTCACTGGGCGTACGGCATCGGGCTGACCGTGACCTTCCAGTACCTCAAATCAGACGAGGCGCTCCGAAGTCGGGGAGGCGGCTAACAGATGAGCAACGGCGCTGATTCGTTCGTTTTCCAGTACCTCGCTCCCTTCGTCGGCGTCCTCCTCATCGCGGTCGGCATCGCCGGAGCCGTGCCCGGCGGGTACGCGCTCGTCGAGCCAGAGTTGGAGAACTGCGGAAACCCGACCATCGGCGTCGAATCGCCTGCGGAAACGGCCGAGCGGTTCGGCGGGGACGAACCGGGACCGCAGCTTCCACAGCTCGCCTTCGAGGAACTCTCTTCGGCCGAACAGACGGCGTTCCTGACGGCCGTCGACGACCCGGTCGGCGAGGAGCAGGTCGTTGGTGACGTGCCCAACGCCGATAGCTTCCGTCGCGGGGCGCTCGTCGCCTACGAGGGCGACCGGTACTACGTGACCATCGTCGCCGAAAACACCTGCTTTGCGGCCGCGCCGCTACAGTTCCCGCTCGGGGTGTTCGCCATCGCGCTCGGGTTCCTCGGCGTTCTGGCCCCGCCGCTGTACCGGCGGCTGGTGCGGCTGGAGCAGCGGGCCGGGCGGTCGGAGTGACAGTTTCGTGTGCTCAGCGTGGTGTCAGAGCGCAGTGCCAACGTACAGCACGATGACGAGGAACACCCACACCAGATCGACGAAGTGCCAGTACAGCGACGTGGTCCGGATAGCCGTGTCGCGTTCGGACGTGTAATGGCCCCTGAGAGCGCGGCCGAACGCGATAGCGAGCAGCACCACGCCGAGCGCGACGTGGAGGCCGTGGAGCCCGGTCAGGCCGTAAAACGCACTCCCGAACGCACCGGAGCCGATGCCGAATCCTTCCACGGCGACGAACTCGTAGTACTCGTACACCTGTCCGGCGAGGAAGACGACGCCGAGCGCGAGCGTCGTCCCGAGCAGGCCAAGGAACCGCCGCCGGTTTCCGCCTTCCAGCGCCTCGTGGCCGTAGTGGAGCGTGACGCTGCTGGCAAGCAGCAACGCTGTGTTGATGGCTACGAGCGAGCCGAGCAACGGCGGGCGGTGGGCCGGCGGCCACGCGCCAGCCCGGATGAAGGCGTAGTAGACGAACCCCGCGGAGAACGTTGCCACGTCGGAGACGAGAAACAGGACCATGGTCGTGGCGTACAACTCTGAATCGCTGTCCCCGCGGCCTCGGACGTAATCAGCGACGAACGCCTCGTTGGCCCACCCGGCAAGTCCGGTCAACAGGCCAATTGCACCAGCGCCGCCGAGGACAATCGGGACCACAGACGGGACCAGATCGAGTCCGACAAACACCAGTCCGACACCCAGATACAGCGACGCAGCGCCGATTGCAGCTATCAGGGGCCACTGACTCCGGTGTTCGTGACCGTCTTCGGCGGCGTGTTCGGTTGCCGTCTCCGTCGAACCAGCCATGTGAACGCGTAGCAGTGGGTCCGGTAAAACGGTACCCCCGCGCTCTACGGATCGGTTGTGGGACTCACCCGAATCTTTATCAGACCGTCAACCGACAGCGAGAATGTGGTTTACGAGACGGGCAACCAAACGGTAGACGACGCCGTCACGCGCGTGCTGGACGGCGAGCGCCTCGACCGACGAGACGGATTGGCTCTCATCGCACAGCCGGTCGACGACTTGGCGGCCGGGGCCGACTACGTGCGCACGCAACTGGGTGACGACACCGTCGACGCGTGTTCGATCGTAAACGCCAAAGCCGGGAGCTGCGCGGAGGACTGTGGCTTCTGTGCCCAGTCGGTCCACTTCGACACCGGCATCGACAACTACGGCTTCCTCGGTCCGGAGAAGATACTGGAGGCCGCAAAGCGTGCCGAGCGGGACGGCGCACAGCGGTTCGGTATCGTCGTCGCCGAGAAGGGCGTCTCGAAGGAGAATCGCCCCGAGGAGTGGCAAGAGGTCCTCGAATCGATCCGCCTTGTCCGCGACGAGACGGACGTGGAGGTCGACGCCAGCCTCGGTATTCTGACAGAGGAGGAGGCTGCAATTCTGGCCGACGAGGGACTCAATCACTACAATCACAACATCGAGACCTCCCCTCAATACTTCCCGGAAGTCGTGCAAACCCACACGTTCGACAAGCGGGTCGAGACGCTCCGGGTTGCCAAAGAGGCCGGCATGGACCTCTGTGCCGGCGTCATACTGGGGATGGGCGAGTCGCCGACCGACAGGGTCGATGCGGCGATGGCCCTACAGGATATCGGCATCTCCTCGCTCCCGGTCAACATCCTGAACCCGGTCGCTGGCACCCCCATGGCCGAACAGGGGCTGCCCGACATCACGACCGAGGAAGTCATCAAGACCATCGCGGTGTACCGCCTGCTACATCCCGAGTCCCGCGTGCGCCTGACCGGCGGGCGCGAGGTCAACCTCGACACGGATGGACAGGTGGCCGCGCTGGAGGCCGGCGCAGACGGCATCCTCACCGGTGATTATCTCACCACCGAGGGACAGACGGCGGCCGACGACCTCGAAATCATGGAGGAGGCCGGGCTCGAACCGAACACCGAGGCTAACGAGTTCGACCCCGAGGCGGTCAAAGAACGCGCAGTCGAGGAGACAGAGACCGAGACGGCGGCAGGGACAGCACAGACCAAATCAGAACTCAAATCCGACGACTGACAATGGACGACATACGCTTTGCAGTGCTTGGAACCGGTGGTATCGGACGGCGGACGCTCGAAGTCTCACAGCACAAGGACGGTCTTACTGCCGTTGCAGCCTGTGACCGCAACGGCGTGGCTATCGACCACGACGGCCTCGACGTGGCGGAACTGCTGGAGGCGACGGAAGGCAACATCGCAAGCGGGCCGGCTGAAGACGTTGCGACAGACGGCGGTGCGGCCGCAGCCAAAACGGCGGGCGTCAAACAGCACGGCGAGCAGGCTGGCATCGTCGCAAGCGAGCAGGGCGAACCCACGGAGACACCCATCGACGACATCATCGCCGAGAGCGACGCCATCGACGCCGTCCTGCTGGCGCTGCCGAACCTCGAACACGACTTCATCCCACGCGTGGCCGAGCGCTTCGCGGAAGCTGACTACGAGGGCGTCATGATCGACGTGCTCAAGCGCTCACGCGTCATCGGCATGCTCGACGACCGCGAGGACAAACTGAAAGAGTCCGGCATCACATTCGTCTGCGGAGCCGGCGCGACACCGGGCTTCCTGACCGGCGCGGCCGCGCTGGCCGCACAGTCCTTCGTCGAGGTCGAGGAGGTCGAGATCTGGTGGGGTGTCGGCCTCAAGTCCGGCTACGAGGACAACCGCGGCACCGTCCGGGAGGACATCGCCCATCTCGACGGGTACGACATCGAACAGGCCCGCGAGATGAGCGAGGACGAAATCGAGGCACTCATCGACGAGCACGACGGCGTACTGGAGTTCCACGATATGGAGCACGCCGACGACGTGCTACTGGAGCGCGCGGGCATCTGCGACGCCGAGGACGTCCACGTCGGCGGCGTCCTTGACGTGCGCTCGGACGAGAAACCGACCACCACGACAGTCAGCGTGACTGGCACGACCTTCGACGGGGAGACGGGAACGAACACCTTCGAACTGGACGACGTGACGAGCATGGAGGCCAACGTCAACGGGCCTGCGCTGGGCTACCTGAAAGCCGGCGTCCGGAACAACCGCGCCGGCCACTACGGCGTGTTCGGTCCCGCCGACCTCATGCCCGGCTTCTGAGACGATCTGGTTCTGCATTTCATGACTCACGGCTTTGCTCTCGACGACCGACTCGAACAGCGCGACGCACAGAACCTCCGCCGACAGCTGGAAGTCGCCGAGTCCGTCTCGGCGCGGACTCGCTTCGCCGACGACCCGAACGGCGAACCACCGGAGTTCGGCGATGAGGCGGTCGTCTTCGCCTCGAACAACTATCTCGGGCTGGCTGACGACGGCCGGGTCCAACGAGCGGCCGAACTGGGCGCACGGACCGTCGGGACCGGTGCAGGAGCCTCGCGGCTGGTCACCGGCGACACGCGAATACACCGAGCGCTGGAGCGCGACCTCGCGGCCTCGAAAGGGACAGAGCGAGCGCTGGTGTTCTCGTCGGGCTATGCGGCCAACATCGGAACCATCGACGCGCTGGCTCCGGACGTCGTCTTCTCGGACGAACTGAACCACGCCTCGATTATCGACGGCTGTCGGGTCGGGGCGAGCGAGACAGTGGTGTACGATCACTGCGACCCCGACGACCTTCGAACGAAAATGGAGTCGCGAGCGGTCGATGTTGACGAGGACGAACAGTGGCTCGTGGTCACCGACTCCGTGTTTTCGATGGACGGGGACATCGCACCGTTGGGGGCCATCTGTGACGTAGTCGAGCAGTACGGCGCGTGGCTGATGGTCGACGAAGCACACGCAACAGGACTGTTCGGCGACAGCGGCGGGGGCGTCGTCCAGCGCGAGGGTCTGAGTGACCGCGTCGACGTGCAGCTGGGCACCCTCTCGAAGGCGCTGGCGAGTCAGGGCGGCTACATCGCCGGCGACGAAGTGCTTATCGAGTATCTACTGAACGCCGCGCGGTCGTTCGTCTTCTCGACTGGGCTGTCGCCACCGAACGCCGCGGCGGCCCGCGAAGCGCTACGAATCGCCCGCGAGACCGACCGCTCGGCGGAGCTCTGGGACACTGTCGCCACCCTCCGGGACGGTCTGGAGACGATGGGCTACGAGGTGCTCGGTGAGACGCAGATACTCCCTGTCGTCGTCGGCGACCGCGGCGACGCGCTAGAACTGGCCGACCGCCTGCGCGACCACGGCATTGTCGCGCCCGCGATTCGGCCACCGACCGTTCCGGAGGGAACGTCTCGCATCCGGGTCGCACCCATGGCAACACACACCGCCGACGACATCGCGCAGTGTCTCGACGCCTTCCGGACAGCCGGCAGGGAGGTGGATGTCCTGTGAGCAATACGACGGCGGAGTCGAAACGGGAAAGCGGGACCGGTCACATCGCGGAGGACGGTGTCTTCGTCGTCGGGACCGACACCGGCGTGGGTAAGACGGTTGTGACAGCCGGGTTGACGGGCTGGCTACGGGATATGGGGACGGACGCGGTCGCCGTCAAGCCCTGCCAGACCGGGTATCCGCCGGACGACGACGCGGCGTTCGTCGAGTCGATCTGTGACACACCGGACGCCGCGGTCTGTCTGGAGCGGCTGTCGCCACCGCTGGCACCGGAAGTGGCCGCGAGAGAGGCAGACGACGATATCACGCTGTCCTACGAGTCGATCCGCGACGGCGTTACCGATGTCGTGGCAGAAAGCGAGACGGCTGTCGTCGAGGGTATCGGCGGCCTGCGTGTCCCGCTGGCAGACGGTCGAGAAGTCATCGACCTCGTTGCAGATATCGGGCTTCCGGCCATGGTTGTCGCCCGCTCGGGTCTGGGCACGCTCAATCACACGGCGCTGACGGTGCAGGCGCTCCGGCAGAACGGCGTCCCCGTCGTCAGTATCGTTCTCAACGAGTACGAGGGTGCGACGACCGCTGAGCGGACGAATCCGAACGTTATCGAACGGATGACTGGCTGTTCCGTCTGGCCTGTTCCACCGCTTGACATCGAGTCGTCAGACAGCGTGATTGACGGACTCAGAGCGCATCTTCCGCAGTCGGTGTTACGGCCGGCTATCGAGCGGTAACTGTCGATACGTGGCCGAGCGAAGGGGATAGAACGGGGGCAAACCCCCGTCGTGTGACACTACGGAGCCGGTCAGGCTCCATCTGACGTTTCACTACCAATCACTAAAATAGTAAGGCACGTTTCATGTGGAGATTTCGCCATAGCGCGGGGCCGTGTTCCGTTAGGAACGGACTACCACCCAGCCGAAACGATGGTACTACAGATCGATTGACAGGAGCGCCTCGATATCGACACCGTCGTCCAGTAGCGTCTGCATACGGTCGACAGTTGCCTCATTGCGCGTCTGACCCGTTCGGAGGACCTCCTCGACCCTGTCTATCGTCGTCCGCGTGTCCGACTGGACGGACAACACTGGGACGTTTTTCTCAGCCGCCTGTCCGATGACCGCGCTGGGGGGCTGGAACCCGCCTGTGAGAAGTAACGCCTTGATGCCGGACGCTTCGAGGGCCGCGGTCTGGACCTCCGAGCGGTCGCCACCGGTGACGACGACAGCATCGCGCGTCCGCCGGAAGCGTTCGAGTGCGCTGCTCCCGCTCATCGCGCCGACGCTGAACCGCTCGACGTGGACGTCAGTGTTGGCATCACCGGTGAGGATGTCTGCGCCGAGATTCCGGGCGAGGTCGGCAACGGTGACACCGGCGAGTGAGCGGTCACGCGGCAGGATTCCGTGGACCGGGATTCCCTCGCCTTCGAGGAACGGAACCACGTCGTCGGCGAGTTCGTCGACCGTCGCATCCGTGACGCCGTTGAACAGGACGCCGTCCAGTCGGTCGCCGATTGCACGGGCCGCTGACAGAATTTCGTCCGTATCACTGGGCGTCTCGTAGCCAGTGACTAACAGCACGCGGGCGTCGAGCAGTTCGGCGATGTCGATGTCTGTGAGGTCGACGATACTCCCGGTCGTCGGGTCGCTGCTCCCCTCGACGAGGAGCAGGTCGGTCCCGTCCGAACACGTCTCGATGCTTTCCTGCAATCGCTCGCGGAGGTCGTCGGGGTCCTCACGCCCGCGGATGGCTTCTTGGATGAACGTCGGTGAGTAGACGATGGGCTCCATCTCGTGGAGGTCGGTCTCCAGATCGAGCAGTTCGCGGGCGAGCATCGGGTCCTCGTCCCGCGTTTTGCCGACCGCGCTCCGGAGTCGCGTCCCCTTGGGCTTCATGTAGCCGACGTCGTAGCCCGCGTCGTGGGCACGCGTCGCGAGCGCGAGCGTGATAGCCGTCTTGCCGATACCTTCCTCCAGTGACGTGACGAGTAGCGTGTTCGTGTCGGTCATAGTTTCTCCTGATCGAGGGTCAGCCGCAGGTCGACCGCCTGCACCCCGTCGGGCGTCGCGACGAGGGGGTTGATGTCCAGTTCCACGATAGCGGGGAAATCAGTGACGAGTTGCGAGAGCCGCTGAATAGTTTCGACGAGCGTGGCTTCGTCGACGGGGTCTCGGCCCCGGGCACCGCGCAACAGCGGCGCGGAGTCGATGTCGTCGAGCATCCCTTTCGCCTCGGTCTCGCTGACGGGGGCGACACTGACGGTGTTGTCTTCGAGCACCTCGACAAAAATACCGCCGAGGCCAAACAACAGCAGCGGCCCGAACTGCGGGTCGCGGTTCATCCCGAGAATCGTCTCGACGCCGTTGTCGAGATCGACCATTTCCTGTACCTGCACGCCGAGGATCGTCGCGTCCGCCTGATAGTTACGTGCCCTGACGACGAGGTCTTCGTAGGTGTCGCGGACATCTTCGACGGGGACACCGACCTCAACGCCGCCGATATCTGATTTGTGCAGGATGTCCGGGCTGACGATTTTCATCACCACGTCGTCGCCGATTTCCTCGGCGATAGCCTCCGCTTCGACGGGAGAGGAGACGACATCGCCTTGTGGTGTCGGAATCCCGTACGCGTCAAGCAGTTCCATCGCTTCCACGCCGAGTCGGTTCGACCCGCGTCGGGCACCGGATTCAAGTATCTCACGGGCCCGCTCGCGGTCCACGTCGAAGGTCGTCGGCTCCTCGTACTCGGTTGCCCTGATCTCCCGATAGCGTCTGAGAGCGTCCAGACTCCCAACGGCGCGGGCCGGGTCGAAGTAGTTCGGCACGCCCGCTTCGCTCAGGACGTTCGCCCCAGCGTCGACGGACTTCCCGCCCATCAGCGTCGCCGCAACAGGCTTCTCGAACCGCTCTTGCTGTTCGACGACGCTCTCTGCGAGTTCCTCGAAGGAAAGCACTGCCGTCGGGCAGGCGACGACGACGGCCATTGAGACGCTGTCATCCGCAAGTACCGTTTCGAGCGCGGTCTCGAAGCGTTCCGCCGGGGCGTCGCCGATGATGTCGACCGGGTTGTAGATGTTGGCTTCCTCAGGCATCTCCTCGCGGAGTCGAGAGAAGGTTTCGTCGCCAAACTGCGCGAGTTGCAGGTCCGAGTCGCCGACGGCATCGGTCGTCATCACACCGGGGCCGCCGGCGTTCGTGACGATCGCGATTTCGTCGCCGTCCGGGAGCGGTTGGCCGGCAAGAATCTGGGCGTAGTCGAACAGTTCCTGAACGGATTCGACTCGGAGCGTCCCGGCCTTGTCAAGCCCCGCTTCGTAGGCCCGCTCGGAGCCGGCCATCGCACCGGTGTGGGAGGCCGCCGCACTCGCACCCGCGTCCGTGCGGCCGGACTTGACGAGCACGATAGGTGTGTCCTGTGTGACCTCCCGGGCGGTCTGGACGAACGACGACCCGTCGCCGATGTCCTCCAAGTAGCCCAGAATCACGTCGGTATCGGGGTCGTCGCCCCACTCGGCGACGAAATCGCTCTCGTCCAGTACGGCCTTGTTCCCGAGCGAGACGATGTCCTTGAAGCCGACATCGCGCTCGGCGGCCCAGTCCAGCACGGCGGTGATGAACGCGCCCGACTGGCTCATAAATGAGATGTCGCCGTCGCTGGCCATCTCGTTGCCGAAGGTGGCGTTGAGCCCGACGGGGGTCGACATTACGCCGAGGCTGTTCGGGCCAACCAGATTCAGGTCGTATTCGCTGGCCACCTCACGCAGTCGCCGTTCGCGTTCGGCCCCATCACTGCCGGTCTCACCGAAGCCGGCGGTGATGACGACGACGTTCTCGATACCCGCTTTCCCGGCGTTCTCGATGACCTCGACCGCCACCGTCGGCGGCACGACGACGACGGCCACGTCGACCGACCCGGGGTCTTCTAGGCCGGCGAGGTTGTCGTAACACGGCAATCCAAGCACTGTCTCTTTGTTCGGGTTTACGGCCACGACCTCCCCTGCAAACGAATCGAGCAGGTTCGTGGTGACCGCATGACCGACGGACCCCTCCGAATCGGTCGCCCCGACCACTGCGACACGTTCCGGCGCAAATAACGTCGATAATCGTCCCATGCCTCTACTCGGTGGTTACAGGGGGGCCCGAATATAGCTGTGGGGAACTCCCAGCGAGCGGGAATCTAGACGATTCATTACCGCGATTTCAGTGTGGCGGTGCTTTTGTTTGTCACAGTCGTAGGGTCCGCCAATGGCTGAAACAGCACTCCTGTCGCCGTTCGACGACGAAGTACTCCATGGAGTCGCGGGGACAAACGGCGTTGACGAGGAACAGTTGCGATCCGCGCTCGCCGACCACCAGCGAACGATGCGGGAGAACCCGGGCGTCGAGAATCTCGTCTACGAGTGGCGAAAGCGATTCGATGACGCGGTGCTGCACCGCACGTCCGAGACGTTCGTGATGGCCGTCAGAGAAACTGTCTGGGAAGAGTACGGAGCGTATCTCGGTTTCGACGACTACCTGCTCGCCGCAGTCGTGGCGGTCCATCAGGAGCAAGTCCTTCGCGAACCATCCGTCGACAGCAGCGCTATCGACGAGGATGCCGTCGCACTTGTTGTTTCCCGGCCGTCGTCGCAATAGCTCGGTTCCCTTCTAAATCAAGCAACGGGCGATGACCTGAAGAATAGTTGGTATCATCGCATAATATTTCAGTTCAGGTAACTAGCCATTACATCTTAGAATATATTTTTTGGGTTCCCGAAAACATATTTTCACAAAACAATCTTTAAGTGGCTTCCACTTGTACGATAAGATGACTATGGCAACACAAGAGCACGTCCGACGTGAATTCGGCGAGGTCGAAGAGAACGAACTCCGCCTCGACAAAGAAAAGTCCGAGCAGGTAATCAACGCGCTGAACCAAGATCTGGCAGACACGTACACGCTGTACCATCAGGTCAGGAAGCACCACTGGAACGTCGAGGGCGCGGAGTTCCGCGACCTGCACCTGTTCCTCGGCGACGCCGCTGGCAACGCCGAGGAGGCGGCCGACGAACTCGCGGAGCGGGCACAGGCCCTCGGTGGCACGCCCATCGCCGGCGGCAAGGCACAGGAAGAGCACGCGTCAGTCGAGCCGGAAGGGCAGGACGTGTACGACATCCGGACGTCGCTCGAAAACGACCTCGAGATGTACGGTGACATCATTGAGTCGCTCCGGGACCACATCGACCTCGCGGAGAACCTCGGTGACCACGCCACAGCGCAGATTCTCCGGGAAATCATCGTGCAGACCGAGGAAGACGCCCACCACATCGAGCACTACCTCGAAGACGACACGCTCGTGCTGGACTAACCTCGAACGACAGGTTTCTCTCTCGATTTCTTCTGCTAGGTAGCGACCGCTACTGCTTCAGTTTGAACTGCGAACGCTTGGCTTCGAGAACAGCAGGACAGGGAAATGTAACGCGGATAGCGGACGAACGGACTACCGTCGGAGGTCGACGGTGACGTCAGTCGAAATCCAGCCGTCTCGGTTTCCGTCTTCGGTAAACACGGTTCTGTCAGCACCGCTGTCCAGCGCCGACACCTCCGGCCGGTCCTCGGAGGCCTCGACATCGTCCGTCTGTGATGGCATTACCTGAGTTAGGCACCCCTAAAGCTAAAAGGATTTTGGTTGACCTAATCGTCGGCAGGGTTGCCCCGCCTCGACAGCAGCGACGACGCGGAACGGGCACCGGCACGGCGCGGTCTTTAGTACCCGAGGCAACAAGAGAGAGGTATGAGCTCGGACGACGACCTTACCGCCCTGATTACGGACCTCGTGACGACGCTACAGGAGCTAGAGACGGAGGTCGAGCCCACGACCGACAGCGGCTTGCCGCGGCCGCCGACACCGGGTGAACTCCTTCGGTTTACCAGCGACGTGACCATCCCCGCGGTCATTCTCGTGTTGAAAAGCAATATCGAGGCGCTGAAGCTTCTCCGGCGAGCCCTTCGGATGGCTGAGGGGCGGCCGACGTCGACGGGCTCTGCCTCGGATGAAGTACGACAGCGTGCGAGTGATCTGAGCCGAGCCACGCTCTCCCGCCTCGACGGTGCGTTGACGGACCTCCAGAACGCTGTCGAGGGGACGCCGGAAGATGAGGAGGCCCGCGAACTCATTCGGGAAGCCCAACAATTACGCGGCCAGATACGGGACAGGTTGGCCGACGAATCAGAGGTGAGTGACGGTGTCAGCTCCGACCGGGGAACTGACGTTCCTGTAGATGTAGACGCTGAGCTACGGTCGATAAAGGACGATATCGACGGTCCGGACAGGGACGACACCGGGACCGAGAACGGCGATGGAAGCGACGAAGAGTAACGGACTACAGTTCGGTATGAAATTTATGTTTCAAAAAACATAACGATTTATTATGTAGCACGTCTAGGTATGAACACTGATGTCCAGCTCTACCGCTCCGGGTGGACGCCGGACGACTCTGTTCGTCCGGTCTGACCTCCCAGCGCCATCACAGAAACGCTGCACCGCTATCGAACGTGAGCTACAGGAGCTGGTGTGCCGTGGCGTACTCGACGACACCGAAACGGTCGAATGGGAGAAACGCGTCCCGCTACAGGGTCCCGGGAACGGAACCGAACGGAAGCTGTACAACGAGTTCGCGGACTGGGCCCGCGAGGCTGGTGTCTGTCTCGCCCCGTTTTTCGACACCCGGCTCTGTTACAGTTCGACGACGGGTGAGAAACGCCGGGAACTCGTCATGCCGGCCGTCTGTCTCGCAGTTTACGAGGACGACGAGCTGGTGCAGGTTGCCCCCTTCGCCGACGCGGGTCGAGCGGAGTCCGTCGAAGAATGTATTGCAGAACTGGCCGAGACAGGGACCCTCCCGGACACATACTCGGCAACGGTCTCGACCGTATAACGCTCTCTGACCTGTTTGCTTCTATGTTACCGTCTCCTCGGACGGAAGGGGGACGCCGCTCCGACCTCGGCAGCAACAGCATCGAAAAACAGGAGACGATTTCGCCGATGACAGAGTCGTATTATCCGACAGGGGAGAAGACAGCTAATCAGACCGGGTCCCAGCGGTAGCCGTCCCAGTCTTGGCTCTCGGGGACTTTGATACCCGCGTCGGGATCGCGGAGTTCCGCAACGTAGACGGGTTCGACCGTGTCGCCTGTTTCGACCTCGTCCGTGGTCACCTGCCCGAGCGCGCGGACGAACTCGTCGCTTGCGCCGGAGACGTCGGTTATGTCGAACTCGACGATAGCCAGCGTGTTGGGCTCGCGAACACCCGGCGGCGTTGCTGTCGAGTGGGTCCAAGTGACAACCTCGCCGGTCCGGTCCGCGAGGTCGAGGGTCTCTTCCTGTGGTTCGCCACACTCCGGGCACAGCGGATGGGTGGGGTACGAGACGTGACCGTTCGCGCACATGCCTGCGTCAAGCGTCATTCTGCGGCCTCCATGATTGTGGTGATGACACAGTTCCCGAACCCGCCGACGTTACACGCCAGCGCGGTGTCGGCCTCGACCTGTCGGGGTCCGGCTTCGCCGACGAGCTGTTCGTAGATTTCGACGCCCTGCGCGACACCGCTTGCCCCCAGCGGATGGCCCTTCGATTTGAGCCCGCCGGAGGTGTTGATGGGTAATTCGCCGTCCTTAGCAGTGGCTCCGTCCATCGCCAGCTCCCAAGCCGTTCCCTGCTCTGCGACGCCGATGCCCTCCAACTGGAGGAACTCCAGAATGGTGAACATGTCGTGGAGTTCGGCCGTATCGAGGTCGTCTGGGCCGAGGCCGGCCATCTCGTAGGCCTGCTTGCTCGATTCGACGACTCCGCCCATGACCGTCGGGTCGTCGCGTTCGTGGACGACGTGGGTGTCGGTCGCCCCGCCGATGCCGGAGACGAGGGCGTACTCGTCGGTAATCTCTTTGGCCCGCTCCTCTGTGGTGAACATGAGCGCGGCACTGCCGTCCGTGATCGGACAGAAGTCATACAGCCGCAACGGGTCCGCGATGATGGGCGACTCTAAGGCCTTCTCCATCGTGATCTCTGTCTGGAACTGTGCCTTGGGGTTGTCCACACCGTTCCGATGGTTCTTGACCGCGACCCGGGCGAGCGACTCCCGTGGGGCGTCGAACCGCTCCAGATAGTGCCGGGCGGTCATCCCGGCAAAGGACGGGAGCGTCACGCCGTGTTTGTACTCGTCGGGGTGGGTGATCGAGGCGATGATGTCCGTCGCCTGACCCGTCGTCTTGTGGGTCATCTTCTCCCCACCGACTAACAGCGTCATCTCGCTGGCCCCGCTGGCGACGGACTGCCAAGCCTCGTAGATGCCCGCCCCGCCCGAGGAAGAGGTCTGGTCGACCCGTTCGCTGTAGGCCGGAAGCACCCCGAGGTCGTGGGCCAGCAGATTCATGATTCCCGTCTGGCCTTCGAACTCGCCGCTGGCCATGTTCGAGACGTACAGGTGCTCTACGTCATCAGGTGCAACGCCGGCGTCCGTGAGACACTCCTCGCCGGCCTGCGAGAGCAACTCACGGATCCAGACGTCGCGTTGCCCGAATTTCGTCATTGACGCGCCGATTACTGCGACTCCCATACCTGTGCCGTCACAGGGGTCTCGTGTATGTATTACGGTCTACCTGTAGAACGAGTGGAATGTTCAGACAGTCGTCGTAATGACCGATAGCCCCTCGGAGGGCTGATCACCCGCCAGTGAGACAAGCAGTCGCCAGCCGTTCGCAGTTCGCTCCGCTTGTGCCATCTGTGGCGTGATGCTCGTCCGGCGCAGTAGTTCGACGGCAATCGGCAACACCGGGCAGCGAAGGTCCGACAGCGTCGGGCGATAGTTCTGTAATGTGATATATCTGGCACAACGGCCGGGACCATCGGCTGCGGGTTCGATTGTGGCCTCGTCGACTAATCCTGCGGCTTCGAGGTCGGCAACGGCGTCCCGAACCGGCTCGGGTCCGCTTGGCTTTCTCGGTAGCTGTCCGGCGGCTTCACGGAGCGTGTCCGCCTGCAGTTCCGGGTCGAGGTGATCCGCGAGCGCCGTGGCCATGCTTTCGAGCATCGCCAGACAGAGGCGCTCGCGGTTCTCGGTCTCCTCCGCCGCTTCGAGATAGCTGTCGATGACTGCCTGCTCGACGGAGCGATGCCGGCCCGACAACACCTCGAACAGCGACCCGGCGACCGTGTGACAGTACTCCGGGAGCGATGACGGCCCAGTTCTGACAGCGTCGGTCCCCCACGGTGCTTCACAGACGATGAGGCCATGAACGGTGACACGGGGGTCGTAGCGCCGGAGGGCACTTCGGTAGGCGGTCGCGACGCTGGCCGCTTCGGCGGCCGTCTCTCGGTCCGGGAACTGCATTCCCGACACCGGGAACGGCGGCGTCCCCGTTCGAGCACTGACGATACGATACGGCCCGACAGCCACGCTGAGTTCCGAGAGCCTGTCACGGATGTCTGCGAGTGTGCGTCCAACCATGGTTACGGTGTCTGTGTCGGCGTCGGTTCGAAACCCGATGCATCGGTGACGGCGTGTTCAGTCGAGCACCGATACGCGACGACGGCGCCGCGTCCCGCGTGCTCGATTCCAGTCGTGGCGATACAGCCACAGAGCTGCCCGACCGGAGCTGTGTCTCTCCGCCCTCCCGGTCCGCTTGCAGTCTCGTGAGTGAGTCGGGTTGCTCCGGCCATTGGTCCTTACAGGTCTCCCGCGACGATGTCGGCGACGCGCTGGCGGTCGAATAGCTCCCGGTCCACGTCGTACACCTGCGACGCGGCTCGTTCTGTGAGGACCAGATTCGTTATCGGCCCCTGATACAGCGGACCACCGCGGTACACGTTCCCGTTCTGTACCGCTGTCAGTTCGCTTCCGGTCTGATCCGCTTCGAGGGAGCGAACAACTGTGTCTTCGAACTCCGCTCGTGTCTTGGTCTCCTGTCCACGCAAGAGCAGATACTCCGGGTCGATGTCAAGCAGGGTCTCGAAATCGACTTTTCCTCGGTCGGAGTGGAAGTCTCTGACGTCAGTCTCCGCGAAGGCATCGCGCACGCGCAAGTCCCGCCACTGTTTGAAACTGGTCCCGTCCTCGATGAGGTACGGCGAGAAGGTCGTCGGCTCGTCGCTCCCGGCCCACATGATAGCCACTTCCGGCCGGTCGGACTCCGAGTCCGGCACGATGTCAGATAGACTCGTCTGGAACTCCTCGTGGAGGGTCTGAAACGCGTCGAAGCGGTTGGTCCGCTGGAACGCCTGAGACAGTTTCTCGAAGGCTTCGTACAGCGTGTAGTAGGTGTAATCGTGCCACTCGTAGCCGGTCGAGAAGATGCTGTTCCCGAAGAACGGTGCGATCTGGGTCTCGATTTCGTCGATGTCCGACTGCTCCCAAGACCCGCGGCTCTGCAGGAAATTCGGGTCCATGACGTGGATGTCGGCGTCTATTTCGTAGAACTGCTCCTTGCCGACGCCGCTGTCACCCCACAGCTTCTGGAGCGAGTTGTCAACGCTAACGCCCGGAATATCGTCGTAGTACTGGGTGTGGTACCGGGAGGGTAGCCAGACTCCCTCCGGTGCGTCGAGACCGAGCGCGATTCCCATGTCGGCCCAGCTTCCGTTGTTCGCGACCCAAACCTCAGGCACCGACTCGAAGCTGACCTCGCCGACTGGCTCCATCGAGACGGCGTAGCCCGAATCCGACTGTTCCGTGGCCGGTGTCGCAGTCGACTCCGCGGCCGTCTGACTGGAATCTGTCGCGTCAGCAGTCGCACCGTCACCACCGCTCCCGGCCTCGGACTGACCTGAACAGCCGGCGACGGCACCTGCCAGCCCGATACCGGTCGCAACGATGTACTCTCGTCGGTTCATATCTTTTTAGGCTTGCCTAATTCATTTAAATCTTCCCATATTTAGGTGCGCCAAAAGGACCCTGAATCGCCAAACAGCACCACAGCCTCCGACCGTGAGAATCCACACAAAGTATATCCGTGTGTGCTAACCACACACGAAATATGCAGGAGGCTTGGCTCCAACTACAGTGTCCGGCGTGTTCAGTTGCTTGGGAAGCGCAAGTGTCTGACCTTCCAGCCCCGGAGACGCAGTTCGTCTGTGACGACTGCGGGACCGAACGGTCGCTGTCGGAGTTTATGCGGACCACCCGCGACCTCGAAGTGCTGCAGGAGTTTACCGAATCTTAGTACCGCGCTCGCGCCGCCGCCTTCCACTCGTCGCCTCGTTTGACGTTGTTCGGGGGGCGGCGTTTGCCCACGCTCGCCAGCCGGCCGGCCAGCGTCCAGTCGTCGACGTATTCGACTTGCGGACGCTGTGCTGTCGCCACAGCGGCCCGCTGGCGGTCGGTCAGATGAGCACTGATCGCAGCGGTAATAGCCGCTGCTTCTGCCTGTGATGCGTCCGCCGGTATCGACAGCGACAGGTCGTCCGGTTCCGCGCTGTCAGTGGTCAGCGCCGTCTCCGACCGTGGTGTGTCGCGTGTCGCCATGTTACAGTGGGATGTTGCCGTGGTCTTTCGGCGGCGTGTCCTCACGCTTGCGCTGCAGGAGGTCGAGGTCCTGAATGAGACGCTTTCGCGTGTCCTTCGGCTCGATGACGTCGTCGAGATAGCCCCGTTTCGCCGGCCCGTACGGATTCGCGAACTCGTCGCGGAACTCGTCCATCAGTTCCTGCCGTTTGGCGTCCGGGTCGTCGGCGTCCGCGATCTCGTTCCGGTAGAGGATGTTGACTGCCCCCCGTGGACCGAGCACCGCCATCTCCGAACCGGGCCAAGCGTAGTTCACGTCGCTACCAAGGAACTTCGAGGACATGACGATGTACGCGCCGCCGTAGGCTTTCCGCACGACGACCGACAGCAGCGGCACCGTCGCCTCGGCGTAGGCGTAGATCAGCTTCGCCCCTCGCCGGATGATCCCGTTGTGCTCCTGATCCGTGCCGGGCATGAACCCGGGCACGTCGACGAGCGTGAGGATGGGGATATTGAACGAATCACAGAAACGAACGAACCGGGCCGCTTTCTCCGCCGCGTCGATGTCGAGCGTCCCCGCGCTCACGCGTGGCTGATTGGCGACGACGCCGACCGACTGACCATCCATCCGCGAGAAGCCCACGACGACGTTGCGCGCCCAGTTGCCGTGGACCTCGAAGAAGGAGTCTTCGTCGACAATCGAGTCGATGACCTGCGTCATGTCGTAGGGCTTGCGCGGCGCTGACGGGACGATGTCAGTCACGCCGGGGATTTCTCGGTCGGGGTCGTCCCACGGCTTGACCCGCGGTGGGTCCTCCATGTTGTTCGCCGGGAGATACGACAGGAGGCGGCGGATGTTCTCCAGGGCCTCCTCCTCGGAGGGGTACGAGAAGTGGGCCACGCCGGACTTCGTGGAGTGTGAGCCCGCGCCGCCGAGTTCCTCCTTCGACACCTGTTCACCGGTCACCGTCTCGATGACGTCCGGTCCGGTGATGAACATGTGGCTGGTGTCCTGCACCATGAAGGTGAAGTCAGTCAGCGCCGGGCTGTAGGTGGCCCCACCGGCACACGGCCCCATGATGGCCGAAATCTGGGGGATGAGTCCACTGGCCTTTGTGTTGCGCTCGAATATCTTGGCGAAGCCGACCAGCGAATCGACACCCTCCTGAATGCGTGCGCCACCGGAGTCGTTGAGTCCGATGACCGGGACGCCGTTCTCGATGGCTCTGTCCATCACCTTGCAGATCTTGTCGGCGACGACCTCGCCGACAGACCCGCCCAGCACGGTGAAATCGTGGGCGAACAGGAACACCTTCCGGCCGTCAACTTCACCGTAGCCGGTAACAACTGCATCGCCAGCGAACCGTTTCTCGTCCATGCCGAAGCTCGTCGACCGGTGCTCGACGAACGGGTCGACTTCGTTGAACGTACCGTCGTCGACCAGAAAGTCGATGCGCTCGCGGGCGGTCATTTTTCCCTTCTCGTGCTGGGATTCGATACGGGCCTCGCCGCCACCGAGCTCGGCTTCGGCTCGTTTCTCTCGCAACGCCTCGACCGCGTCGTCGGGCGCGGTCTCGTCTGCTGGTTCTTCCTGCTGACTCATGCTACCACTCCATTCCGCCGTTGACACCAAGTACCTGTCCTGTCATGTAGCTCGATTCCTCGCTGGCAACGAACCGCACGATACCGGCGATGTCTTCCACGCGAGCGAATCGGTCGAGCGGGATCTCTCGTAGAATCTTCTCCTGAACGCGCTCGGGCACTTCCTCTAGCATGTCTGTCTTGACGAAGCCCGGCGCGACGCAGTTCGCGGTCGAACCCGTGTGTGCTAGTTCGAGCGCAAGCGTCCGTGTAAAGCCGAACAATCCGGATTTCGTCGTCGCATAGTTGGCCTGTCCGATGTTGCCCTGTTGGCCGACGACGCTAGAGATGTTTATCAGTCGGCCGTGCTCGGCGTCGCGAATGTCGTCGTAGAACGCCTTCGTCCCGTTGAACACGCCGCCGAGGTTGACATCGATAACCGTCTCCCAGTCTTCGCGAGTCATGTTCTCGAATTTCTTGTCGATGGTGATGCCGGCGTTGTTGACGAGCACGTCTGCGGGACCGAACTCGTCGGCCACCTTTTCACGCATTGCCCGGACATCATCGAGTTTCGCCACGTCGGCCTGCGCCGCGATAGCGGAGCCACCGCTTTCGCGGATATCCTCGACAACGGCACGGGCTTCCGCCTCCGAGGATCGGTAATTAACGACGACGTTGGCCCCGTGAGCACCGAGGTCTTTGGCGATTCCGCGGCCGATACCGCGCGAGGACCCAGTGACGACACAGGTTTGATTGTCCAGGTTCATTGGTGGTGGGTGAGAGCCCTGTTGCTTCGTACGCTCATCACCTAATCTGGCAAAGCACAGCCAAATAATAGTTCCCCCTATACAACATTAAACGCCGACGTTAGAATATAATGATGCGCGGGGAGTGGGAACGTGACGAGTAGAAAACAAACTCACGAGGGAAGCAATTCGAGAACGCCAAATCTTTTAGGATGGCCTAAAGAGGTGGAGTCAGTACATGACAGCCGACATCTGCGTGATGGTGCCGACGATTCGAAACCACGAGTGTATGCGTTCGTACTTCCAGAACGCCCGAGACCACGGGTTCGATCTGGACCGACTGTTCGTCGTGCTCATCACCGAGGATTTCTGTGACACCGATGCGATGGAACAGATGCTCGACGAGGAAGGCGTCGACGGGGCCGTCTACGACGGGGCCGCCCGCGAGGCGTGGTTCGAGAACCACGGCGCGAGCGAGTATTCACATCTTATCCCCGAGGCCAGCCACGCTCAAACGTCGTTTGGCCTCCTCTACATGTGGGCCAGCGACTACGAGTACGGTGTGTTCATCGACGACGACACGCTGCCACACGAGGACACCGACTTCTTCGGGACACACATGGAGAACTTGGCCTTCGAGGGCGAGATGGAGACGGTCAGCTCCGACAAGCAGTGGGTCAACGTGCTCTACCAGAACGAGGACGAACATGGCCTCTACCCACGTGGCTACCCCTACGCTGCGATGGACGAGACGGTCGAGACCGAGCAAACCCACGTCGACGACGTGGTCGCCTCGCAGGGCCTCTGGACGAACGTCCCCGACCTCGACGCCGTTCGTATCCTGATGGACGGCGACCTGCAGGGACAGGCCCAGACCCGTACTGACGGGGGGGACTTCGGTGAGGACTTCGTGGCCGCCGATGGTCAGTACCTCACCGTCTGTTCGATGAACCTCGCCTTCCGCCGTGAAGTCATCCCGGCGTTCTATCAGCTCCCGATGGACGACAACGAGTGGGACGTGGGCCGCTTCGACGACATCTGGTCGGGCGTGTTCCTCAAACGGGCCTGTGACGTGCTGGACAAGCAGATATACAACGGTGACCCGCTGTGTGAGCACAACAAAGCGCCCCGCTCGACGTTCTCGGACCTCACAAACGAGGTCCACGGGCTCGAACTCAACGAGCACGTCTGGGAAATCGTCGATGAGGCCGGTGCGGACGCCGATTCCTACGCCGAAGTGTTCGACGCGATCGCGACAGCCATGGCCGACGGCGATTTCAGCGACTGGGAAAACGGGGCCTTCCTTAACTACTGCGGCGAATTCATGCTTGACTGGCTGGAATGTCTCGACGAACTGGACGCCGCTGCGACGGAACAGGTCCCCGCAACCGCCGACGACTAGAAAGGCCTAAGTTGTTTAGGCAACCCTAAATCAAACAATGAGTGATTCTAACGATATGACTGGACGTAACGTGACGCAGTCTCGACGGCGCTTCCTTGCTCTCGGCGGCGCGACTGCCGCAACAGCGCTTGCCGGTTGTTCCGGTATCCTCGGTAGTGGCGACGGCGGTGACGGTGGAAGTGGTGGGACTGACACCGGAGCCGGACAGGTCTCTCTTTCGGACTTCCGTGGCTCCGGCCCACTTGTGGCACAGCGGGAGGCCCCCGGCGGCACCTCTATCGAGGACCTACCCGACCTCAGCGGCGAGCTAACACTGTATCTCGGTGGTGGTGAAGGTGGACTGTATCTCGACCTCATCGAACTGCTCGAACAGCGCTACCCTGACTTCGAGGCTGAGCAGCGCCTCGAAGCTTCCAGCGACCTCGCGAACACGATTATCGAGGAAAACGAGGCGGGCGCAAGTCCCGCCGACGTGTTCATGTCCATCGACGCCGGCTCGCTCGGTGCCGTGGCCAACGCCGGCGCGACTGCGAGTCTCCCCGAGGAGGCTCTTTCGACGGTCCCCGAAGCCTATCAGGACAGTGAGGGCCGCTGGGTGGGAATCGCCGGTCGTGCCCGGGCGATTCCGTACAACACGAACCAGATTTCCGAGTCCGATATCCCGTCGACCGTTCAGGAGTTCCCCGAGGCGACTGCGCTGGAAAACAGCATGGGCTGGGCGCCGAGCTATGGCGCGTTCCAGTCGTTCATTACGGCGATGCGGCTCATCCGCGACGACGACGAGACGATGGCATGGCTGCAGGCGATGCAGGACCACGGTATCACCACCTACGACGACGAGTTCCGCGTGTCCAACGCCTGCGCCGACGGAGAACTGACCGCTGGCTTCGCCAACCACTACTACACGCTTCGGGTCCAGTCAGCCCGCGAAAGTTCGCCAATCGGCCTTGCATTCACCGAAGGCGACGCTGGTGCGCTCGTCAACGTCTCTGGCCTCGAAATCATCAACGGAACCGACAACGCGGACCTAGCGTCGAACTTCGTCCGGCACGTCCTCTCAGCGGAGGCACAGGAGTTCTTCGCCACTCGGACGTTCGCGTATCCGATGATTCCGGGTGTCGCACCGGTTGGCGACCTACCACGCATCGACGATCTGAACCCACCGGACATCAACCTGACTGAACTGGCTGACGTGGCTGGAACCGTTGATTTACTTCGGGACGCTGGCGTCCTCTAACATGGGCACAAAAGACCGGTACGAGCGGCTTCGGGAGCAAGCGACGATGTCTGAACGAGACTCGTCGCCGCATACGCTGCTCGCAGTGGTCTCGCTGGCGATCTCGCTGCTGTTACTGGCACCGCTGGTGTGGGTATTTCTCCGAGCGGGCGAGATTGAGTTTACGCGTGCGCTTGCACTACTGACAAGCGACACGACCGTTTCAGTGACGCTGAACACGCTGGCGCTGGTGACTGGCGTTACCACCGCCTCGATCCTCATCGGTGTCCCGCTGGCGATTCTCACCGCCCAGACGGATCTGCCGTTCAAACGGTTCTGGACGATTACGTCTGCACTACCGCTGGTCGTCCCGAGCTACATCGGGGCCTTCGCGTTTGTCTCGGCATTTGGCCCCCGTGGCGTCCTCGCGGACCTGCTCTCGCCGCTCGGCGTCGAACAGATTCCGACGATATACGGCCTCCACGGCGCGATACTGGTACTGACGCTGTTTACATACCCATACGTGTTTTTGACGACGCGCGCGTCCCTGCTATCGTTCGACGGGACCGTCGTTGAGGCCGCTCGGACGCTGAACCACACTCGCTTAGAGGCGTTTCGCCGCGTCACGCTGCCACAGATTGCACCGGGCATCGCTGCCGGCGCACTGCTGGTGGCGCTGTACGCGCTTTCTGATTTCGGGACACCAGCGATTATGCAGTACGACGTGTTCACGCGGATGATCTACAACGAGTTCGGTGCCCGCCGACTGGACTACGCCTCCGTGCTCTCGATGCTGTTGCTCGTGATGGCGCTTGGCATCCTCGCCGTTGAGTC
The DNA here is from genome assembly GCF_008729015.1 of Haloarcula sp. CBA1129. Taxonomy (NCBI): domain Archaea; kingdom Methanobacteriati; phylum Methanobacteriota; class Halobacteria; order Halobacteriales; family Haloarculaceae; genus Haloarcula; species Haloarcula sp. CBA1129. The sequence continues at coordinate 762,820 of NZ_RKSM01000001.1, forward strand.
CCGTCTCAACGCCGGTAGAGACGGTGCCTACGTCAGCAGCGGCTCGCGACGACCCGGCCTCATCAGGCTCGGGTACTGGAAGGTTCCGGCGGTGCTGTTTTGCGCCGCTATCGCGTCGCTGTGTCTGGTGCTTCCGGTCGGTATCCTGCTCCAGTGGCTCCTCCGCTCCGGCACGGGCTACAGCGGTGGCGGCTTCGCGTTCGAGGCGGCCTACGCTTGGAACTCAGTTGGGCTTGCGGCCGCCGCGGCCGCTATCTGTGTCGTGGCGGCACTCCCGATTGCGTATCTCTCCGCGCGCGGCACGTCGGCTGTTTCGTCGCTCCCCGAGCGAGCCACGTACGTCGGCTACGCCGTCCCCGGTGTCGTCCTCGGGCTGGCACTGGTGTACCTCGGCCTCCGGTACGTCCCCTTCCTGTATCAGAGCGTCATTCTGCTAGTGTTCGCCTACGTGATTCGGTTCCTCCCGCAGGCCGTCGGGACGACCGAGTCCTCGATTCTTCAGGTCGACCCGCAGTACATCGAAGCGGCGCGGTCGCTGGGCTATCACCCGCTCTCGGCGTTCCGGAAGGTCGTCCTACCGCTGGTCGCGCCGGGCATCGCCGCTGGGGCCGCGCTGGTGTTCCTGACGACCATGAAGGAATTGCCGGCAACGCTGATGTTACGACCGACGGGCTTCGAAACGTTCGTCACGTACATCTGGCTCGTCCAAGGTGCCGGCTACTACGGACAGGCGGCGGTCCCGGCCCTCGTGCTCGTCGGCCTTTCCGGGCTCTCCATGCTGGTCATTCTTCGACGGGAGGACACAAGCTAATGTCTCGACAAACGCGCACACAGCAAACATCGGACTTCGACGACGTTGACGCAGCGGTAGCGAACCCTGACCGAACGGTTCTGGAACTGGACGACGTCTCCAAGGACTACGGGCAGGAACTCGCCGTCGAGAACCTCTCACTCGACGTGAAAGACGGGGAACTGCTGACGCTGCTCGGTCCCTCGGGCTGTGGGAAGACGACAACGCTCCGGATGATTGCCGGACTAGAGCGCCCCTCCGACGGGCAGATTTCCATCGCCGACGACATCATCGCCGACGGGTCCTCGTTCCGGAAGCCCGAGGAGCGCAACGTCGGCATCGTCTTTCAGGACTACGCCCTGTTCCCGCATCTCACCGTCGCCGAAAACATCGCGTTCGGCCTGACTGAGATGGAGGAAGACACCGTCGCCGAGCGGGTCGACGAACTGCTCGAACTGGTCGACCTAGAGTCCCATCACGACAAGATGCCGAGCCAACTTTCGGGCGGCCAGCAGCAACGCGTCGCACTCGCACGCTCACTGGCCCCGGAACCGGATGTCCTCCTGCTCGACGAGCCGTTCTCGAATCTGGACGTGCGCCTGCGCGTCGAGATGCGCGAAGAGGTCCGCAAAATCCTCAAGCGGGCCGGCGTCACCGCCATCTCGGTGACCCACGACCAAGAGGAAGCGCTGTCGATAAGCGACCGTGTCGCCATCATGAACGACGGGACCATCGCCCAGATCGGCGACCCTGCCGAGGTGTTCGAAAACCCCGAGAGCCGCTTCGTCGCGAGCTTCCTCGGTCAGGCGAGTTTCCTCTCGGCTCGGGTGACCAACGACCGCATCGAGACAGGACTGGGATCGTTCGATGTGGAACTGCTGAACGGGCCGGTCGAGGCGTACAACGGAGCGATGGTGGACGTGCTCGTCCGGCCTGACGACCTGCAGGCGATGCCGACAAACGAGTCCAAGGCCGACGGCTACGTCGTCCACCGCCAGTACAACGGCCCCTCGTTCGTCTACCGGGTCGAACTCCACAGCGGCGACGTCGTCCACTGTATGCACAACCACGTCGAGACGTTCGAACCGGGCCAGCCCGTCGAGGTCGATCTAGTCGCCGACCACGACTTGGCCTGGTATCCGACGGAATGAAGCGACTGCGCCAGCCGGGGGTACAAGCCGGGCTGGTGGCACTGCTCGGCGGGCTCGTCGTCTTTGCGCTGGCTCATATCGTCTTTCCACACCACACCACCAACCACGACGAGGGCGTCTACCTCCAGCAGGCCGCACTGTTGCTGGAGGGACAACTGTTCATGTACCCGCCGGTCGAGGAGTCGTTTCGGCCGTGGTTCTTCGTCGCCGACGGCGGGCGGCTGTATCCGAAGTACGCACCCGTTCCGGCGGCGATGTTCGCCGTCGGGAAACTGCTGGGCGGCTACCGCGTCGCACTCGGCCTGATTTCGACCGGCGTGCTGGCACTGACCTATCACACCGTCCGCGAGGCCTTCGACGCTCGGACGGGCGTGGTGGCGACCGTCCTCATGCTCGGGTCGCCGCTGTTCCTCGTCGAGGCTTCGGTGTTCCTCTCGTACGTGCCGACGACGCTGTGGAACCTCGGGTTCGCCGCGGCGTATCTCCACGCCGACCGGACTGGAAGCCGAACGACGGCGGCCTGTGCAGGGCTCTCGATTGGCATTGCCTTCTTCGCGCGGCCATACACGGCGGTGCTGTTTGCGGCACCGTTTATTCTCCACGCGCTGTGGTCGCTCCGGACGCGCGACCCGGCGCGGTTCAAGCGCGTGTCACTGACCGCTGTCGGGGGGCTTACCGGTGTCGCCGCGACGCTCGCGTACAACCGCGTGGTCACCGGCTCTGCACTGCTGTTTCCGTACGAAGTGTTCGCCCCGCAGGACGGGCCGGGCTTCGGGCATCGGGAGATTCTGGGCTATTCCCGCGAGTTCACGCCAGCGATGTCGCTGGACGCCAACGCCGAACTCCTCTGGAAGCTTCTCACCCAGTGGGTCGTCGCCGGCCCGCTGGGAACGGTCGCTGCGGCTGTGGGTCTCGGGGCTACGGCCCGCTGCGACATAGACGGCCGCCAAGCGGCGCTGGCCGGCGTGCTGCTGACGGTCCCGCTCGGCAACGGCTACTTCTGGGGCACTGTGAATATGCTCGGGGACCTCTCGGACCCGACCGACGGGCTGGTCGCCTTCCTAGGGCCGTTCTACCACGTCGATATGCTCGTCCCACTGACTGCCTTCGGTGCCGTCGGCGTCGTCGCCGTCGCCCGATGGGCGCGCCGACGGGCCACCGAACAGGTCAGCGCCGACCGAGTCAGACCAGTCCTACTTGCGATAGCGCTCTGTGGCGCGGCGCTGGGCGGCGGCGCGGCCGTGGCGACGGCGTCCGAACCGGTCTCGGACAACTACGAGACGACCCAGCAACTCGAACACGCCTACGAGCCGTTCGAGGAGCGGAACCTCGACAACAGCCTCGTCTTGCTCCCGACGCCCTACGGCGATTGGCTCAATCACCCGTTCCAGTCGCTGCGCAACGACCCCGGCTTCGACGGCGACACCGTCTACGCGATGCAACACCGCCAGTTCGAGGTCATCGGCGCCTACCCCGACCGGACGTACTACCGGTACGTGTTCCGCGGCGAGTGGGTCCCGTATCTGGGATTGCCCGTCGAACCACGGCTCCAACCGGTGTCGGTCGCGGAGGGTGAAACGGTCCGAACTGACGTGTCAGCGTCGGTCCCGGAGCAGGCCGCGCTGGTCTCGATCCGGCTGACAAGCGAGGGCGCAAACGACTACGCGACTGTCACCGGAACTGACCGGCTGGACGTACAGCTGTCGTCTGACAGAAACCGAACACGGCTCACCGGCGACGGTGTTGACGATCAGGTCAGCGTGCCGACGCCGGAAGACGGGACGGTGACGCTCATCATGTTCGTCGACTACGGGACCGGCGCGGGGTTCGAATACCGGGCGGAGCTCCCAGTCGACCGGACAGACGACGGCGTTCGAGCGCTGACGCCGCGGCTCGAAGTCTGTAAGGACCAGCGCCGCTGTGGCGGCGAAGCGGCGTACGTCCCGGGCACGCATCGCGATAGCATCAGCATGAACGCGACCACCACAGTCGAAAATACGTGAGACACATCGATGACTGACCACGAACTCACCAGACGAGACGCACTGAAAGCACTCGGCGCGGCGGGTATCACCGTCGCAGGCGGCGCGGCGGCGCTCACTTGGGACAGGTCGGGGGACGACGAGACTGCCGAGGCGCCTGAGGATGACGCTGCTAGTTCCGAGTCGGACTTCGGCGACCACGAGCGCGAGACGTATCGAGCCGTCGCCGCGATTGTGTATCCGAGTGAGGTAGCGGGCGTACAGGAGTTCGTCGACGGCTACGTTGCCGGACGCATCGAGGCAGACCCGGAGCGGGCAGCGGACATGGCAGAAGCAGTCGCGGCTCTGGACGCATACACCCGAGAGTGGGAAGGAACCGACTTCGTGGCGGTGGATGCTGCAACACAGGAAGAAACGCTCCGGGGAATGGGCGTTCAGGTCGCCGATCCGGACCCGCATGGCGACCCCAGACATCGCGTGCGCTACTACCTCGTGAACGACCTTCTGTTCGCGCTGTACAGTTCACCCACCGGCGGCGAACTCGTCGGCATCGAGAACCCGCAGGGCTACCCCGGCGGAACGGGTAGCTATCAGCAGCCGCCGAACGAGCGGTAATCCGGGTCTCGTCGCCGACGTCTTCGGCGGCACTACCGGAACCGCTCTTCGAGCGCGACCCGGACGATGGATTTGGCGATGGCCGCCCCGCCCGAGAACGGGTCGAGCTTCGTCTCGCCTTTCCGCTCGTCGTACTCGATGGGCCGTTCGCGGACGTCGTAGCCACGCATCAGCGGCCGCATGAGCAGTTCGGCCGAGAGACCGGTGTTCTCCGTCCAGACGATTTTGTGGAGGAGTTCGCGGCGGTAGGCACGCATTCCTGTGGTCGTGTCGTGGACGCGCTTGCCCATGAGTGTGCTCGCAAGCAGCGCGAACAGTTCGTTGCCCAGTTTGTTCATCTCGGGCATCTGGTCGGCCCCGTAGTACAGCCGGTCGCCGCTGACGACGTCGGCCCCGTCGTTGATCTCCGCGAGGAAATCGGGGAGCCGCTCCATCGGATAGGTGTCGTCACAGTCGGTCGTGACGACGACCGGTCGGTCCGGCGTCAGCACGGCTTCGCGGACCGCCACGCCGTACCCCTGCGGTTCCTGCTCGATGACCGTGGCACCGTGGTCGCGGGCGATATCCGGTGTTCGGTCGCTGGAGCCGTCGACACAGACGACTTCGGCGCGTCCGTCAGTCACCGCCGCGATATCATCGAGTACGGTTCCGATTGCTTCTGCCTCGTTGTACGTGCCCATAACGACCGCGAGATCGTCGAACGTGTAGCCGGCCGGTTCTTCGGCCCGCGAACCCTGAATAGCCATTGCTCATCCGTCAGTACCCACGGTTCTTGAATGTTTAGGTTTGCCAAAATCAGCGGTCGGCGAGATACGTTTCTATTGGGGTTGCATCCTCCCAGAGATGCGTAAACAAGTCCGTTGCCCACGAAATAGCGCTGTCCGTTTCAGAGATTATCTTCGCCGACGGCCAAGTTCCATCGAGCTCTGGGAGCGTCAGGATCATCCAGTCGTCGGCAACGGCGAGTGCGTACGGGACCGGTGTGACACGAACCGTTGTCGCTTCGTATCGATTCATATCGAGCGACACAGACTCCTTGCCGAGCATCTCATCGATTACAGCACAGCTCACTACCAGCCTCGAATCGGGGCTGTCTGGCATAGCCTCCTCATACTCCGGGTGGTAGACAGGCGAGACAACATCGCAGTTCTGGACGCTCTCGACGCGGGTGACGACTTCCCGGACAGGACGGTTGATGTCGGTCTGTGTGCCACGGATGACCGTGAATTCGTCGAGTTCGGGCAGGCGACACCGGAACGGCTGTGGTAGCACTGACGTATCGTGGGATTCCCAGTACTGGGGGTCGACAGCGAAGAGTTCTTCAAGGCGTTGCTGGCGGTGAATCGTATCCGCAACGAGCCGGCCGGTGCCAGTCAGTTGCCACCCGTCATCCATCGAGGTGACTAAGCCGCGACCTTCGAGGTTCGAGAGCGCATCGTAGATCGCGGACTCACTCGCAGTCACTGCTGACAGCAGTTCGTTGGTGGACTTGGCTCCGGGACACAGCGAGCCGATGATATCCGTCCGGACAGATGACGTTCGGACGTACTGAATAATTGATTCTACGCCCATGCTGTCCCCATACACTGTAGCTCATATTTTTCCCACATATCAGTTTCCATTTGTAATGGAATTTTCCTCAGGAGCTACACTATTCTCACAGGCATTGGATATTATTGCATCCAATGTGTCCATCTTTTTTATGGCTCATGACGCAGACACAGTTGCTGTCCACGTAAGACCACGTCCCCGCTGAACGCAATGGAGCACGTTGGTCTTGTGGAATTGCCACGTTCGGGCCCGGCGATATCGTGCCTCTGACATACGTCGCCAGCCCGAAGGGTCATGCAATCACCGTGGGTTGCCCGCCCACGGTGCTCATTGTCTCCGCTGTCGTCTCGTCCACACACATCCGTACTGTATACTGCCGTCCGTCGTTTCGGTATCGCCCGTCTGTGGTCGGGCAGTCATCGTGAAAAACAGCGACAGCCGCAGTATCAGTTCTCGGGCGGCTCGTCCGTCCCGATCCGTATTTCGTACGCCTCGATGTCCTCGAACGCAGCGACCTGTCCACCGACCTCGACCGGCCCCTCGGCTGTTTCGACGACCAGCGTCGCAACTTCGCGGTTCGAACTGAACGACGCCTGATCCACTTTGCCTTCGACGACCCGGTGATCGCCCGTCTCCACGTCCCGGCCTTCAATCGTCGCGTAGAACTCCCCGTCCAGCGTCATCAGGTCAGAGATACAGCGTCTGATTGTCCCGTAGCGGCGCGGAAACGGCAGTCCATCTCCGTCGCTGGCAATCGTTTCGGCCGTTGTCCACAGCACCGTGTTGAGGAACCCGGACACCAGAAACCCGAGCTCCGAGCGATTGAAGATGACGCCGTACCGGTCCGTGTCTCCGCGGACGCTCTCCCGAGTGGCGTACATCGAGTAGTTCCCGTCGGCGACGGCGACGACCGGTGTCGTGATACCGCGGCGGGCCTTCACCGTGGTCGCGATAGATTCGTAATCGAACCGCGCCGGGTCGGGGGCGTCCACGCTCGGCGAAATGAGAATCTCGATAGCGATGCCGGACTGCTTGCGGCTTGCGAGTCTGTCTTCGAACCGCTCTAACAGGGCCGGAGTCAACGACAGCGTCAGTTCGTACTCGGCCGTCTCGATGATGTCTTCGAGATACCGAAGTATCGTGGGCCGGGATTTGACGAGCGAGACGGCTTCAGGCTCTCGTGCGGGTGCTGTGTAGCGCGAAGACAGGTCGTCAACGAGGTCATCAAGCGAGTCCTGAATCCCCTCGAAGGCTTCCCGAGGGTCGATAGCCAGAACCTTCATCGGTCGGGACTCCTTGAGCTCGACGAGCCCGACATCGCTGAGGCTCCGGACTGTATCGTACACTCGTGGCTGTGGAATGTCCGTGTTCTCCGATATCTCCGACGCTGTCAGCTCGCCGTGTTGGAGCACGGCCAGATAGGCTGAAATCTCGTATTCGCCGAGATTGAACCGCGCAATCACCTGTTCGAGCGATGCCTCCAAGTCGTCACTAGACATAGTGGGGCGTTTGCGAGTCGAGTACTAAGAACTTCGGCACTCTATCCAGCAGACAGTTGCAGGACCTGTCATGTGAAGTCCCGTGCTGTTCGAGTCGTCACGGCGAAAACTGCGCGCTGTCGCTGCGTTACTAGTAGGCGCTGGAGATCTGGGAGACGACATCCGAGGGCGAAGCGCCGGAGTTCAGCGACGAGATAGCGGATTCGAGCGAGGACTTGACTGCCGGCGGGGCGGCCAGACCGTGTGCGACGGACGGCGGCTGAGCCTCGCTGTTCTGGAAGTCCTCTATCTGGTCCTTGGAGAAGTCGTTGAACGGATCGGTGTTCACGTCAGTCCGCGGTGGAATCGACCCCTTCTTCGGGTTGAAGATCTCCTGTGCCTCTGTCGTACCGACGAACTGGCACCACAGCGTGGTCGCTTCCGGCGACGGGTTGTTGACCGGATACGGGAACGAGTCCATGTTGAGGGCGTAGTAGCCGTCGGTTCCCGGGAATGTCACATGGTCCCACTCCTCTCCGTACGTGAGGTCGTTCGTGATGTACGTTCCGGCCGCCCAGTCGCCTTGGTGGAGGAACGCCGCTTCGCCGTTGATGACCTGATTGTTGGCCTCGGTCCAAGAAATCGAACCGGCGTCGCTCGGGATGTAGTCGAGATAGGACTGCGTGGTCTCGACTGCCGACTCCAGCGCGTCGCTGTTAGCGTCGACCTCTCCGTCGACGAAGATGGCGCTGTAGGTCTCGGCGTCCGTTTCGCCGAGGAGGACGGTCGCGAACATCTGGAAGCTGGACCACGGCGAGCCGGTCTGGTGTGCCATTCCGGTGTAGCCAGCATCGTTGACCGTCGCCATTGCGTCGACGAGGTCAGACGGCGTTTCGAGGGATGCCGGGTCGACTCCCGCGTCCTCGACGACCTCGACGTTGTAGAAGAGGTTGTTGATCCGGTGGATGTTGAGCGGAACTGTCACGTAGCTTCCGGCGGGCTGGGCCGCGTCTTTGACACCTTGGAGGTACGCGTCCTCCATGCTGTTTTCGGACCACACGGAGTCGCCGATGTCCTTCAGCAGGTTCGCATCGGTGAAAGGAAGCAGATTGTTTCCGGGCCAAGCTTGCCACGTACTCGGGTGGTTGCCGTTCTGTACCCGTGTCCGGATGTTCGCCTGCAGGTTCTCACCCGCACCGCCAGCGATGAGGTTCTCGTCGAAGGGGACGTCCGGGTGTTGCTCCTTGAACGCATCCATGACGGACTGAATTGCTTCCAGTCCGTCGCCCTCACCCCACCAGTGGGCGACCTCAAGTGTGCTGTACTGTGAGCCGCTGTCAGTGCTGCCGTCACCACTGCTGCCATCGCCGCTACTGCCGTCACTGCCGTCACCGCTGCTTCCGTCGCCGCTGCTGCCGTCACCGCCATCACTCCCACCGCAGCCAGCCAGCGAGGCCGCACCTGCTGCGCCAGCAATCCGAAGAGCGTTACGCCGCGTCAACCGTTTATTTGAATTGTCGTCAGTCATGGTTGCACCAATACCTCATAATTCCTTATTGAAGATTCGCACTTAATACTTCTGTATAGGGAAAGTCAGCATTTGACATTCGGATCGATCCCGGTAAATCATCTATATCTCCCGATTTTTCGGGTTTGAGTGGTGAAACAAATTAATCATATGTGAGTAAATACCCCACTGAATTACATCTACTATCTTATATTTTCCCGAGATTACCCCTGCCAGACGGGGTATATCGAGCCCATATTGCGACAAAAAAGCTCGGGCGCGGTCCGGCCCGAAGGGCTACAGGGAATCGAACTCGACGACTGCTTTTATCTGCGCATCTCCATCCTCGAAGGCGGCCTCGACGTGTTCCGGGTCGGTGACCGTTGTCACGAGGTCATCGAGCAGCCATTCCGGAAGCTCCTGTAAGGTCTCGACGGCGTCCTCGAAGTGGGAGACGTGTGAGTTGACCGTGCCGATGAGACACTTGTTGTGCAGGACGATCTCGTTGTGTAGCGAGCCACCATCGACTTCAAACTCCCACGGCTCCGGAATGCCGAGCAACACACCGACCCCGTTCTGGTCAAGCGCCGTGACCGTCTGGAACGCGTGTGGGGCGAACCCGGTCGCCTCGTAGATGTAGTCCATCGCCTCGTAGGCCTCTGGGAGTTCGTCCACTGGCGTTTCGCGGGAATCGACGTACGTACTGCCGATCTCGTCGATGATGTCGACCGTCGGGTCAGGCCGGTCCCGTCGACCGACGCAGTATGTCCGGTCGTACTCCTGTTCGAGCATCCACAGCGTCAGCAGTCCGAGCGAACCGTTGCCCAGCACGCAGGCGGATTCCGGTCGCCAGTCGAACGGCTCACGAGTCGCATACGCGTGCTCATTTGCCTTCTCGGTGATCGAGAGCGGTTCGACGAGGAAGCCGTACTCCGCGACCGCTTCGGGGACGGGAACGAGGAAGTCCGCCGGTGAGGTGAAATACTCGGCCATGAAGCCGTGGTCACCGACAATACCCCGTTCCGTGTACTCGCCGTCCGGTGCCATGTCGGGCTCGCCCCGACGGAAGTACTCGTTCGTTTCACCGTCTGGTTTCCGTCGGACGGTCGGCGCGACGACCTGCCCCGCCTCGAGCCCCGTGCCATTGGGCTCTTCGACGACGCCGACCGCCTCGTGTCCGAGAACCATGTGGTCTGCCCCGTCGGGGAACCCCCCGTGGGACCCGTTCAGGACTTCGTGGTCTGTGCCGTCAACACCAACGCGAAGCGTCCGGACGAGTGCCTCGCCCGGGTCAGGCGACGGTCGCTCCCGCTCTAAGAGCTGGGGGCCGTCGTCGTCCCGCGTAACACCAATCACTTTCATGCCAGGCAGAGAGTGAGAACACTGGGGATTAAGTCTTTCTTCAGGTCTCTGTCTCGCTGACGGTGACCGCCGCGCCAGTTTCGCTGGAGCGGTAGATTCCGTCCATCACGCGCTGGACCCGAAGTGCCTGTTCGACGGTGTTTACTGACGGGGGTGCCCCGTTACGGACCGCCGAGATGAACCGTTCCTGCTCCGTTCGCTGTGGATCCGATCGTTGCGTCTCGATGTCGGTCGTGCGGTGGTGCATCCGACCGATGTCGGCCGTTTCGAACAACGTCAGGGACTGGTCTGCGAGGTCGAGTTTCGCGCCCGCCTCTGTCCCACGGACGTAGTACTCTTGGCTGTCCGGTCGGTTCGTCGCCCACGCGACTTCCAGAGAGATCGTCGTGCCGTCATCGCAACGGATGAAGGCACTCGCCGAATCGTCGACGCTGAACTCGGCTGCACCGTGGTCCTCGCCCCACATCTCGACGTACGCGTACTCCTCGTCGACGCCGAACTGAGCGCGAGTGTCACCCGACACCTCGACGACTTCCGGGTGGTCGGCGACGTGCAACGCTAGGTCGATAGCGTGCGCGCCGATGTCGATGAGCGACCCGCCACCAGCCACGTCGCTACGCGTGAACCACGACCCCCGGCCGGGGACGCCGCGACGCCTGACGTAGTTCGCTTCGATGTGTGACACCTCGCCCAGATCGCCCTTCTCGCGGTAGCCCACCAGTGTCTGAACCGGGTCGGCGAACCGGTTGTGGAAGCCGACCATACAGAACCCGTCAGCCGCGTCAGCGGCCGCGGCGATCCGCTCTGCGCTTTCGAGCGTGTGCGCTAGCGGCTTTTCGACGAGCACGTCCAGCCCCGCCTCAAGCGCCGCCACGACGTACTGCTCGTGGTATCTGTTCGGCGTCGTCACCAGCACGGCATCGACCGTCTCGAACATCGCCGCGGCTTCCTCGTACACTGTCGCGTCGTACGTCTCGGCGAACCGACGGCGCGCGTCGGCATCGACGTCGACGCCTGCTGCTATCGAGACCGGCTGGTCGAGCTGCCGGAGATTGGTACAGTGAATGTCCGCGATGTTTCCCAATCCGATGACGCCGATCCGAACGGTCTCAGTCATGTGTCACGAATTCTACACCCGGTGTCGGGTTAATACAACTGCTTTTCACGCTCTTCACGTTCCTCTTCCTGTTCCTGTTTTGCCTTCTCGCGGCGTCGGCCGCGCCGGTACTGGATGAGGCCCGGGAGTATCTTGTTTTTCAGGTCGAGGATGAACGACACGATGCCGTACGACCAGAAGAAAAACAGCACGAGCATCCCGGTCCAGTACAGCGTGGCGACGTGGCTGCTCATGTCAGTCGTCGGATTCCACTTCGCCGCTGCTTCCGGAGGCAGTCTCCTCTGCCTCGTACGGGAGGAGGTCGTGGACGATGGCCTCACCAGTCGCCGAGTCGAACAGGTGGACGTTCCGCCGGTCGATGACGACCCCGATCTCGTCGTCTTCTTCGAGGTCCGAGTCGGGATCGATGCTCATCAGTAACTGGTCGTTCGTCGCCAGTTCCTGCGACATCGATGTTTCGCCCTCGCCGAGCAGTAGGTAGGCGAATATCTCGTCGCCCATCGGTTCGAGAATATCGGTCGTCGCCGTAATCATTCCCGAGGGGTCGGGCACCTCCGACTTGAGCTCTCCCGGATAGATGTCTTCCGGGCGGATCCCGAGCGTGACCGAGTCGCCGACGCTCACGCCCTCGATTGACGACGGATTGAACTCAAGATCGAAGTTCGGGGTTTCCAGCGCGTTCTCGGTGACGGTGCCTTCGACGAAGTTCATCGACGGCGAGCCGATGAACCCGGCGACAAAGAGGTTGTCCGGCTCGTTGTAGCAGGTCAGTGGTGGGTCGATCTGCTGGAGCTGGCCCGAGTCGAGGACGGCGATGCGATCCGACAGCGTCATCGCCTCCTCCTGATCGTGGGTCACGTAGATGATAGTCGTGTCCAGTTCCTTGTGGAGTCGCTGAAGCTCCGTCCGCATGTGGACCTTGAGCTTCGCGTCAAGGTTCGCCAGCGGCTCGTCCATCAGGAACACATCGGGCTCGCGCACGATGGCGCGAGCGATGGCGACACGCTGGCGCTGTCCACCGGACATCTCTTCAGGCATCCGGTTGAGCATCCCCTCTAGCTGGACGATATCCGCGGCCCGCTCGACCCGACGGTCGATCTCGTCCTGTGGGTAGTCCCGCAGTCGGAGGCCAAAGGAGATGTTGTCGTACACGTCCATGTGCGGGAACAGCGCGATGTTCTGGAACACCATCGCAATGCCGCGGTCTTTCGGCGGGAGGTTCGTCACCTCGCGGTCGCCGATGTAGATCTCGCCCTCCGTCGGAATGGTGAGGCCGGCGATGGTCTCCATCGTCGTCGACTTGCCACAGCCCGAGGGGCCGACGAAGCAGATGAACTCGCCGTGATCGATATCAAGGTTCATGTCGTCGACCGCGGTGACCACATCACCTTGGTCGTCGTAGCGTTTCGTCACGTGTTCGAGTCGTACTCTTGCCATTGTGTTACTCCTTGAGTGCGCCTGAGGTCAGTCCGCTGACGATGCGTTCCTGTGCGACGATCACGAGGATGACGACGGGGAGGACCCCGACGATGCTCGCGGCCGCCATGAGGTTGAACTGCGTCGTGTACTGGGTCTGGTAGCTGAGAATGCCGCCGACGATGGGTGACCATTTGGCCGCCTCCGGCGAGGTCGCCATGATCGAACTGAAGAAGTACTCGTTGTAGACGGCGATGAACGTCAGCACGGCCGCGGTCGCCACGCCCGGCGCAGACAGCGGCATAATGACCCGGAACAGCGCGCCCAGCCGCGTCGTTCCCTCGACCCGTGCGGCGTCCTCCAGTCCGTCCGGAATCTGGCCGTAGAACGTCGTCAGGATGAAGATCGACAGCGGCATGAACAGCGCACTGAACGGCAGCACCATCGAGCCGGGCGTGTTCAGCATCCGCGGTGGGGTAAACAGCGGAATGGACGTAAACGGTATCGTGATCGGGGCGTTGCCGGCAAAGGCCTGAAACAGCGGGATGACGAACGCGGCCGGCGGGAAGTAGCTGATTGCCAGAATCCCGAGCATCAGCAGTGCACGGCCGGGGAAGCGGAGCCGCCCGAACACGTAGCCGGCGAGGCTGGCGACGAACAGGACGATGACCGTCGTCGTGACCGCCAGCGCGAAGCTGTTCAGCATGTACAGGTGGAACGGTACCTGTTCGAAGACCGTGACGAACGCGCCCGGATTGAAGCCCTTCGGAACCGGCAGCGGGAACGTTCCACTAACACCGAAGAGATTCACAGTCGGGAGGAAACTACCCGAAAGCAGGTTCCCTTCGGGGGTCACCGCCAGCACGATGAGCCAGTAGAAGGGGAACAGTGTCGTCACCAAGAAAAACACCATCGCCGCGTAGAACAGCGCCCGGTACACCTTGTCCGGGTTCTTGATTGCGCCTTGGACCCAGCGTTCGAGTGGTCCTCCGTCGTTGTTGTCGTTCTGGTCTGTTGTCGTAGCCATGTTAGATCGCGTCCTCCCCCTGCCATGCGATGATTCCCATGACGACGATACCGATGATTGCTGCCGTCACGAACGCGATGGCGGCCGAGGTCCCTTCACGGGTGTTGAACGTTGCGACGACCATGCACGACAGCGACGGCACGACGGTACAGCTCGACACCGTATCGATAATACCGTACACACGCATCGCCTGCACCGAGCGGAACAGGATCGCGACCCCGATTGTCGGCAGGATGAGCGGGAACGTGATGAGCTTGAACTGTTGCCACTTGGTCGCACCGGCGACCTTCGCGACGTCGTAGAGACCGCGGTCGATGCTCTGGAGGCCGGCAAGGATGAGCAGGGCCATGAACGCCGATGTCTTCCAGATGTCGGCAACGATGATAATAAATGTCGCACTTGCCGTGTCGTTCAGCGTGTTCGTCGGCGCTAAGAGGCCGAGGTCAGCAAGCGGCGGGGTGGCGAAGCCGACGTTGGAGTTGAACATCAGGAAGAAGATCATCCCTTGGATGACAATGGGCACAGCCCACGGGATGATGATAGCCGCACGAATCCACCGGCGGCCATAGAAATCTTGGTCGAGGATGAGCGCCTGTCCGAGGCCGATGAGCGTCTCGAACAGCACGCTCACAACAGCGAAGATTATTGTGACGACCAGCGCACTATTTAACAGACTGGTGAACTCGAGGTTTGACGGGAGGAACGTAGTCCCGCCCGGGAGAAACTGATTTCTCTCCCCAGTGAACAGTTGGATATAGTTTTCCAGTCCGACGAAGCTTCTGCTCGAGAGGTCAATTGAGAGGGCGTACAGCGACAGTTCGAACGTGCGCAACAGCGGATAGAGGGCTATGACGCCCAGCAGGAGAAATACCGGCAGCAACAGCAGATACGCGTACTGCGTGTCGCTCAAGTTCTCCATCCACCGCATCAGACCGACGAGGAGACCCGAACGATGAGATTCCCGCGACTGGTGGGTCGCTGACTCTGGACTCACGAGTGACCTCCTGATACTGTAGTTTGCATGGATTGTGTCTCGGTAGTTGGAAAATCGGTCCGCAGCGTCAGTTGCTGCTCTCGGTTTGCTCCAATCCAGACTGTAGAGTAGCCATCGCTTCTGTGGATGGGACATCTTGATTGACCGCGCGGTTAGCTTGCTCGGCAATCTTGCTGGACTGATTGCTCCAGACTGCGGTGACTGGACGTGCCATCGTATTCTCGCCAGCTAAACGCAGCGTGTCCATGTGGTCGCCTATCGGGTCGATATTCGACGCTTTGTCGGAGTTAAACAGGTTGCCCCGTGGTGGGAGCCACCCCTCCATCTCTAGTAGGAACAGTTGGATCTCGGGCTTCATTGTGGCTCGGATGACTTCGCTGACCGCGTCAAGTCGCTCGCTGTAGGGGTTGACGGTAATATGCCAGCCACCCAGTGCCGATGTCGTTCCACCAGTCCCTTGGAACTCGGCGTTGCTCTCCGAAACGGCATAGGGGATAGGCATTGTTCCGAGGTCGTCGCCAAACTCCGAGGCAGCCTGATTGATGGCGTAGGGCCAGTTGCGATGGAAGAGGGCGTTCCCATCGAGGAACGGTGCGAGCGACCCATCTTCTATCCAGCCGAGGATATTCGTGGGCGTGAAGCCGCCGCCGTAGCCTTGGAGATTGTCGAAGTCCTCGTCGTGAACGAACTTCCGCATCATATTCAGTGAGTTGATAACCGGTTCGGAATCGACGGTGACGGGTCGGTCGCCGACCGGGCCAAAGAGGTTCTCGCGGCCGCCGAAGTACGCGCCGCCCCACGAAGACATGATCTCGTTGAACGTACAGCAGGCGGTCCCCTCATAGATGTCCCATTGGGTAGTAAATCCGTATTTGATGTCTGTCGCATCAACGGTATCAGCCGCAATATTCGACCATTTTTTCCAAGTCATCGGTTCGGTGGCCCAGCTCTCGGACTCAGGGCTGTATCCAGCTTGCTCGACGAGGTCCTTCCGGTACAGCATCGTCGGATAATCAGGATAGAGTGGGACACCGAAAAGGTCGCCACTCGACGGGTCGATAGCTGTCTCGGTGAAGCCGCTAAAGTACTCTGCTTCGATGGTTGAGAGCATGTCGTCTGCGAGAACCTCTGAGAGGTTGGCGAGTTGCCCCCGTTGAATGAAGATGTTCACCCATCCGTTGTCCATCATGAACATGTCCGGTTCAGTCTCCTGTGAACTCAGGAGCCGGTTGTAGTTGGCCTGTCGCTTCCCGCTGTCGGGTTGTCCTTGGGCGAACTCGATTTGGATATTATCTGAAAGGCCGCCCTTGTCATGCAGTGCGTCGCGAACTTCGTCAGCGTGATCCTGTACCACCGTCGCGTCGAACCCCCACGTCACAGTCGTCGTCTCTTCGTTTCCAGCGGCACCAGTCTGTGTACCTGTGGCGTCCCCATCGCTCTCGCCGCCGTTGAACATGCCTGCACAGCCAGCGAGGCCAGCTGCTATCCCCGATGCACCCGCTCCCGCGACGAACCGCCGCCGCGAAATGCTACTCCGTTTTCCGCCTGTCTCTGAGTTCTCTGACATCTCTCACTTTGTCAATGAAAATATGCCCACTTATAGATTAGGGATTTTAATTGAGATATCACAAGAACTTTATCTGCAGTTCGCTGCTATTCTGACATGGGACTCCGACGGTCACTCGATGATTACAAGCGAAACAAAGAGACGGCAGAGGTATTTCCGGGCGAACAGCGCACACAGATGGGGCAGTTCACTGGTTCGACGCAACGATTGATACACGTTGATCCATCCGGTTCGATTCGAGATTATTCGTATCCCCTATCTGGACTCCACGGGCTCTCCTCGTCCCGGTTTGGCGTTCGATTTGACCAGACAATCGAATGGTTCGATACGCTCGAGGGGGCGTCACAGACGTTGCATGAAGGGACCGTTGAGACCATCCACAACTTCGAGAAATTCGATGTTGTGCAGCGCGATTTCACCAACGCTCTCACGCATGCGACTGCGTTCAAACTCCGAGGTGAGACACCGGATTCTATCGAACTCGTCGGATTCGTGGAGCTCACTCCGGAGGGACAGGAAGGACGAATCGGACAGTTGGTTCATGACGACGAACTCGTCGAAGTATATCACAACCGGGAGCACACCTATTTGGGGGCATCGACAGAACTGGAAATTACGCCGGAAGTGATGGAGAAATTCGACGAAGTTCTTGCTGACGAGCCCAAGTCATTCCCGCGAAAGGGTGAATCCGAAAGCTATGAGGGGAGTCGTCTCACTGGTGGTGTGAGATTCCGTACCGAATTCGAAGATGGGCGGACAACTGTCATCACTACACTGTCGGACATCGAGGAGCAACCACGGTCTGCCAGTCTTAAGCACGTCGCTGACCAGACACAGCGCTACAGCGACCCATCGAAGTTACTCACCGACGCCCAACAGTCAGGACTGACTCCGGACATCACGGACCAACTCGTCCAAATGGACCTCCATGTCCTTGACCTGTTGTCTGCGCCGACGGGTGCCCGAATAGCAGGTCCTGATTTCGATCCGCATTATCAGTACTCCGGCGGCTACGGGTACACTTGGTTCCGGGACGATGGGGAGATTTCGACATTTCTCTTGGAGGCCGACGAGAGGCTCGGTCTCGACATAGAGAACCGACACCGTAAGAGCGCCGAATTTTATCTCCAGACGCAACTGGATGACGGTCGTTGGCCCCACCGAGTGTGGCCGATGAACGGTCGGCTGGCACCTGGCTGGGCAAACGGGCACGTGGAGGGGTCCGAAACACAGTATCAAGCCGACCAGACTGCAAGCGTCCTCGTCTTCCTCGCGGAATACCTCGCTACGCACCACGAGTCGCTCCCGAAAGACACGGCCACAGATATCGAGACTGCACTGGAGCTAGGAGTAGGAGGGATGGACATCTCGCTGGAAACGGACGGATTACCGACCGAATGCGAGAACGCATGGGAGAATATGAACGGTCGGTTCACGCATACTGCTGCGAAGTTCATGCAGGCATACAGTACTATTGCGACTGCACCGCTGGCTGACACCCTACAGAACCATGCAGCAACGCAAGCGAGGAGAATCTACGATGCACTTGAGACAATGTGGTGTCCCGACGAGAAAATTTACGGGCTTCGTTTGGTTGATGGGAACCTAGACGTGCGGATCGACAGTACCACGTTCTCACTGATAGACGCACACTTGGCTTACAGAGATGTAGGCGATATCAGCGATGAGCGATACTCTAGACTGGCGACTCACCTCGAGACTGCGTTCGAGCGTCTCTGGACGGAAACGGACGCCATTCGCGGACTGACGCGGTTCGAAGAGGATACGTGGCGTCGACGAAACCAAGGAAATGAAAAGATTTGGACCGTCTCGACTGGCTGGGGCGCATACGCGGCCGAAAAAGCAATTCGACTGTTCTCGACGACGTCTCAGCAGTTCGACCCGACGGCGTGGTCTGACCGTCTGTTTACTGAAATTGATCTTACAGGGTCGCTTTGCCTCTCTTCGGGGTACTTGCCAGAACAGTTCTTTGACTCCGGTACGCCAGATAGTGCAACACCACTCGGTTGGTCCCACGCGATTCGACTCGCAACGTATGCGGCTCGGAGTACGCGAAACGTGGAACCTGCAGTGGAGCGTCAGTCGGGCAAACGCTGACGATTGTCGTGACGGAGATCCATGTTGATACTAAGCTTTATTTTCGGTATCTGCCCAACAATTGACCATGAACGAGGACGACATCGTCGATAATCTCACTCGTTTTGGTCTCTCGGAGAAAGAGGCGCTCGCCTACGTGACGATTCTCCAGAACGGATCCACGACGATTCGCGTGATTTCCGATGAAACAGATATATCGAAAAGCTATGCATACGATATCGTTGGAAATCTAGAGGAACGTAATCTTATCCAGATCGACGATCACGTCCAACCGACACAGCTCCGGGCGATTCCGCCCTCGGAGGGAATCGAAAATCTCGTCTCTCAGTTACATACTATCGAGACACAACTGGACGACCTGTTCGATTCGGAGAGCTACGAACAACAGAGGTTCAGTATCATCAAATCGCGGCGCACGATACTCGCCCAACTCGTTGATTTGATCGACTCCGCAACCGAAGAGATTATTCTCGCTCTTCCAGCCTCAGTACTCCATAGAGTTGAGGACTCACTCCAAGCAGCACAGGACCGTAGTGTGTTCTGTATGTTATTGGTAACAGAATACGACGGCGAGATACCGATAAGCGAGTCGATAGCGAACGTTGTACAGACGTGGAATGCACCCGCGCCAGTCACTCTTACCACCGATCGTTCAGACGGAATCGTCTCCTCAGCTGACGCCGTGTTAAACTCAAATTCAGACGACTACGCGATATACCACGCAGAGGAGCACATAGTCTCCTCGCTGTTCGACTCGTTTATCGCAAATTATTGGCCCATGGGTGAGCAAGCCTGCGTTGCAGAGAAAGGGTCGTTGCCGAGAACGTTCACTAGTTTCCGTCACGCAGTGTTCGAAGCAACGCTGTATTTGATGGAGGGGAAGCCGGTTACTGCTGAGATAGAGATCCGGCCGACCCAAAGCGAGGATGCGTTCAAGACGACAACTGGAACTATTATTGACGTAAAGCAAAGTCTTGTACGCCCCTTCTCGAACGAGTTCCCAACTCAGGAGTCATTCGTTGTTGAAACAGCCGATGAAACGTTTACTGTCGGCGGGTCCAAGGCATTTTTAGAAGACTTTGAAGCACGCGACATCACCCTGAAGGGTATTCATGATGCGTAAGTAGTACCTCTTCGCCGATTCATATCTCTATCCGGGTCGATCGAAATCGACGAAGTATCAGTACCTCACAAAGCGACCCCAGTTGATCCAACCTGAGTTGCCCTTCTGGCCTGAGGAGTCATCAGACACGGTTGATATCTGTTGAATGAGGCCGGAACTGTCGCTGTCGGCGGCGATATAATGAGTATGAATACTTTTGCAAGTAGAGACCACTGTTGAGGTAATGGGATCACGTCGAACGGACATCAAGCGTCACCTACCGGAAGAAGAGATCGACAAGATGCTGAGAGAAGCTGAAGACGATCATCATCTTCGCCGGATTGGCTTCGTCAAGAACCTCTATCAGGGCGATACGATTCCTGAAGCTGCTGATCGGGAAGGTCGATCAGCAGCAACAGGGACACGCTGGGCAGAGGACTGGAACGAGGGGGGCTTTGAAGAACTCATGCCGAGTTTCGGGGGCGGCCGGCCCCCGAAACTCGACGGGGATGAGCAAGACGAGCTGGTGGAGATGCTTCGTGACGGCCAGCCGTGGAAATCACAGGAGATTCAACATCTTCTCCAGGAGGAATTTGGCGTTTCCTACAGCCCAAATTATCTCGGCACCTTCCTTCGGGAACTCGGTCTCTCATACGCGAAACCACGACCAAAGCGTCCACACCGGCCAGAGAACCCTGATGAAATCCTCGAAGAGCGCGTCGACGACGCGCTCGACGAGGACGACCAGCCACACAACAAACGTGAGGGAGAAGACGAAGAAGGGTGGATTGTTGAGGAGGATATTTGTACTGACGGCGGTACTGTCCTCGGGTTTTTTGATGCATCGAAGCCACAGCCGTACGATAATTCGCGGCGTGTTTGGTACGTTGACGATCCCCACATTGAACGAGAGTTAGTCAAGACACACGATTCTGCGGTCGGATTCTACGCCCTCAACGGTGAGAGTCTGGTAACGTTCACTGAAAACGAAGAGAAAGAGCAGATTTGCGGGGTATTAGAGAAGATCCGCGAGCAGAATCCCGACAAGCGGATTCTGCTCGTCTTGGACAAGCACGGTTCACATAGATGTGAATACACGCGCAAACGCGCGCATCAACTCGGGATCGACCTGATTTTCATTCCCTCAGGCTCACCGCACCTGAATCCGATCGAGCAAGTCTGGAAGTATCTCAAATGGACGATGGCACCGATTGTCGTTGAGAACGAAGCGGAATTCAAAAACCTCGTTCAGGAAACTTTCGAAAAAATAACGAAACGCATCAGCTTTGCAAAGAACTGGTGCGAACAATTCCTTGACTTTCAAAAGTTATCTTAATAATTAAAGACTCACCCGAGCAATTATGATCTGAGAAATGGAATTTGTCAGTGCAGGATTTTCATAGGTCAACCTCATAGCTTCTCACAGCCCGGATCGTTTCCTTGCTTGTAGTTGGTGATGGCAACGACGAGTCGAAGGCAGAGCGCAACGCACACATGACACGCTCTCGTGTCTGCTATCGCTGATTCACAGTAAGCCGCCGGTGCTTCTCTCACACGCCCAGTTCTGCTAATCCGGCTGAAACACGAGCGGGCCAGACACCACTGCCGACTACCGTTCTTCACGTTGGAACCTTCGGTTCAGCAGTAGTTGACAACCGCCAGTTCCTCCACCGGCCGAGATCCTACGGGTAGTGCTTTGGGTAACATTAGTACACCTGTTATCTAATTCGCCCTGACTCCTATTCCCATCAATTCGCTGTGAGATTTACCTGAATGGATTTCGTCGTGCTAAGGACTTGCCCGGTGATGTCTTCCCTGAGATACCGGCCGTTCAATCGGTCAACAGGGCCACAAACCCCAAGCGCAGCGACCCGATTGCCATTGACATCGGGGAGCGGGGCGGCAACGCCGATTATCCCCTTGTAGTGTTCTCCTCTGCAGAACGCGATACCGTCGTCACGGATTCGGCGCAGTTCCTCAGTGAGCTCGTCCGGATTGACGATGGTGGCGTCGGTCGGTGCAACGAGCTCCGTTTCGTTGAGAATCGATTCGACACGATCACTTGGGAGCGACGACAGCAGTGCCTTTCCCGTAGCGTTGACGTGAAGTGGCAACCGTTCGCCTGCGTGGAACGGGACTGACCAGCCGTCATCGGGCTCGGAGATCGACACCGGAACTCCGGCCGCCTCTTCGAGAACGAACAGCGTCGCTGTTTCCCCCGTTGCCGCCGCGAGATTCTCCAGTTGCTGTTTCGCCGCTTGATGGAAACTGAGACTTTCGCGCGTTCGCTCACCGAGAGCCAGTGGACGGAGCGACGCCTCGTATTTCTCTGCGCGCTTGACCACGTATCCTGCCGCACGCAGCGTCGCGAGATGGTTGTGTGCGACGCTCTTGGAAACCCCGACGATATCTGCAAGGTCTGTGACGCCGACAGGCTCGGTAGCGTCGACAAGCGCTTCTAGAATCGCCACCGAGGTCTGGGTCGATTCAACCGCATACTGTGGTTCGTCAGTCATTGTACTCCGTTTTGACCCAGCACATCAAAAGTCTGTTCACTAGAGCAGAACAAACAGTGTCATGTGAATTAGTAACATTCCGCTCCTACATTATTTATTAGATTGAACTGGATTGCTCCGGTGCCTGATCGCCGAAATTTATGCGTTCTTCTCTCCAGAACGAGTCTAATACGCTCGAAGCTATTTCGCCAGCACGTAGAAAACCACCGTTTCAGGCTGACCAGACCGCTTCAGGCGCGTCGGAATCGTGGATGACCCGACGGAGTGCAGACACGACAGCGGCTGGATTGTCGGTCTGCCAGACGCTCCGCCCCGTCACGATACCCCGGGCCCCGGCCGCCATCGCACCAGCAACATCGTCAAGCATCGCCTGAACAGACCCTGACGACGGACCACCGAGAATCATCACCGGAACCGGGGCGTTCCGGACAATGGGTTCGAATGAATCGCGGTCACCGGTGTACGGCGCTTTGAGAATATCGGCCCCGAGCTCCCAACCGATCCGGCAGGCGTTTGCGACGTACTTCGTATCAGTCTCGAAGCGGTCAGGAACCTCGTTGCCCCATATGACAGTCTCGACGATGTGGGGGACACCAGAACCCCGCAGGGATTTGGTTATCTCGGTTATGTAGTCGACGTTTCGCTCGAATGGCTGGCTATCCTGCCGGCCGAAGGCGAGTACCGACTTGACGCCTACGGGGTCACACGCCAGCAAGCGGTCGGTGTCACACGCCTGCTGTTGCACCCACGGACCGATATCCTCGCCGGGCCGACTCGACGGTGACACGAAGTCCGCAGTCACGAGAACGTCTGTCGACGACGCGGCGAACGTATCAGCGAATCGCTCGGCGAAGTACGGTCCGACGAGCACACCGTCGGGTTCGCCTGCAAGTACCGAATCAAGCGTGGCCTTGGGGTCCTCGAAACCGTCTATTGCACCCATTCCGATGCCGTGGTCAAGCGCCACGACGACCGCGTTACCGGAGTTGGTATCGAGGAGGTCGTACTCGCTCACTCAGAGTCCCCTGGAATGACTACTTTCTTCAGCCCCTCAGCGTTACCCATCCGGTCGAACGCAGTCGGGAGGTCATCAAGCCTGATGCGCTCGGTGATGAGCGTCTCGGCGTCGATACGTCCGTACTGGAGGAGTGTTATCGCCCGCTCGAAGTCCTCGGTCGTCAACGAGAACGATCCGTGGTAGCCCACTTCGTCGAAAAAGATGTCGAACGGACTGATTTCCATCGTCGCTTCTTGGTCGGGAACGCCGAAAATGAGTGTCGACCCGCCGGGGGCGGTCACTGCGTTGGCCTGTTCGATTGTCGGGACGAGCCCGATGGCCTCCGCACCGACGTCGACCGGTCCGCCGGCCGCTTCGGGAATCGCTTTCTCTGGGTCTTCCTTGTTGGGGTCGATGACGGCATCCGCGCCGAGGTCGGCCGCTAGTTCGCGCCGCTCGTCATCGAGTTCGGAGACAACGATGGGGGCAGCGCCAGCGTTGCGGAACGCCTGCAGGAGCAACAGGCCGATGGGACCAGCTCCGATAATTCCGACGCTATCGCCGGGTTTGATGTTCGCCTGCTCGACGCCGTGGACACAGCAGGCGAGTGGTTCGGCGAGGGCGGCCCGCTCGAACGACATTTCGCCGATGTCTTCGACATTGATGGCCGGCACGCGGACGTACTCGGCGAAGGCACCGTCGAGGATGGTGTCACCGGCGCCGCCGATGCTCGTGTTGTTCTCACAGAGGTGCGTCGCCCCCTTCTTGCAGTACGAACACGCGTTACATGGCACTGTAGGGTTGATTGCGACGCGGTCACCGACCACAAACCGGTCGACATCAGCACCAACCTCTGCGACGGTTCCGGCGCCTTCGTGGCCCAGAACCAGCGGCGTTTCAGCGGCGAAGGTGCCGTGGTACATGTGGTAGTCGGTCATACAGACGCTACAGGCACCAACCTGGACGAGGACCTCGTCGTCGGCTGGCTCCGGTCGGTCGCGCTCTTCGACGGTGATTTCGCCGACGTCTGTTAGCGTGCTTGCGCGCATCAGCCGCCCTCCGCTGGTCGGGTCGCGGTCGTCACTGCAACAGTACTCCGGTCGTGCGTTGGTGTTGGTTGGGTCATGAATTGGTTGGGCCGGAGTCCGCCGCCACTGGTCCAGGCTGGCTGGACGGACAGCGGACTCGGCGTCAATCCGTACCACAGTTGTTTTCGGACCGCGTATTAAAATCTTGCCACGGATCCCCGCAATCGGGGACCAATCGGAAACCGCGCGCCAGCACATCGCATTCGGCCGTCGGTCCGTCCGCGAGGTGAGTATTCTACCTTACAGATGATTACCTTTATTATGCATCGGTAATTCGATAGTGACGAGGCAAACTGGCATGACGAACTCCAACAGGCGGAAGTTTCTGAAAGCGACAGGTGTCGGACTACTCGGCGGTCTCGCTGGCTGTACACGAGGCGGCGATGGCTCAAACGGCGGCGCGAGTGACGGCTCAAGCGATGGTAGCGATGGCGGAACCAGCACTGACGGAAACGACGGCGACCTCGCGATTCCGCTCAGCGAGTACGAGGACGCCGATATCGACTGGCAACAGTTCGAGGGCTCCTCAATAAACATCGGGGCTGTCCAGCACCCCTGGGTTTCAGCCATCAAGCCCGCGATCCCGGTCTTCGAGGAACTGACTGGAATCGATGTCGTCTGGAACGTGCTCCCCGAACAGCAGTTCCGGACCAAGCGCCAGACTGACGTCAGTACCGGGGCCGGGCAGTTCGACGTCTTCTACATGGATCAGGTCGTCAATCAGTTCCGGGAGGAAGGCTGGATACAGCCCCTCGACCCGTACTTCGAGGACGACAGCCTCTTCGACGAGGACTGGTACAACACCGACGACCTCTTCGAGGCGTCGCGGTGGCAGGCCCACGGTGGCGGCTACAGCGACACGTGGACCGGGATGCCAATCACTGTCGAAGTCCAGACGCAGTTCTACCGAAAGGACCTCTACGAGAAACACGATCTGGAGGTCGCGGAGACGCTCGAACAGTTCCGGCAGAACGCCCAGACCATCCACGAGAACGAGTCGGACGTCGTCGGCACCGTCGGCCGTGGCGACAAGGGCTACGGGATGAATATCTACGTCCTGAACACGTTCCTCCGCCAGAACGGCGCAGAACTCTGGGACAGTTTCCCGGACGATTCCGGCCTCGATTCCGACGGCGTCATCAACGCGGCCGAGTGGTACGTCAGCCTGCTGCAGGACTACGGTCCCGAAGGGGCTTCGACCCAGACCTGGTCGGATGTCCTCTCGACGATGCAGGAAGGGCGCGCCGGCCACATCGTCTCCGACGCAAACCTGTTCTGGCCCGGACTCACCGGCTCTGACTCCTCAGTTGCAGATAACGTCGGTATCGCGAAGGTTCCGAGTCCGGAAGACGGCCAGTTCTCGCCGAACGCGTTCAACTGGCAGATATCCACGTCGAAGAACGCGCAGAACTCCGAGCAGGCGTTCCTGTTTATGGTGTGGGCGTCCTCACAGCCGACCAACACCTGGATGCACGTCGAAGGCGACGCCGCGTTCTCCGTCCGGCAGTCCGTCTGGGAGAACGACGACTTCCGCTCGCAGGTGGGCGAGAACTTCGCGCAGGTCACACTCGAATCACTGCAGGAAGCGGCACCGGACCCATTTGACCGGAAGTACCCGCAGTGGGGCCAGCGCTATTCCGAGGAACTCCAGCGCGCCATCGCCGGCCAGAAGTCTGCTGAGGTGGCGATGACCAAGGCCGCATCGGTTGCCGAGGATATCTACGACAACTGAACCCCAGCCATACCAGAGTCACGATACATCCCCACCAATGAGTACACCAACGCAAACCGAAACGGCTTCAAAATCGACCTTCGCCAGACTGAGCGCCCTCTGGAACGAGTACCTCCCGTACTGGTTCATCGCACCGATGGTGCTGGTGATGGTCAGCATCACCTTCTTCCCCGGTGCGTATGACCTGTATCTCAGCCTGATCGCAGAGCCGACGCTTGACGTATTTGCGGCTGATTTCGTCGGGCTGTCCAACTTCGAGACGGCGTTTACTCGCGGCGGCGCCGTCCACTCGTTCGTCATCACGATCACCGTCGTCGCCAGTGCGCTGTTGCTCGAAACCGCACTCGGATTCATCCTGGCTGCGCTCGTCGCCGGCGTCGGCTCCAGTCGAACGAAGTCGTTCTACAGGGTGCTGTTCATCATTCCGATGGCCGTCGCACCCGTTTCCTTGGCGACCATCGGCCGGATTATGTTGAACACCGAGATCGGCATCATTCCCTACGTCATAAGTACCGGAACGCCGTTCGCAGCGCCAAACTTCCTTTCGGATGTTCCGCTGCTGACAGTGATTCTACTGGACGCGTGGAACTGGACGCCGTTCATGTTCATTATCTTCTACGCCGGCCTCTCGTCAGTACCGAAGACGCTTATTGAAGCGTCACGTGTCGACGGTGCGCCGATGTGGCGACGCTACGTCCACGTCATCATTCCCTACATGAAACCGGTCGTGTTCGTCGCCACGCTCATCCGGATGATTGACCTGTTCCGCACCTTCGGCGTGGTGTACGGCCTCACGGGTGGCGGCCCCGGAACGGCCACCCAGTTAGTGAGTATCAACATCTACGAACAGATGTTCATCAACAACCAGATCGGTGTGGCGGCTGCGATAGCTGTCGTCTACCTAGTCTTTGTCATCGCGATTGCGAACATCGTCATTGCGAAGGTCGGCTTCGAGGGGGTGTGGGACTAATGGCGACGACAGACGGTGACTCCGCAACCGCGTCACAACGACTCGACAAGGACACGCGGGAGAGGCTCGTCACGGCGGTCCGACACACCATCCTGCTGATGTGGTCGTTCATTGTGCTGTTCCCACTGTACTGGCTCGCGTCGATGTCGCTGAAGCCGCCTGGAACAGCGAATTCGCTGCCGCCGGACTGGATCTTCCTGCCGACCGTGTACAACTACATCCAACTGTTTCAGGATTCGGGCTTCGTCGGGGCCTTTGCGAACAGCCTCATCATGGTGTCCGCGTCGGTCGTGCTGGTGCTGTTGATCGGCGTGCCAGCGGCGTACGTCCTTTCGCGGTACGACATCCCAATGGAGCGGGACGTACTCGTGTGGATACTCTCCTCACGGATGCTGCCGCCCATCGCTGTAGTACTCCCATTCTTCATCATCTTTCAGGAGTTCAACCTGTTCGACACGCGCATCGGGATGGTGCTGATGTACGTCAGCATCAATCTCTCGCTGGTTGTCTGGGTGATGAAAGCATTCTTCGATGGTATCCCCGAGACCTTAGAGGAAGCGGCCCGGGTCGACGGTGCGACCCAGTTCCAAGGGTTCAGGAAAGTGGTCCTGCCGGCGGCAAAGCCCGGAATCTTCTCTGTCGCGATTATCAGCTTCATCTTCGCGTGGATCGAACTACTGTTCGGGCTCGTGCTGACGAGCTTCGAGGCCGTGCCGGTAACGCTGTTCGTCTACTCGTTCATCGGCTCCCGTTCCATTGAGTGGGGAATGCTCGCGGCCGCCTCGACAGCGATGATCGTTCCGGTTGTCATCTTCCTGATAGCGGTCAACAAGTATCTCGCTGCCGGACTGAGCTTCGGTGTGGTGATCAAAGAATGAGCACCACGCCCACGCCACGACAGGTATCGATAGCAAATCACACCCCTGCGGCGGGGATAGGCAGTCGCGACACGGAGGCTCACTAATGGCTCGTATCACAATCGACGACGTCACGAAACGGTTTGGAGACGGAGATGAATCGATCGTTGCGGTCGACGACGTCTCCTTGGACATCCGCGATGGCGAGTTCATCGTCTTCGTCGGGCCGTCCGGGAGCGGGAAGTCGACGCTCATGCGCATCGTCGCTGGGCTGGAAACGCAATCGGAAGGCGACATCCGCATCGGCGAGGACGTCGTCAACCAACTCGGTCCGCGCGCCCGGGACATCGCGATGGTGTTCCAGAACTACGCGCTGTACCCGAACATGACCGTCGAGGAGAACATGTCCTTCGGGCTGAAGATGTCGACGGATATGTCCTCCAACGAGATTGAGGAGGCCGTCACCTCGGCCGCCGAGATGATGGACATCGGGGAGTTGCTGGACAACAAGCCCGGCGAACTCTCCGGCGGGCAACAGCAGCGCGTTGCGCTGGGTCGCGCTATCGTCCGAGACCCTAACGTCTTCCTGATGGACGAGCCACTATCGAACTTGGACGCGAAGCTCCGAGCAGAGATGCGGACCGAAATCAACCGGCTCCAGAACGACCTCGACGTGACGACGCTGTATGTCACCCACGACCAGACGGAGGCGATGACGATGGGCGACCGGCTCGTTGTCCTCAACTACGGCGAGCTGCAGCAGGTCGGGACGCCGCTGGAGTGTTTCTACCGGCCGGCCAATCAGTTCGTCGCTGGGTTCCTCGGATCACCGTCGATGAACTTCTTCGAGGGCACGGTCGATGGCGGCACACTCCGAGCGGACGGCTTTGATTTCGACCTGACCGAACGGATGCAGTCCTCGGTCGGGGGCCGTAACGAACTCGCCCTCGGTATCCGGCCGGAGGACATGACACTCCACGACGGACCGAACTCGGGCCACGAGTTCGAGGCCGTTGTCGACGTTGTCGAACCGATGGGAAGTATCTCATACGTCTATCTCCGGGCCCAGTCACAGAGCCACGAGCAGACGTTCATCGTTGAGACGGACGGACAGCGCCCGATCAGTGAGGGGCAACAGGTTTATGTCGAGATTCCGGAACGGGACGTCCATTTGTTCGATGCCGCCAGCGGCGAGACAATCCACCAGCGTCAGCTTGGCGACGACGCCGAGCTGGCACTCGAAGAGCAGATGCAGCCCGCCGAGTGACGACGACAGCTGTCGTCGACTCACTCACTACAGTCAGCTGACAATACATTCCACACAACACATGACAGACGAAGATATTTCACACTACGAGACACGGAACGCTATTTGCGAGTACGGACGGAGCCTGCTCAAAGACGACTTGACGACCGGTACCGGCGGGAATCTCAGTGCCCGACTCGACGATGAGCATATCGCTATCAGTCCGTCGGGGGTGCCATACGAGGAGATTGAACCCACGGACGTGCCGGTCGTACAAATGGACGACACTGTTGTCGAGGGCGACGTTGAACCGTCGACGGAGCTCCCGATGCATCTGGCTGTCTATCGTGAGCGACCCGCGGTCGGCGGCGTCGTCCACACGCACTCCCCGTACGCGACGACGTTTGCTTCGCTCGGAGAGGCGATTCCGGCGTCGCACTACCTCCTCTCGTTCACCGGAACAGAGGTACCTGTCGCCGAATACAGAACGCACGCAACGGAGGAACTCGGCGAAGCCGCCGTCGATGCGCTGGGTGAGTCGTTCAACGCCACGCTGTTGCGCAACCACGGCGTGTTGACAGCCGACGAGTCGCTGGATGACGCCTACACGGTCGCGCTGATGGTCGAGTACTGTGCCCGTATCCACCACCAGGCCCGAGCCATCGGCGAACCGGAAATCCTCCCGGATGAGGAAATCGACCGGCTCGCCGATAAGCTCGACAGCTACGGGCAGTAACCACGCATGCCTGTCCCAACTGACCAATGAATCACGTCGCAATCGACATCGGCGCGAGCGGCGGGACGGTGTTCCTCGGCGAGGTGACCGAGTCGTCGTTCGCCGTGCGGGAAGTCCACCGGTTCGACAACCGACCCGTCGAACGGGACAGTCGCTACGTCTGGGACGTCGACGCGCTAGTCGACCACATCGGGGACGGTATCCGGGCCGCCGAGGACCACGCCGACAGCCTCGATACAGTCGGTATTGACACGTGGGGCCTCGATTTCGGGCTCATGGCGGACGGCGAACTGCTCCGTGACCCGGTCTCCTACCGTGACCCCGAGTCGACGGCCACGCGCGACGATGTGTTTGAGGCCGTCGGAAAGCGGCGGCTGTTCGACGCGACCGGCATCACGAACTGGAACACGCCGAACACGCTGTGGCAGCTCCACACCATCGCCAAGCGCGAGCCCGAACTCCTCGAAGCAAGTGACGGCTTGCTCATGATGCCACAGCTCCTTTCCGCGCAGTTGGGCGGCAAACCGGCGGGCGAGGTGACGATTGCATCGACAACGCAGATGGTGGACCCGGAGCGGCGAGCGTGGGCCACTGACCTGCTCGATGACCTGTCGGTTCCCACGGACCTGCTCCCGGACCTGTCCGAACCCGGTCGGTCTCTCGGCGCTGTCGACGACGATATCGTCTCGGGGCTGTCTTCGACGCCAAAAATAGTGACGCCAGCGAGCCACGACACGGCGGCGGCCGTTGCTGGCCTCCCGCTAGGTGAGGATGCTGCGTTCCTCAACACCGGGTCGTGGTTCGTCCTCGGCATGGAACGCGACGACCCTGTGCGGACGGACGCTGCCTTCGAGCAGGCCGTCTCGAACGAGCTCGGCGTCGACGGAACCGTCCGACTCCTGAAAAATATCAACGGCTTCTTTATGCTCGAAGAATGCCGCGAAGCGTGGCGTGAGAGAGGCGAACCGATCGAGTACGATACGCTGTTGTCGGCCGCTGAGGGGGCTCTGCCGCGGGCCGCACTCGTCGATACGGACGCCAACACGTTTGGTATCGATGAGCCGATGCCCGACCAGATCCGGGCCTACTGTCGCCAAACGGATCAGCCCGTTCCAACGGGGCAGGGCGGCATCGTCCGCTGTCTACTCGATAGCCTCGCGACGAAGACGGCGCTAGAAATCGACGCGCTCGCAGCAGTCGTCGACAACACACCGTCGCGGATCGTGCTCGGGGGTGGCGGTGTTCGAAACGAACTGTTCTGTCAGCTACTGGCCGACGCCACCGACCGCCCGGTGTCGACTGGCCCAGTCGAGGCGACGGCTGTCGGCAACGTCCTCACACAGGCCGTCGCTGCCGGAACCGTGCCGGACATCGAGACCGGTCGGCAGTTGGTCGAGTCGGCCTTCGAGACGACGACCTACGAACCGGGGGCTGGCGACGAATGGTCCCGCGCAAAAGAACGGCTGGCCACGTTGACTGACGCCGAGTCTCCCGAGGCCTGACGGTTCACCGCGAAGTGTAGCCGCCGTCCATCACGACGGTCGACCCCGTCATGTACGACGAGGCATCCGACGCAAGGTAGGCGACGAGTTCTTTCAGCTCTTCTGGTCGGCCAAGCCTGCCAATCGGCGTGTTCTCCAGCCACGTCTCCTCCATCTTCGGGTTCTCTTCGAGCACTTCGTCGACGAGTTCGGTCCGCATGTAGCCGGGTGCGATGGCGTTGACGCGGACGCCTTGGTCGCCCCACTCGACGGCCAGAGACTGGGTCAGCATCCTGACGCCGGCTTTCGTCGTGTTGTAGCTGGCCTGTTTCTGCGGGACGTTCACGTCGAAGCCCGACATTGAGGAGATGTTGACGATTCGGCCCTCGCCACGTTCGAGCATCTGTTGAGCGACGTGCTTGGCACAGAGGAATACGCCGTCAAGGTTAACCGATACCACACGCCGCCAGGACTCGATGCTCGTTTCCTCCGCGGGCGAGTTCTCGACGATGCCGGCGTTGTTGACCAGTACGTCAATCGGTCCGAGGCGGTCAGTCACGTCCTCAACCATCGCCTTGACCGAGGCTTCGTCCGTCACGTCGACCTCCGTCGCGATCACGTCCGTTTCGCCGTCGAGTTCCTCCGCTGTTTGGGATGCCTTGTCGATATTCACGTCCGCAATTGCAACGTCGGCCCCAATCTCAGTGAGACCGGTCGCCATCTGTTTGCCCAGACCCTGCGCCGCACCGGTGACGATAGCTGTCTCTCCGTCAAGGGAGAAACTGTCAAGTACACTCATACGTACGCTTGGTGCTCCGGTAGCCTCCAGCATAAATGTACGCCATTCACTGTCACATTCACTGGTGTACCGATGTCGGGAGCCAGTCATTACAAGTACTCTCTCGAAAATTACATAGCCATGCAAATCACCGACTTCGAACTGTTCGCCGTGCCGCCGCGGTGGTTGCTCCTGAAGCTGGAAACTGACGAGGGGATCGTCGGCTGGGGCGAGCCGATCGTTCAGGGCCGATTGGAGACAGTTCGAGCCGCCGTCACCGAACTCATCGAGGCATATCTGCTTGGGGCCGACCCGCTCCGAACGGAGTACCACTGGCGGAAGCTCTACCAGAGCGGGTACTTCCGCGGCGGGCCGATACTCATGAGCGCGCTCGCGGGCATCGACCATGCACTCTGGGATATCAAAGGGAAACACTACGACGCGCCGGTGCATCAACTGCTCGGCGGTCACGTCCGCGATAAACTACTCGTGTACCAGTGGCTCGGTGGCGACGATCCCGAAGACGTGGCCGCAGCGGCAAAGGAGGACAGGGAACGCGGGTATAAGGCGTTCAAGTTTAACTTCGCCCGGGAGTTTCGGCCGATTGAGACGCCGAATGCTGTCGATCATGCAGTTGAGCGTGTAGCCGCAATCCGTGACGCCGTCGGTGACGACGCCCTCGTCGGCGTCGACTTCCACGGCCGCGTTTCGAAACCGATGGCTGCCGATCTCGTCGAGCGCCTCGAACAGTTCGATCTGATGTTCATCGACCAGCCGTTGCTCCCCGAACACGACGACTCGTTTGCCAGTATCGCCGAGCGGACGACTGTCCCGATAGCGACTGGCGAACGGTTCTACTCGCGCTATGATTTCAAGCGACTCCTCATTGATGACGCGGTGTCGATTCTCCAGCCCGACGTGACCCACGTTGGTGGCATCAGCGAGATGCGCAAGGTCGCCTCGATGGCGGAAGCGTTCGACGTAGCTGTCGTTCCACACTGCCCGCTCGGCCCCATCGCGTTCGCGGCGAGCCTCCAGGTCGGGTTCTGCGCACAGAACGTCGTGATGCACGAACAGGACCTCGACCTGCACGATTCGACGACAAGCCAGCGGCTCAAGGTTCTTGAGGACCCGAAGACGTTCCAGTTCGAGGACGGCTACGTCAAGCGACCGACCGGCCCCGGACTCGGTATCGATATCGACGAGGGCCTCATCCGGGAATTGGCACAGACACAGGTCAACTGGTACAATCCGGTCTGGCATCACGAGGACGGCAGCGTCGCGGAATGGTAACTTGACACGGCGACCGAAGAGGGCGGGTCACCCTGTGTATTTTTATGGCTCTGTTCCGTGCCAACAGGTATGCGAACCGCTGTCTTGACAGAGTTGACTGAGTTCGAACTGGAAGATCGTCCCAGACCGTCGCCCGGACCGGACGACGTACTCGTTGCCGTGCGCGACGTGGGTATATGCGGATCCGACGTCCACTACTACGAACACGGTCGGATCGGCGACTACGTCGTCGAAAACCCGCTCGTTCTCGGACACGAGAGCGCCGGCGAAGTTGTCGAGGTTGGCGAGAACGTAATGGACCACGAACCGGGCGATCGCGTCGCACTCGAACCCGGTGTTCCCTGCCGGCGTTGTGCTCACTGCAAGCGCGGCGACTACCATCTCTGTGAATCGGTTCGGTTCATGGCGACGCCGCCACACGACGGCGCGTTCACGGAGTACGTCTCGTGGCCGGCCGACTTCGCCTACGAGCTACCGGAATCCGTCTCCACCGCCGAGGGTGCGCTGTGCGAACCGCTTTCGGTCGGGATTCACGCCTGTCGCCGCGGTAGCGTCGGAACCGGTGACACGGTGCTGATAACCGGAGCCGGCCCCATCGGGCTGATGATACTGGAGGCCGCGCGCGCAACGGGCGCGACGGACGTAATCATGACTGACGTGGTCGACGAAAAGCTGGCATTCGCTGAAGAGCGGGGAGCGGACCTGACTGTCAACGTTACCGAAACGGATCTCCACGGGGCGGTCGCCGAGTACACGGACGGAATTGGTGCCGATGTCGTTGCCGAAGCCTCCGGTGCGGAGCCGTCGATCAAATCGACTATTGATGTGGTCCGTCGCGGCGGCACGGTCGTGTTGGTCGGGCTCGCCAGCGAAGCGGAAGTCCCGATCGACGTGTTGGAACTCATCGACAACGAAGTCGATGTTCATGGCTCGTTCCGGTACAAGAACACATACGACGCGGCTATCGACCTGCTGGCCAACGGCGAAGTCGACGTCGAGGGGATAATCGACTTCCAATCCGGACTCGAAGACATCGACGACGCCTTCCGCCGAGTGATGGAGCCGACTGTCGTCAAGGGCATGATATCACTGGATTCGTAACCGACGCATTCGTCTTTAGTTAGGCCTCACTCCTCGGTTGCGTAGCAGTAGCGAACGTCTCTTATAAGATCGGTCGTTGCTGATGGATTTTCTGTGCGTCCTCGATTAGCCGTTCTAACAACGGTGGTGGCGAGTAGCCGAGGTGCTCGCCAAGTTCGTGGAGGATGAGCTGGGCGTGCGACCGGAAGGTCGCAGCTCAGCGTTCCGGCGGAAACACGATCTCGTCGTCGGCTTGCTCGGTGACCAGATCCAACAGATCACGGCTCACCAGCAGCGACAGCAACGCTGCGTACACCAGAATCTCCACGATGTACGTCTTGCTCGTATCGAACTCATCCAGATTGTACTGCGTCTTCAGCTCACGAAACAGCAGTTCTATTTCCCACCGACATCGATAAATCGTCGCTAGATCTGCCGGCAGAAACTCCTCTCTCGGCAGATTCGTGATGTAGAGATGGTAGTCGTCGCCGTCCTCGTCGCGGACGCCGACGACACGGAACGTCTTGCTATCGTACGATTGCGTGCCCGCGTACTCTCGTCGCTGAAACGTCGCTTCTATCTTAACATCAATGCACTCTCGGTGGAGAGCGTCCACGACATCTTGGATCTGTTCACCTTCCAAGGGAATGGCGTCGCCACGCCATTCCCGTAATTCCGCCGTTATTTCCGGGTTTGCGTTCGGTTTCAGCCGGCTCACGAAGTAGCTGTCATTCTCGTCAATCAGCGCAAAGCGGCGGTACTTGAAGTACACTTGATCGAACAGCACCAACCGGTCTTCTAGCCACGACCCCGTGGAAAACTCGGTGCTGTCGTGCGCTTTCTCGTCAGTGATGTTGAACCGATTAATCGTCTGGTCGGTGACGTTGTGGAGCAGGTGGACCCTCGCTCCACCCTGCTCCCCTCGCCGTGGTTCGAACTCCTCTGAGAGAAGCCGGTGCAACCGCAGCACCGTTCCGTCGGCGATCATCACGTCCCTGAATCGGTCGATGTCAGCGTCAACAGCATCAGGAACAGCGACCTCGTCGATGCCGTGCTCAACGAGCTCGCAGAGATACTCCGCAAAAGTCGGCGTCAGCCGCTGATGGAATCCGCCAGGAGAGAGCGTTCATCAGCAGTGGCGTTGTAGCTGCGCCGGAAACCAGCGAGTGTTCGACTCTCGCCTGCGGTGAAGCCGAACACGAATGACCACACGAGAGCGGGCATCTGCGTTTTCCTGCTGCGTTCGACCACGCCGAGTTCCTCGGCGTGCTCTTCGAGGAACTCGGGGGAAACAGTGTAGTGAGCCGACGCATGATTCTCGATGAGGAGGCTTCTTGCTGCACACTTGACGCCTCCTCATTCCTCTCGAAAAGATGCCTCGATAAGCCGCTGCTGTCACGCGGTTCGTCTCCTAACTAAAGACGGATGGTAACCGACGTTGTACGGAAAGCCG
Source organism: Haloarcula sp. CBA1129 (assembly GCF_008729015.1). Taxonomy (NCBI): domain Archaea; kingdom Methanobacteriati; phylum Methanobacteriota; class Halobacteria; order Halobacteriales; family Haloarculaceae; genus Haloarcula; species Haloarcula sp. CBA1129. The sequence goes on from NZ_RKSM01000001.1 coordinate 798,824, forward strand.
GAGACCGAAACGAAGTCCCCATGCGACAGATATACTGGTATATTTGTAACAGGATTAGCAAGATTAGCCACCATTTGTGTATAGCTATACTTATACAATACGATTTGCCCGTGACTTTCCATCCAAAATTCGTCGTTCACTGCTCTAACAAGCCCAAATCACCCATTTTGACATCTTATTTCCTGATTTCACAACAACAGCAACTCAGTCGGGAGAATCGCACTCTTTAATACTGTTAGTTATCGCCATATGCTCAAAGATTACCAACACACTTATCTAAAGACGAATGCGCATGGAAGTTGATGAAGACGCCGGCATCATCCGACAGAGCGACCTCGAAACCACGACACAGATCGCTACGACCGGCGATGAGGATGAAGAAACCGAGCGCACTGAGTCGGATCTGCAAGTGTACAGCGACACACTCAATGTGACCGAGCTGTCAGAGACGGATCTGTACGACATTGAGAGTACCGATGCGTCCGCAAAGCCGATGTTGACGAGGAGACCAAAGAGACCCGGCTTCAGGGACTGAAAGATCGGCTTGTCGCCAGCGATGCTGACGATGATGAAGCTCAGCAGCTCCAAGACGAGATTGCGGAGCTCGAAGACCGCATTGAGGAACTGATCTCGTTTGATTCTGGGGCGTCCTATCACACCTCTTCAGCGACCGAATAAGCGCTCATCAGCGGTCTGCTTGTAGTAGTCTGTTCTTGCCTCAAGTGAGCAAACAGCACTTCGTGAGTTCGCGGAGGGAGATACTATGTGTAGCTGTTCTATCAGTCTGAACTGTCAGCAACAAAAACTCAGGTTCAGACACACACACCAGATTTTGAGTAAGGATTATACGATCAGTGTCGTAGGAGACGAGATGACTTGCTCTGGAACGAGTTCCTTACTCCAAACTAGGTGTGTTCCTCTAGTCTAGCTGTTCTAGTAAGTAGTAGTGTAGTCCGTGGAGAGACAACGAACGTGTCGCCACAACCCTCTATGTTGCTTCTCTCCGCACTGGCCTACCTGTCCTTCTTACTCCAAACTAGGTGTGTGTCTCCCTCCATCTTACTCAAAATCTGGTGTGGGTCAGCTAAGTTTTGTGTAAGAAGGAAACCCTGATATCTATCTTTTCACTTGTTTTCGCGGGCATCTTACTCATAACTAGGTACCTAAGTTTTATTTCGCTGACTGCTGTCTAACTCTAATAATGGATAGCGAGGACGGATCAGAGACACTCCACAGCGTATTTGATAGTATCGATAAGAGCGGAGGAAGAATCTTTGAGCAGCGTGAGATCCTTCAGATTGATTACGTACCCAGTGAAAAACGCATCGTCGGGAGGGATGAACAGATAGAGAAAGTTGCTGAAGAGATCGGGCCAATTGTCGTCGGGAAGCCACCGAATTCGATCATCATCTACGGGAAAACCGGATGTGGGAAGTCACTCGTTGCAAAGCACGTCTCCAAGATTGCCCAGGAAGAAGCTGAAAACCGGGATGTGAAGCTTGCTACAGGATATATTAACTGTCAGCAGGCAAAGGGTAACTCTGACGCTCTGAGCAAATACGGTCGTGCAATCAACCCACCAGAAAGCGGTGTAAAGTTTCCGGCACGCGGGATTTCAGAGAACGAGTACTTTGAACGGGTGTGGTCGGTCCTGAACGAATTTTATGACGCTGCAATCATTGTCTTGGACGAAGTTGACAAACTCAACAACGACGATCTTTTGATGGCCTTGTCAAGAGCCGGGGAAGACGGAAGTGTTGACGTTCCAATTGGAGTGATAGCGGTATCAAACAAAATCAACTATCGGGACAAAATGAGCGAACGGACAAAGAGCTCATTCGGCCATAACGAATTTATTTTTGAACCCTACGACGCGGAGCAAATCCGAGAGATCCTTCAAAATCGGACCGATGCCTTCGTTGACGGCGTCCTTGATGAGGGAGTCATTCCCCGTGCTGCGGCACTGAGCGCCAAGGAACATGGAGACGCACGAAAGGCCATGCGCCTCCTCCGATATGCTGGTGACCAAGCGAACAAGGAGAACGCTGAGCGAGTAAAAGAATCACACCTCTCAGATGCACGCGCCACAGCAGAGTCTGATCGGTTGCTTGAATTGATTTCTGGGCTTCCGCCCCATAGCAAGCATATTCTAGTCGCGCTAGCGAACCTCAGTCAGAACCACCCAGACCGAGAATGGTTCCGGACGATGCGAATACGCGAGATGTATCTCAATGTTTGTGATCAGAGTGGGGCAGACCCGCTTTCAACAGAACGGACCCGACAGCTACTCAACGAACTCTGCTTTTTAGAGATTGCAGGGAGTCGACGAGGGACTGGAGAAGGGAAAGGGCACTATAGCCAGTACACGCTCCTGTGGGACGCAGATATCGTCCTCACACTTGAAACCTGAGTTGCAGTCTCATGCGTCTTTATCTAAGCCCAATAGTAATATACATATACCAAATTATGCACACCAGTACTTGGGCGAGAAAATCAATGGCTGACGTCCTCACTCTCTCAAGATCAAGCGATACAGTTCCTCTTCAACTGAGCGTTCTTCGCCATAGCTGGTCTGAGCAGGCCGTATATTGCCGAAAAACGCGGTTGGGGTGTATTACTGAGAGTATTAACTAAAGACGAATGGTTGCAGTCTTTTTTGTCCCGGCATGGCGGATTCTCTGGGTTTGCGCTCATTTCTGAGACATAACCAGAACTCGCTACGTACCCAACTGTTCTCACCAATATTCTATTTTTGCACCCACAGCCGGGTGAGGGGTGCTCCAGCGGGAGCGTCCTGACAGTACCCATGGCATCGAAAACCACCAACAGCAGTCAGACCGGAAAACAGGCAAAACAAAGTGAATCGCAGTCGTTCCCAGAGTTGACAGTCCAAGCCGAAGGGACCGCAGACCGACTTCGGCGCGTGAATGAAACTGGGAAGGCCGATTGTCTCGAAACGGTCGAAGTTGAGCTTGCTGTTGAGTACGTGATCGACTCATACGATGAGTGGTGCAGTCTCATCGACCCGGACTACGTCAAACACGGACGGACCGTTGAGAAGGGCACGGTCATTGACGACTTGCTCGACAGACTCGAAGAACACTACCGTCGGCAATCGTCCTCAAGATATGAGGCCTCAGACTGGAAGCTGACAGTAACTGGCTCAGCAACCGCTTGGAGACGCCTCTTCATGGAGTGTATGCAACTGCGTGGCTCAGATCTCGACCGTGCCGACAAAGGCACTCTTCGTCTCAAGCAGTTGCTCGCCGCAGACCTTGCAGACACAGGCGCAGCGCTGGCTGCCCTCGAACTCATCAACCAGCACGGCCTCGACGCGTCACCGGACAGCTTCATCGAAGAAGTCGCAGACGGCACAGGCTGCGAGTAGCCAGCTCACGCCCAGTCTCGGCTGCATTCGTTTTCTGTGACCCTCATGGCTGGAGTTTAAATACGATGACGAACGCAACCAAGCGTGTGACTGATCGGAATCCTGAATACGACCCCGCAGACATTCGAGGTGCAGCGAGTTCTGACCCTGAAACACGGGAAAACGGGCGGGAACGGGTCCTCAAATCCACCGGCTATCCCAGTCAGACAGAGGATGAGACTCGCACCTGTTCGACCTGCGGACAGGAGATTCCACAAGATAACCGCCAGTGTCCGTTCTGCGCTCAAACCGGTGTCTCAGAGATTCCTTCCGGCGATCAGGATAGCAGCCCACTTGGGGAGTGGACGTTCGGCCGGGTCGTACTCGCACTCGTCGAAGCGAACACTACCTTCCACGCACGAGCACTGGGCGCTGCGGCCTTCTCCGTGTCCAGTAGCATCGCGAGTGGCGAGGATACCTCTCACGGCACGGTGAAGTGTCGAGCGGCCTTTGGCACCGAGCCAGCCTCCAATCTCACTCAGGGCTGGCCCGACCTGCCGACTGAAACCACGATCGACGAGGAAACTGGACAGGCGCTCTTGGAGACAGCCGACGAGCAGACCGATTGGGACGGCGACGTCCAGCCACGGATCTATCTCGAGGACGGGACACCAATCACCGACCGCTCGGAGTTCCAGCGCCTCACAGAGGAGTTCCGACAGGACGATGGGACGTACTGGCTTGTGCCCGGCGTCGTACAGCGCCACCAGGCGAGAGCCGAACCGGAGATAGTTGGTATCGGGTTTTACTGTCGGCAGTGTGGCGCCGTGACGGGACACGAATCCCACGGGTTCGATGGCTTCGAGTGCCATCCCCATCTCGACCGTATGATCTGGACCTGTAGAGAGTGTGGACAGCACCGACACGAGCCCGAGCAGGAGGGTGACACGGAGGAGGTTACGGGCTATGAGCACCTTCCCGACGGCGTCTCACCCGAGGACATCCACGGCGACGAGCCAGACTTCCAGGAGCAAGAGTTCCAAGACCAGATCAGTGCCTATCGCGAGCGGAACGGATTCCTCCCGTGGGAGCGGTAACTGCCGTGTCGAGATAGCAGTCAGTCTGGCCAGCGTGTCATAGAAACAGTCACAGCCGATTTACTCCGGTCAACTTGAAATATTGAAATAGATATGGTTACGGAAGGCAGTGCAAGACACAGAGAGTGTATGCAGCACTGATCGATTACGTCGGTGATTAACTCGGAATGACTTCTGCCTATGTAACTCAGATCCTCACAATAGTGTCTTATGTGTGGGGATTGTACATTATTTTTGATGAGGGATTCTAAATTAGCGCTGACTCGGAGCTGTACGGTAATTAGTGATAGAGAGTTCGAGAAAGACGGGGACCAGACGCTCACGGAGGCGTTTGTCAATGCAATTGCTGAGGCTGAAGGCGTTGCCCCAACTGAACTGCCGCCATTGTACGAGTCGGTAGATTTTGACGCACTTACTCAGTTGATGGAACCACCCGATGAAGCTATTGATGGGAATGTGATCATGGCATTGCGGATCGGCAAGTGGAACGTATTCGTGAGTGCCAACGGCCGCATTCGTGTCTGTGACGCGACCATAGAGACCGACCCCGAATCGATCTTCGAGGATGAGCCGGTATAGATTACGTGATATCCCTTCGCAGTAGTCCTTTCTATGTATCGAACGCTCTCTTCGCACGCTATTTGACCAGAAAGTCGTGCAAGACTTGTGCCCTATATCTTGCACGCGACTCTTGGCAAGACCCAGCCAAACAGACTGTGCGAAGCCATCTATGACACGTTCGTCACTCTGGCAGTAGCCGATCCAAAACGACACTTGTCCCGTCCTCGGTCCGGGGCACTGTATTCTCCAGCAAGTGCTCATCAGTTTCGTCGACGTCGAGAATACCAGTTTCGACGATCCGGGGGCCGTCTTCTCTCTCACCGGTGAGGGTCAGGCACAGCTGACCGTCGACCTTCCCGCCGACGACCGAGATCGCCGCAACGTCATCGGGAAACGAGACGGTTGTCCAACCATCGGGTTTCCGAACCCGCAACTCGGTCATTAGTTCTTTTTCTCTCGGCAAACAGCATCAACGCTCCGTCTGGGTCAAGACGTATTTTCTGACTCCCTCGTGGCTGGAGGACATCATCTTGAGTGACACAGAATCGCCTTCGTTTGAGGAGTATGACTTCAACCACGGTGACCGCGTTCGCGTCGACTGGACGGACGGACAGGGACCACTCGACGAGGTCGTGGGCACTGTCTCAGGAATCTCGCGCAGCGCCGGCGACGTGATCGTCGCTGTCGAGGCCGACGACGATCAGTATCCGGACAACTCGCTCTACTACGGTACTCACGACGCCGCTCCCGAGTGGGTCGAATTGCTAGAGCAATCCTAGTCTGACGGCGGCCCCCTCCAAAGAGAGCCGTCAGCAGAGAGTTATGGCGCAACAGTACTGGTATTTGTCGGCGGTGCTGACTGTTTGATATGGCCGAGCGATAGCTGGGGCTGTGGTTTCAGATGCAGGTCGTGGTAAGGCGCTCGCTCGTCCGTCGTCGACGTCCATTACGGTTCGATGCGAGCGATAAAGTCCACATTTGGTTCGTCTACAAGTGACGCCACCAGTACTACAGCTGCGGCTGGTCAACGACGACGGTGCCACAGCGGGGACAAAGCAGGCGGTCGCGCTGAACAGAATCGTCCATGATCCAGTCACTGCCGATTGGGCTGGCGTGCTCGCAGGTCGGACAGAACAGCGCTGCTTTTGAAAATTGCTTCCTCGCCACGGGGTCAGAGTGAGCTAACCAACGATCAAGAGCGATTGTGTAGTTGTTGGTTAGTCCAGTGTCGGTCAGACGTAGGACATCAACCGAGCCTGCTGGGCCTCGTCGGGATCAGGGACGAGGTCGTAGCGCTCCAGTGTCGATTCAGAGCCATCCTGATCCTGTTTGAGCCCTTCGAAAACGAGTTCGGGGGAGACTTCCAGCGTGTGGATGTACGAACGGCCACCCGCCCGGCCGAGGTTGCGCTCGTCACGCTCAAGCAAGCCATAAAGGCGGATCGAGTCCAGGAAGTCGTTGACTCGACGCTTCGAGCGGGGTTCGTAGCCACACACCTCACAAATATTCTCATAGACCTGGTAGATGTTCTTCGCACGGGGAGAGGCCTCGTCGTCGATATTGAGGAAGGCCGTCGCGAGCAACGCGAGTTTCATCTGTGAGGTGAGCTGTTCGCGAACGATTGTGAGGACGCGCTGTTCCTCAACGCGGCTGCCAGCCTCTTCGACGTGGGCTTTAGTGACCTGCCCGGCATCGTGTTTGCGTGCGATATTCCCAGCCGTCTCAAGCAGATCGAGGGCCTCGCGAGCGTCGCCCTGTTCTTGGGCGGCCCGGGCGGCACACAGTTGGATCACACCCTCGTCGATAATCCCGTCCCGGAACACGAGATCGCCGTAGTGCTGGAGGATATCAGTGAGTTCGGTGGCATCGTAGGGCGAAAAGAAAATTTCGTACTCACAGAGCGTGCTCTTGACCCGCGGGTCCAGCGAGTCTTTGAACATATGGTTGTTCGAGATGCCGATGACACCGACGCGGGTGTCCTCCAGTGACCCCATCTTGCGAGCTCTAGGGAACTCATACAGGAGTTTGTCGTTGTCCGCACCGAGCATATCGATTTCGTCTAAAACAACGACGACATCGCCCTCGAGGTCGTCGAGTTCGTCGTACAGTGTCGACCAGAGGAAGCCCTTTGTCGGTCCCTGTTCGGGGACCTGATCGTCTGGGGGCCGGAGCTGGTTAACGAGCGAGATGAGGACACTGAAGATACTGTCGTCCTTGTTGCAGTTGATTTCGAGTATCGTCACCGGGACATCGTGCTGGGCGGCTTCGGCGCGGAGGAACTGCATCATTTTCTTCGTGACGACGGTCTTGCCGTTGCCCGTTTGCCCGTAGATGAAGACGTTGTTCGGGCCGAACCCTTCGATGACATCCTGCAGGGCTTCAGAATAGCGGCTGACTTCGTCTTCGCGACAGAGAATCGTCTCGGGGGTATAATCCTCATCGAGAGGCCGCTTATCGGCGAAGATTTTCCCAGGCTCGTCAAACGGGGAATCCATGTTAGATGTATTCTCAGACCAATCGATAATAAATCCCCAGTTCGAGTGTTTCGAGTGTTTCTCCTGTTCCAATGCATGGTTGCCTATTGACTCCCCCTGTTTCGAGTGTAACCATCATATAGAGAGGCTGTATCGATGATTATGGGCGTTCACCTGTTCGTGGTGAAGCAGTGAATGTTCGTCACCCCCCATTTCGAGTGTTCTTTTAGTTTTGGACAGCGGGCTGTGCTGGAGAGTTGACAGTGGGACTTCGGATTGTCTCCAAGCAGATGAGTGGGACATGACTGACCGACAGGCTTCCCTCAGCCTCCTACCGGTCATCTGTGAGTGTTCTGTATCGAGGAACCAGACAGAGAGGTAATCTACTAATGCTGTTCAGGACACACAAATAATATGAAAGAACGGTAACGAGGTGACAGACATGTCTGGTGTCGAATCGGTGCTAATCAAGGCGATTTTAAGCAGTGTATCAAGCAAGGGAACCTCTCTATTATTTTCTGAAGCGATAGAACGACTTCAAGAAGAAAAGGATCTATCTGAAGATGAAATTCAATATATTGATCGGGCAGTCCAAGTTATCATAGACATCGAACTCACATATAAATATAATATTGAAAATAGAGATGATCCTGATGTAGAGACTTTTTTGCAGGATTTAGATAGTGCGGCGAAGGAGGCTACAGAGCTGGAGGTCATCTCCGAAATGAAAGGGTTCGATCCCAAGAAGGGCGGAAGTAGTGTACTAATAGGAGTTGCGTCCGGTATGGCCGCAATATCTGACAATTACGCAGGTGTCAGCGACCGAGATGATATCCCTCAGGATACTACCCCGGACGAACTGTACCAAAGCTCTGCAGCCGCCCGAAATAGTATGCCGATTTTTGCAGATACAGAGTAGCCTGTTGTCCTGTGATGTCATCTCCTGCTTTACTGCACCCTGCAGCACTAACTGAGACGGTAGATTTGCACACTTACTGACCGAGTGATCCAATCATTTTTTCATGAAGCAGTTTTCGTGAGAGAGATTCTGGTGGTGAGATCCTCCGATTCACACACACCCCCCGTTTCGAGTGTTCTGCGGGAATCATCTGTTTCCCCAGGAATCACATCTCGAACGGCTTCGATTCCACCGAGAGATGGCTGCTACGGCGAAGATCAGAGAGTGAGTTTCGGGGGTCCAGTGATCGAGTGGTGTCGCTGTCCTGAATGTTATATATATTCTTTTCTACTAGGTAACGTTAGTAGTAGTAGTAGACGGCTCACTCCTATGATAAACACTCGAAACGGGGGGTGATCGGAACTGTCTTTATATACGAATCGGGCGGAACCGCTCTTCCGTCGGAGAGACTGTCGCTCGGAGCAAAACACTCGAAACGGGGGGTGTGTGTGTGGTCCCCCGTCCGAATCAGGCTGGATCAACTGGCCCCACATATTGGCTCGTGACAGTGTCGCCCTCTCGCCACTGCAGGTAATAGTAGTCACGTCCGTCGATGGTTTTGGTTGTGAGCGTTCCCTTCGAGGCTGGGATGTCTGCCTTTTCGTGAGCCTCCGCAAGCTGGTCATCCCACTCATTCTCAGCCCACTCGTCCGGTGTGTCGTGTTCTGCTATGGGTTGGGTGTCGGTCTCGGTTGGCTTCTTGAAACGATCAGAGAGTGTCTCGAGGGCGGTGATTGCCTGCTCGTGTGTGTCGATTAGGTCCGCTGGAATCTCGTTGGAGTCGATGGCTTCCAGTTCCTCCAGTGCCGCCTCGGCGTGGGCTCGGTCGCTCATGTACTAACCAACACTCTTGCGGAAGTTATCGGTTGTGTTGGTTAGCGATGATGGTTGGTTTGCTATCTCCGTTGTGAGTGTCGAATCAGCTACGGCTCTGTTGAGACAGTCAGAAGTGTGAGTTTTCTTAGCCTCAATCGCTCAGTATAAGAGATGCGGTGATCAGCAAAATGTACCGGCTATCAGGACCAGATTTACCGTACAAGATGAAGAGCATGAGTTCAGCACGAGATGGTGAACAATTCCTGGTTAGGAGCGGGATGGATCTGGATGCTGCTGTTGCTGTGTCAAAGATGGTCTCTATCGCGACGACGACTTTGGGTTCCTGTTTTTGCCATAATTTCCGGTACGGTGGTTCGGAGACGAGTCAGGTCGGAATCTTGTTGCTGGGATTCATCACGAATACGTTGACGGCGGTGAACCATTCGATTATCTCGGCGTATATGATTCATGGGTCGGGGAACTTGTTTGAGAAGGCGCTTTCGTCAGGTATCTGGGCGAATGAGGTTTCTACCGCCGTGGCGTTGCTCGTAGCTGTTGCTGCCGGTGTCCTACTCGGATTCATTTTCACCCTGGATAGTCGGTGAAATATTCTGTGGACAACTACTTTGTCCGGTTGCTGTCTCAGGCAGGGTATGTCCAATAGTTCTCGGTCTGACGGCGGGGATCCGTCCAAGGGAGGTGATGATCGGGAGGTTCTCTTGTCGATGTATGATCAGCACCGGCAGGAGATCCGGGCTCACGGGAAGCGGAAGAGCCGTCGATATCTGGGTTCGCTTACGGCGCTTGGTGTCATCGTCGGATATGTCTTCACGACCAACGGTGATGCACGGGTCTTAGTTTTAGTGCCGTATGTGCTCGGGTTTCTCTACTTGTCTCACATTTCGTCGATGCATTACGTGACTCAGTTGGCTGCGCTTCTGGCCTTGATCGAGGCGAAGCTGGATCATCTTGGTGCAGAGTATGAGCTATTCCACGGCGGGTTCAGTATCCGTCAGAATCCACGGTTCCAGAATGTTGAAGCTAAGTATCTCAAGGAGTTCAAGCACGCTAAGAAAGATTCGGATCTGCAAGGTCTGCATCGAGTTATACAGCTTTGTGTTCGTTATTCGATGAGGGGTATTGCTCTTACAGCATATATTGTCCCGATGGCGGCTGGTACGTGGGCTGTCTATCGTGAGGGGGCACCAGACGATTGGACTGGTCTCTTGTCGATGTTCCCGGGTCCCTCTTGGATAGGTCCAGATTTGGTAGGTCCAGCTTTGATACTTGGAACACAGATCGTTCTGCTCGTTGTAATTGGGGCAGCCTGGTTGCAGTATAGAAATCACAAGGACCTACTTAAGTCAGGGGTTCTGGAATCAGTACTGGAGGATGACTTGGAGTCGAGGATTGGGGAGATAGAGGATTTAGATATGTATTCGGTATGGCTTGTTCCTGACCGCGGCTCGGAGGCGTATCAGCAGTTAGAAGAGACTGTCGAGGAGTACGCTCAGCTGGACGAGGATGCACCTGAGTTTGAACCGCATATCACCGTAGTAGGCGGGATTCAAGCCAGTGAATCAGTGCTAGAGGAGGGTGTCCAGAGTCTTGCTGAGGGACAGGGCGTCTTCGATGTCGAGTTTACGCGGGTTCAGTGTTCGACGACGAAGCACCAGTGCGTGTTTTTGCTGGTTGAGCCTACAGCGGAGGTTCTCTCTTTGCACCAGGAGGCGGTAGAGGTGTTTGATGTGGATGGTGGGATGTATGTCCCGCATCTCAGTCTCATCTACAGCGATATGGATGTAGAGGAGCGGTTAGATTTGGCCGAGTCAATCGATATGTCGGCCTTTCCGAGTACCGTTCAAGTCGGCGAGCTTGTACTCGTCAAGACGACAGGGCCTGTCTCTGAGTGGGTGACTGTTGCGAGATATAATCTGTAGGTTGACCTCAGCTGCGGGCTGGTGCATACAGGAGCCAGGGTGTCAGGCGAATTGCTCAGTTATAAGCCAGGTGTCTGTTATACTGTCAGAGTAGATGGTACTGTTACGGATGGGACTGGGTCTTCTGGGCTCTATCTCTGGTTTGCTGGCGGTGGTCGCCGGTCAACGAGTTGAGCCGTTCTACTCATATCTCGCCCGGATCTTTCCGTCTACCCGTAGTTTGTACGCCGCACGGGAAGTGATCTCGGAGCAGGATAGAATCCGGATCCGGAATGGTTACCAGGATGAGTTGGAGACTGCGCACAGGGTTTTCATCGACGAGTATGATTTCTACGAGCAGTATCAGCCGACGAAACTCCGTTTTATGCATAACTCTTTCAAGCTCGAGTACGCGGATAGGCGGACTCAGACAAGGAGGAAGACATCGAGAGAGGATGTCCTCGAATTGTTCGACTCCCGTATCTCGGAGGCGTTGGGAACGATATCGGCTTACGCTGCTATAGTCTGTGTCCTAGCGTTTGCTGCGTTGATTTTGACCGCTGTCATCTGATTTCCTTGTTGTCTGAGGGCCAATTTCTTGGAGAGGAAGAGGCGGAAGCTGAGTCGGAAAAAGTCGCGGCTTGAAGATGTGAAGGAGAGGGGGATGAGATCTTGGAGGATCTGGATGATGCGATTGAGGAGAACCGTGACCGGCTTCGAAGACCTCAGGGATTTGCCGGCGGTGATACTGAGGATCTGGTAGAGTGCCTTGGGTGCGAGGTATTATCTACCTTGCGGGTGCGCCTGTGTGAATAGTTTAAGATTTGGTGCCGTAAATCTTAGCAAGCGGATGTGCGTGTTATATTCCGCCTATACTTGGCACAAAGGGGTAGCCTCGACACTCCCAAGGTCCGTCATTAGATAAAGTGCTGAATATGCGCGTTCCATCTTGCACGGTTCTCTGAAAACATATGAACGTTGTCAGCACTTTCAGCGATCAGGTTGCAGGCTTCGGCGACAGACTGTTTCGTATGAGAATACATCTGAGGAATAGCATTCCAACAGAACGGCTGAGGATCCTCCGTTTCCAGTATTTCGCGCTAACCAACAAGCTGAATGAATACCTCTCTGTGTTGGTTAGCAGTAGGAAGTTTACTCCAGCGGTTGATTCAATACATAGAAGATATCGATAGGCTCCAAATCTCCCGCTGGACTGTTCTCGTCCAATGCTGGTAACCGTCTCTGAGGAGCGTCCGTCACACCCGTTGTGAACCAGCGAACTGCTCTGGTCGCTCCGTTCGTGTTACGACCACTCACTACACTCCTGAAACCAAGGGATCGCTCCCGGTTCCTGTAGCTACCAAACAGTGGCGTCGGCAGCGGCAGGGCACGTGCCACCGCGTCCGACAGCGTCGATTTAGTGCCGATTCCCGTCTTCGTCGGTGTCCGTCACAGGGTCAGGCCGAGGACTCCACCACAACGGGTGTGACGCCACCCGTCGCGGCTTTGTGGTCGCTGTTCTCTAACAGATCGAGGCCGATGTAGCGTTTTTCGAGCAGTCCTTCAGCGACCTTCATATCCATCGCGAGGATTTCCGTTTTCGTCTGGTCTCGTCCGACCTGCCGGGTTTTCTCGACGATATCATCGCCGCCCAATTCGACGAGTGTCTCCCAGACCCGCTTGATCGTCTGGCGATGGGGCTCTTTCCCGAGTTCGGCAGTCAAAGCCGTTTGCAGATCGGCTTTCGTCATGAAGACGCCGCTGCCGTCGGTACGCTTAGTGGCAAACTCCGGCCAGCGTTTGGCGACGGCAATCGCCCGATAGGTGTTCTGTCGGTTCGAACGCTCGACGAACATCGTCTTGACTTTTGACTGGCGGCAGTTCGCGAAGAAATCCAGTGGCGAACTGCTGGGTTCGATGCCCTCGGGCAGCTGCTCGGCGTCCTCTTGCTGGTCGGTGTCGGCTTCGAGTTGCTGGGCCTTGGCGATGGCACTCTTGGCGATATCGTGGGTGGTCTCCTGCTGGGTTTCGACGTCGTTGAGGCGGCTCTCGTTTTCGGCGGCGTCACCGACGGCTGTCGTCGCAACCTCGTGGGTCTGTTCGAGGTCGGCCTCGAGGTCGTCGACGCGGGCTTGGAGGTCGTCGATGGTCGTGACCAGCGTCTCAAGAACACTCGAAACGGGGGGTGAGACCTCGTCGTCGAGCTCGCTGACAAGTGACTGGAGGTCGTCGGTATCAGTGCCATCCTGTTCGATGTCCATGTCAAGGTGGTCGGCGAGGGCTTTGTCGGTGGCTGTGTCGTCGGTGCCGTCGTTGTTGGGGTTTGTTTGTCGTGGCATTGTGACCACAGGACCCGTGCTCGGAATCGAACCGAGCAGTGCTGACCACAGCACGGGCTATCGAGGTGTCGACTGGCGCTGCACCGCTGACTGGGACCGGTATCTGGTAGCAGCTGGAGTGACGCTTGAGCACCTGCCAGCCTCAACGCCGGCTAGGAGCGACGCTGGTGGGCATCCCGTAGCGGGTCACATCTCGATCACCGCTGGACGCTTGCTACCGATGTCGTGGACGAGGGCCCCGGTCACGTCGCGGAGCCACCGCTCGTCAGGCTGTGTGGGCGCTGTGTCGCGTTCAGTCGTGACCGTAGTTTTCGGGGCCATCTACTGCTTCTCTCCCGCGAACGGCCTAGGAGGGCTGCTGTTGCGTTCGACTCGCGCATAGTCTGTCAGTGGGACGGTGAACGACAGGCACTCGTCAGCGCGCTCGACGGCGGTGGCCACCTGCCGGCGCGTGGCTGTGTCTGGCTCAGACGCTCGCAGTCGGTGGATTGTCTCGGTCGACAGGTCGGCAAGCAAGACGCCTGTGGCCTGCTTGGCGTCGGCAGTACAGACGAGCAAGCGGGGGTCGCTGTCGGTGGTCGTGATGGCGACGATTTCGCCGACGGTGGGCTGGGGCGTCATAGCGCCACCTCCCGGTGGGATAAACGGCTTGTCAGCGGGTGGCCACTCGGCAGCGAATCAATAAACAGCGGGACGGTATCACAGATTTTTTGTTTACTAACCACATATCGTTTGGTTAGGTTCTGGTCCCCGCCCCACTTCCTGCTGACTCCCCCCAAATTCATCGATTGGTTTGGGTCCAGAACCTGTCGTCGCTGGTGACGACCCCCAACGGTGGACACGCCACGCCCCATTCCATGGCTGTCCACCATCCGTCCGCTGCTTCGGATAGCTGAACAGTACGTTCTGACGGCAACTGGGCGAAGCCGAGACTCTGTTGCCGTTATATTCTGTCGTGGGAAAGCCAGCAAACCGGGAGGTTAGACGGCTCAAGCTATCTATTCTGGTGACATAAGACCTAATTGTTGAACGTGCAGTACGTGTAAATGGGTTCGGGTCACTGCCCAACTCGCTCAGACAGCCCATCTGAGCCACCGACTGGATTGGACCCAGAACCCGCGCGTGCCTCTGACAACAACCGGGCGACTCGTTCTGTGCCCATCGTCGCCCGGAATATGCTTTCTGGTAAGAATATAAAATAGATATGGTGTTGTTGTGACGATAATGAAGAATCACTGTCGGCCACCTCCAACGATGGGTCGGGGCTGGTCACACAGGCCGGCGAGCGTGTCGGCATGATGCTGGAGGAGTTGTGTGCCAGCATCAGTCAGCGTATACTCGTTGGTGCGGCCGTCGAGTTCTTTTCGGTTGACGAGGTTCTGGTCGGCGAGTTGTGTGAGATTCTGGTAGAGGCGGCTGTGGTTGATCGGGTCGGCGTAGCGCTCGTCGAGGTAGTCTTTCAGCGCGAGGCCGTAGGGTTCGTCGTCGACGACGGCGATGGCTTCGAGCAGGTCGCGCTGGAAACCCGTCAGTGCGTAGTGGGTCGTCATTGGTGGCCTCCGGTGGTATGCATCTGGCTGGGACTGGGACAGGACATGGGAAGCGTCTGGGGCGCGCGTGAACGGAAGTCGATTTTTCGCGGTCGGTTCTCGTCTGTGGCCCGCTGTGGCGTGTTCATGGGCCGCTCAGGCGATGAACGGAAAGTGAACGGAAGGACCGCCCTCTGGCGGTTTCCGACTGAACGGAAATCGAGGCTGGCGAGCGATGCGACTCTTCGTAGGTGGGCTTGCGGGTTGTCATGGTCGATGCGACGCCGCTGTGTGCGAGTAGGCGTCGCCTATCCCAGACTGTTACACTGACTGCACTTAATCTTTTCCGCACGACAACCAATTACCAAGCGTCTATTAAAGGCAGACCGCTGATATTTTCTAAGTAGGTATCTATACCACATACAATGCCAGATCCGGGCCGTAAACCGACAGTTTCCGATGTCGAAATACTCAGAGAATTTGCCCTCTGCCCGGACCCGTTCATGCATGCGACAGAATTGACTGAAACCCTTGATTTATCCAGACAAGGCGTTCACAACCGGCTTGAGAAGCTACAAGAGAAGGGCTATTTGGATAGCAAAATGACGGGTGGAACTCGTAATTGGTGGCTCACTGATGAGGGCCGTAACTACCTTTCAGAGCAATCCTGATCCTCGGGCAGCCACCAACCAACCATCGTTGAAGTCGGCTTCTTTCGGTTGATTCTATTTTCATTCCATAACTGGTTAAGGCGCTTGTTTATAGCCGTTCGACTGATTGGTAGGTGTTCCGAGAGTTCACCAGCAGTCACGAATGGCCCCTCTATTTTTTCAAACGTTTCCAGCAGCTCTCGATCGGTCACTCTCTGGTTCCCGTGTGCCGTGCTCATACTACATATCTAAGTTAGTTTCCGCATGGAAAGGATTTATGGTGGTGGCGTAACATAAGCTAAGTACAGGAACACACGCGCCGCTGGTCGATTTCTTACGAAATCGCCCCGGTGGTAGGACACCGAGGCGCGTGGTTCCAGGAAAGAACCAATGGCAACTACGCAATCCAATCCACAAGAACGTACCGCCCGCGAACTACTCACCCAGGGTCGACCGCTGTTTCTCGGCGTCGACGGCGACGGCGCAGCCCACTACTGGGACAGCTACGAGTTCGCCGTGGCTGTTGTCACGGCTGATGGCGACGCCGAGACAGTCGAGCTGGCGGCGACGCCGTTCGAGACGCTCGGACAGTGGTGCGAGTATACGCGTTCCGAGCGCGGCTGGGACATCGGCCCGCACGTCGGTGGCTCGCTGGTCGGTGATCTTGTTCGGGCGGTGGAAGCATGAGCTGTACTGTGGAAGAACGCAAGCGAGTGTGGCGGGCAGCGCGGGCCATTCGTGAGGAAGTGGCTACTGAGTCGGTGGACGTGCTTGCGCCGAGTGCTAGTCAGTACGGTGAATGGACGCTCGACGCGGTGCTTCGGGATGCTGATGGGGTTCCGCCGGAGGTTCTTCGGGAGCTGGCGCTCGCTGGATTGACGTTGCAGCCGACGCCGTCGCAGGCTGAGTATCAGCACGTCGCGGCGACAGTATAGGCTGCATTACGATGGAGACAGAACTACCACAGACAATTTATTATCCGACATATCAAAATATGGTGTTGCTGAGAACAGAATCCAGCTCCCCGCACTGTGCATACTCTCTAATTATGCTAAATTTTTGTTCCTTGGTATCATGAATTCCCTTATCTATTCCCGCGGCCTCTTCCATCTTGTCTCTGAATGCTGATATTATAACTTCACCCCGTTTTCTCCCGCCCACTTCTATACGGCAGCGATATCCCACCATTTCTGTAGTCGCCACCAGTTCACATTCGGTTAGAGTGTTAGTTTCATTAGTGAAATTGGTCTTTTTATTTACTTCATCAAGCCACTCATCAATAGTGCAGTGATCCAAATCAATAAGTAAATTTATACTAAAACTTTTCTCAAGAAACCCATGTATCTCGTTGCTGTATACATCTTTGAGTATTTCTCTTCCGTTTTCAGACTTAATGAGTATCTCACAGGGATAGTATGAATTCCCAAACGATTGAATCATATCTGATTCTTTTCCCCTCTTGTCCTGACCTTCAATATCTTCAACCGAAAATGTCTCCAATTCAAAATCTAAGTTTCTGTGTTTTATATACTCATTCAGAAGTCGCAAATCCCACTTTCCTTCGCAGAGGATTAACTTCTTGCTCATTCTCCTCTTAAGTCAAGATGCAGTTCATTAAGATGTTTCCTCGCCTCTGCAAAATCTAGATGCTGCGCAGCATACTTTTGAATTTTCAATATGCCGAGATTCTCTTCTAGATATGATTCGGTTTCATCTAAGGTTGGATTCAAAAATGCGTTAATCAAATCTACATCATGTGTAGTTATTATCATTTGGACACCTTCGTCTCGACTTACAGATACAAAGAAATGGACTAGTTTCTTTATATACCCAGGATGCATACTGTTTTCCGGTTCTTCAAGAAGCAAAACATACTCTTCCATTTCTGATACGTGAAGTTCCCACAGAAGCCCAGTAATCGCACGGAACCCATCTCCCATAAATTTGTGCGGAATCTGATGACGTTGGTTGTCCTGATTAAATACTACATCTTCGCTATTGAACGACTTTATTTCCGGTAGAAGGTTATATTTCCGAATAGAGTCTTCGACTCTTGAGAGGACTATGGAACTCTCCTCATGGCCCTCTATATCTTTCTCAGCAATATCGAGCTCACTTACCATTTTAACGGCAGCATTGCTTTCTAAAGTGCCTACAAAGTTTCCTGATCCGTATCGACCTACGACCAGTCCTCTGAACAGGCTTTCCACAGCCCATTGAACTTCGTGTTCATCCACGGTAATAGAAGCGCTCGATTCAGAAATTGAACTAGAAAACGTGTCTGCAATATCACCGATAAGATCTGAGAAGGTATCAGAAAAGTACAAAAATGGAACTTGATTTCCTGACTGTTCAACCAATATCCCGCCACTCACATATTCATCAACCTCCTCATCAGAGCGCATCTCGTCAAACACAATCTCTACTGCCCTACGTAGCAGCGATTTTAGCTCAGAACGTATATTTTGGTCCCCCTCTTCATCAACTAATCTACGCACAACTCCCCTATTCGAATTAATCTGTCTGAGGAAGAGTTGGCGAGCAACTGAGTGCTTTTGATTGTTGCTCAGTCTTTTCAGGATTAGTTCCTGCGTTGCTCCTTCGTCGATAAATTCGGTCAGTTTAGCCTGTCCAGTTGCGCCGGAATATTCGCAGCGGACAGTTGATTCGTTGCTTCCAGACCGTATTAGATTTTCAACTAGTCCCTCATAACGCCGGACATTGTCTGGAGAAAAGCACAATTCGATGGCTTCAAGAAGCGAAGTTTTTCCTGAATTATTTTTACCCGTGACGATTGTTATATTATTTGGCTCAAAGATTAGGTTCTCGTGGGTTTTGAAATTTTGAAGATTAACCTTGCTGATTTGTACCATGTAAATGACTTCTCCAGGCCCAATTGTCTATATTAACACGTCAATCTGATTTATTACCTTCGTTGTATTGGCTATCGGAACAGTATGTGAGAGTTGATAAAGAACGGAGGTACAAGATCATGACATATTGGAAGTCTTTTATAAATCCCTACTTGTTCTCGAAGTTATCCGTCAACGACATCTGCTCGGTCCCATGCAGATAGTCTTCTACTGGCTCTGAGAGTACCTGTGGCTCCACGTCAAGCACTGCATCAAACCGATCCCGAGTGAATCGGTAGGTGTGATTCTCAACTTGCTCGCAGGCACCGATTTCGACGAGAAAATCAAACACCAAATCGAGATCTGTGAGCCTCACATTATGCTGTGGGGAAAAGTAATCCCGCACCTCAGTCCGACTCACTTCAAGTCCGTCAGCATAATCTAGTGCTTTCTCACCCCACACGTCGGCAATGGCAATCGCGAGGATTTCGTGTTCCATACCCTCAGTGAGCATAATCTGATCTGGCGGGTTCTGTGGCAGTTGAATCCCTCGCCGAAGTAATGACTGCAGATTCCCTGACTCGTTGAACTCTCCCCTCAGCGGCCGGAGCTGGTCACCGTAGTCCTGTGTCATCAACACGGCATAGTTCGTCAGCTCTTCAAGCCTGTCTTGGAACTGTGTCGATTCCTCGGCGGCTTCTTCGATATACGCGGCGTCCAGATCCTGATAGACGATGACCGGCTCAACGGCTGTGACCGTCCCAGTGTAGCCCATGCGATCCTGTACTTGTGCGTCTTTCAGTGCTGACTCGGCAGTCTCGATATCGACATCAGCACACTCTCGCATCTGCTTGATATCTCGCCCTTCGATGTTGTGTCCGCTCTTGATTTCTGCGAGTACACACGTCTCACCATCGTAGAGTACGAAGTCTGGTTCAGCTGTTACATCCGCAGTCCGGTCTTCGATTTTCGGGAACAGCATCGGAATCCGGACCCCATGATTGGCGAGCGACGGTGTGGATCGGGCAGTGACAGCGGAGTAAAACAGGTTGTATGCGTTCACTTCCCGCCGTTGCCGAATACCTTCCGTCACCTCGTCCATGTCTATTGTACTGCCACCGGGTTGTCCGACTTGCTCAGTGAATAAGTCGAGTCCAAATCGTCGTAGACATCGCGAACGAAGCTCCGTAGCGAAAGCGCTGTCGTCGTTTCACGCGCGTAGAGAATCAGGTTTGGCGGCTCCAGCGCCACATCAAACGTCTCCTGATGTTCAGTGTCGTAGACCCGGATCTTGCGGCCACTGTCGCGAATTCCATACCGATACTGGTTGCCGTTGAGCACGTTCTCTTCAAGATCAGCGATGAGCTCTTTATTGGTCGCCGACGACCGGTCTGGATCAGTCAACTCCACCGCAGTGAACCCCTCAACGGTGAATCCACTCTCAAGATCACGGCGCTGTGGCGAGTGCTCGACCTCGAAGCTCTGACGGTCAAGCTCCTGATATCCCTTGGTGAGCCCGAGAAGTGTCTCGACAGCCTTCCCCTCGGAGCCCCGCCGGACAGACCGCATCGTCAACCGGCCTTCGTTCGTGTTCGAGCCTTGGATAGCTGTCGTTGGCGAGTTTGTCTGATCGAACTCGATGCGCGTTGGTTTCGCGTCGAAGGCATCTTCGGCTTTCTGGAGGTCATCTTCCTCTGCCCCGGAGAACATGAGTGTCGCATCTCGCTCCCGATTTGGGGCGTGATACTTGGCGGTGAACCCAGAGACACGTGAATCTTGGATACGCTCGGTTAGTGCCTCTAAATTCTCGGCCGAGAGGTAGAGCCGTTCGACGCATGGCAGATACCTCAGTAGGTTTTCAATCGTCTTTGTCCGCCAATCGCTATGTACCGTGGTTAGAACCCACAGGTATCTATCGTTCGTGACGAAAACGAACTCATCGGTACGATTCTTGGCTGGTGTTTTGATGGTAACCAGCGATACGTCGTCGTCAGCAACTTCTTCAGAGAAGGTGTGCTCCGCGACGTAGTTCTCAGCATGGCTGGTGACACTATCGCTCTCGGCGAGCCCAGTAATCCACGTATCCAGGTCACCAATTTCGTACCCCTGATTATCACACAGATAGATATTCAGGTCGGTTTGGCCCCCGCTCCGGGTTGTCTTCTCCTGCATCTCCTCATCCGTCGTGATGACGTACTGAATGAGTTCATGAAGGACTTCTCGCGTGGTTTTGTCCTCGACATCGGATGGGGAGATATCCATGTTCGAAAGTACTCTGTGGTCACCGATTTTTATTCGGGCGGATTCTATCCTGCGATTCTACCTCAAACATGGAAGCTAAGTTGACAATAAATTTGTTCACGAATAGTTGATACTTACCAACCACTATGCAACAAAAATCCGTCCCCCAGCCGTCGCTAACCAACAAGTTACGCTGAATTACACTCTGTGTTGGTTAGCCACGACCCACCGAACCACTCACTCCCCAACAGCCCCTTCCACGATCTCGATCCCCTCGTCGGTCAACCCATACAGCTTATCGACGATCTGGTCTGGGCAGTGGAAGCATGAGGAAGGTGTCGGTTGCCGACGCGAAGGGGCCTCGTCTACGAGCCCGTCCGTGGCCCCAAGCGAAAGATCGAGTTTGAACCACGGAGTGATGGTGGGTTTGAGCGTGTGGAAGCTGTCTGGAACGGCTGTCAGTGGCGGGTGACCGGTCGGGAGGTCGTGACGACGATGCGGCGGACTTGAACGGCGGGGAAACGGCTAATTGTCCTTCGAATAGTTCAATAGCACTTTCGCCCAGAACGGTTGTTCCTTGGCTTGGTCGATTATATTTATTGAAAAATACTATTTATCCATGGCTGTACAGGATTCTCATGAGTCTCAATCGAGGGTCTGAGTGGAGCCAATGGGATTTACACGTCCATACGCCGCTTTCTTTTGAATCCGACTTCAGAATGGGCGCTGAAGAACGTGAGCAGTATGCTGCACTAGATACGTTGAATGGAGTCAGCAAGCCGCAGCGTCATAACGAAAAGATATGGGCAAAGTACGTTGATGAGCTGGAGTCCATCAGTCACATTGATTGCCTAGGTATCACCGACTACTTTTCGCTTGAGGGCTATGAGCTCATTAAGAAACTCCGGTCTGCTGGTCGACTCGACAACTTTGATGTAGTCCTTCCCAATATCGAATTTCGACTCGATACTATCACTGCCGATGGAGAGCGAATCAATCTTCATGTTATTTTTTCAGATGAACTTTCGGTGAGCGACATCCGGAAAGAGTTCTTGCGCAACCTCAAGGTAACTATAAATCACGGTGATGAACGCACCCTTCGCCCCGAGTCGTTGCGAGAACTCGGGGCTCAAGCCAAAGAATATCATAATGACACCTGTTCTGACTATGTTGCAGGGTGTAAATACGCACGTGTCAAATTCGATGATATAATCGATGAATTGGAGTCAACGAACCTTTTTTCAGGAAAATATCTTATCGTAATGTCTGGCGCAGAGTGGAGCGACATTAATTGGAAAGGTCAAGACGCAGAGAAGAGACGCCATCTGCTCGCTAAAAGCCATGCCCTGTTCTCTAACAGCCCGTCTGACCTTCGGTGGGCAACTGGTAAAGGGGATCTATCGCCTGAAGAGTTTAGAGACGAATTCGAATCGCTGAAGCCAGTCTTTTCATCATCAGACAGTCATGATTTCGAATCGCTCTGTGTGCCTAATAAGGACCGCTATTGTTGGATAAAAGCCAATCATACCTTTGACGGTCTGAAGCAGGTTGTCTACGAGCCCCAAGACCGGCTCGACATCTCTGACTCATCACCAAAATCGTTCACACAAATCCAAACCATCCGCTCATTTTCAATAGACGATGGATATGTCAACCAAAATCTTACTATCGGCGATACAGAAATCCCGTTCAACTCGAATCTAATCACGCTTATCGGGAGCCAGGGGACGGGCAAGACTGCGCTCTTAGATCTAATCGCGAACTGTTTCCAAGACCGACGCAATACCGCTGTCAGTGGTGGAAACTCATTTATTGCGAGAATTGAAGATTCGAATACTCGACTTCAGACTGGGATTGATTTTGAAGACTTGGACCCATTCACGAAGACTGCGTTGGGTGAACCGGCTGAGTTCGTAGATGGGGCCGATATATCGTATATCCCACAGGGAAAGATAGTTGAATACTGTGAGCAGGGGAACCGACTTCACAACCAAATAAATGATTTAGTGACGGGATCTGCCACCAAGGAGTCTTCTGACACGGTAGATGAGTTCAAATCAGAAGGGAACCGAATCAGCGAACTTGGCGACAAACTCCGTCGGTTGAATGCCGAACTTCACGACATCAATCCTGCAAGCGTACGTGAGGAACTGCAAAAAGAACTGAAGCAGCTAAAAGAAGCCCAGACAAGTCTCGATAACAAAAAGTCAGAAATCGAGGATTTCAAGCAAAATCACGAGGCTGAGTTGGAGGAAACAGAAACTGAAAGTCTCCAAGACGAGTTGGACTCCCTTCGTGAAAAGAACGAGAGGGTAGATGAATTAGAGGCATTAGTAGACTCTGCGAGAGAGGACCTTTCTTCTGTTAACTCGTTCAATAATAAAGTCAGAAGAATAGACAACCAATTCGGTGACCTAGATATTGACTCAGATATTCCGGAGATTGAATTCAATGGGCACCGTAATGCCATTGACTCCTTGGCGGACGACATCTCCGGACTTCGTGATGAGATATCAAACTCTCGGAATAAAATTGAAGACAAGTTGGATGACTCAACAGATGCTGAAGAACAACTTGCAGATCTTCGAGAAGAACAGCGGCAAATTCAAGATGTGATTGATAATCTTGAGGGTGCTGTCAAAGATTCAGAGAAGGAGCTAGAGCGGGTCACAGAATTACGTAATGAACGTACAGAGGTGTTCGCAGAATATGTTTCTGCATACCTCCGTCGGCGCACGTTGTACAGGGATATCATAGCCCAGTTTACGGGTGACGACGGCGGCATCCTTGGGGATGTGGAGTTTGAGCCGAAAATTGAAATCGCCGATGATCTGGTTGATGATTTCTCTGATCTTATAGATATGCGCTCAAATAATAGTGAGGATATAAAATCTGAGGTCCGGAAATTACGTGCTATTATTCAGGGTAACCAACCAGACAACCTCCAATCTGCAGTTAGCGAATATCTCGAAGCAATGGAGGCATTCCGTCAACACACCCTTTCTGACATCGAACCTATCAAATTCGATGGGACACTATATGACACTTATTTGTCTCTATCGGAAGAGGTTTTCTACCAAGGTACGCCCATGGGCCAACTGTCCAGAGGGCAGAAAGGAACAGTATTGCTTAAAATATATTTGGCTGAGGGTGATAATCCGCTCATTATCGATACACCTGAAGACAATCTTGACAATCGTTTCGTCTACGAAGAACTCATTGATGCTATTCGGAAAGCGAAGTTGAATCGGCAGATATTCATTGCCACTCACGACGCAAATTTGGTCGTCAACACGGACTCTGAGCAGGTTATTATTTCATCGTTCGATGAGGGAACAATAGAGTATGAAGCTGGATCTCTCGAAGATCCCGATATCCGGTCTGAAGCTAAGGACATTCTTGAAGGAGGAGACGAAGCGTTCCGTCGCCGAGAAGAGAAATACGAACTTCGGCCGAATTAGAGAAATTCGACTACAGGTAATATGAGGTGTTTTTCCTATATTCTGAGTGAAAATAAGGGAATGATCTTATAAATCAAATAAGAGAGGTCATTTGCAGAAAAATCCGGGTAGACCAGTGAAAACTTATTTGAATGTAAGGCTATCTTCGATTTGATAGCGGTCTCAGCTACCGGGTAATCAAACGAAATCGTTTACCAGCCGACTATGTGAAATTCGACAGCGACATATTGACAAACTTGAGAATGTCGTCACGCCCATATCCACGTGATTTGTTACCGTTTGGTTTGTGGGGTCTATGTTCAACCTCTAACTTACCTTCTGCTTCTAAGATTTGGAATGCGGACCGGTAGTGCATTAATTTGAATACGTTTTGATCCAGCGTCTCCTCCAGAAGATCCTGAAACACAATCTCATCTCCTTTGTATGTTGAATAGAGGCTTCGAGCGAAGGCCTCGACGCGCTCCTCAAAATCGTTGGTTTCGCCGAATTCCGCGAATGACAGCTGATCGTCCTCGTAACCGGTATGGTCCGGTCCTAAATACGCGAACTCATCGTCTGCTCCAGCATTGAACATTGTTTCCTTCATCACTTTCAGCCCCTGCCAGTGGTTCGTCACATGAATAAGATAGTAGCAGGTCTGTCGTTTTGACTCCTCCACCATTTCAAACGGCATCGTGAACTTTGCATCAGCTTTGTCTTTGAGTTGTTCTTGATAGATGGATGAAAATCGCTCGGCCCGTTCGTCTTTGCCGAGATCGGGTGGAACGCGCTGTTGCCATTCCGTAGAGCCCAGTGCCTCAGAGATCGCTTTCTGGTGGCCTGAATCTTCCATCCACTGTGCCATCTTTCCAGCCATAAATGTGATCAACAGCTCTAAACTCTGATCTCGAAGCTGGAAGAGTTCAGTAATTAAACTAAATGGGATATTGCCATATCCGAAAGGGTCTATGAACACTAAGGATGGTGGTGGTACTCCATACTCATACTGCTCAGTGAAATCTACCGCCCAGTCTTCGAACTTTCCGGGTCGACAGATGGGATCAATACGGTCATCTACAACTTGTTCTTTCTCTTGGACAGACTGTTTCAACTTCTCAAAGTTCTCAGGGTCTTTCTCAATAAAAATACACTTAAATGAATCAAGCCGTTCATCAATTCCGTTAGCGGTAGAGAGCATTTTATCAGCCATATCCATCGCAATAAGCGGTGACCCTTGCGACCCGTCAGGATATCGTCCAGGACCAGCAAACCCATCGACAAAAAGCAAATTAGAGTCAACCATGCTGATTTTCTTAATCCATGGGTTAAGATAGAGACTGAGAATACTATGCTTCATTTCTGTCTGCCCTTTTTTTCTCAGCTTCCGTTCGTCGCTGTCTTCGTACATAATTAGTTCGGTAGTGACAAAGTATAGAAATCAGAGAACTGCTTAGTCACTTCGAGATACACCTCTAATAATATAAACTCTAGGGAAAATGGATTTTTTATTACTGGTTGTATAGATTATGAGTCGACAATTGTCTGTGATGCAGGATAACTTGGGGGCGACTCCGCCGGCACCTCACGCCCTGCAAACTCTTCCGGCGACTGTCGATCTCGCCAGGACTGCATCCAGACCGCCGTCTCTTCGTCGACGTGCTTGATCAACTGCTTATCGGGCCACAGATGCACCGGCAGATCCAACTCGCGCCCGATCTCCTGCACCCACCGGAGATGATTCGTCGCGTACTCCACCCACCGATCCCGACTCCGTAGCGCATCCAACTCCTCGGCTAACTCTATTTCACCAGCCTCCCGAGCAGCCTCGACGGTCATCTCGAAGTTCCCGCCACGCGGGTTGATCGGCTCGTGGAACACAACCGCCGGGTCACACTCGGCGACCCGTTCGAGTTGCTCACGAAGGTCGGCCTTGTCCTGCGTGGGATAGGTCGGACTCATACTGACGAACGTCTGCACGCCGTGGTCGTTGAATTCTTTCAACCCCTTCAGCCGCAATTCAGGCGCTGGGGCACTCGGTTCAATCGCTCCAACTTGCTCAGGGTCCATACACGGAATCGATGAGCCAGTGGTCACGTACTTGCCGGCATCCTGAAAGACATCTAGATCCTGTAGCGCCAGAATCGGGTTCCGTGTCAACACCCGGACGTACTCTTCGTGGCTTGCGATAGCGTCAACGACGTCGCGGGTAATCTTCCCAGCGCGACCGTCCATGTAGCAATCCGTCGAAAAGGATACCCCAACGACGCCCTGCCCACGCTCGGTTTCCCGCCACGTTCGCTTCCGATCCAAATGCCCGTCCAGCCGCTCGCCGAGATCGTCCCGATAGAGGACGTAGTTCCCCCACTCTTTCTGGCCGTTGTCAACGTCGGCTTCCTCTTTGAGCATATCCGGCCGCGTTCGAATGTTTGGCGTTGACGGGACATAGCAGAACTTGCAGCCGTGGCGACAGCCTGTCGCCACATTGACAACGTAGTCACAGAGGTGCTTGCTGTTGAGCCCCGATTCGCTAAGAATTGCCTTTGTCGGGTCCTCTCCCGTTCGTACGTCTTCGTGGCCGTCTGTCATATGTTATCTTGTCTTTCTCGTCTACTACTAGATATAAGTGTGTGCAACCAACCCAGCATCCAGTTTCACTTTCACTCCGCGTGGCTGACTTCTAATGGGGTCCAGTATAAAAAGACAGGTAGGAGCAAGACGGATGGAACTCACCTGGGGCACCGGCGATAGCTGGTTCGAGCGGACGTACGCCGTCGAACACGCTGGGTCGACCGTCGCCACGTTCGAGGACCAGCCCACGCTCGACGAACTGCGCGAGCTCTCACGCCAGCATGGCGCTCCCACCGAGCGACTTGACCTCTGGCAGGCTGGCCTCCTCTGTACCCAGTGTGACAGTGAACTCAACGACCGCTTTGCCGCCAACCCGCAGGGGGACCTGCTGTGCTGGGACTGTGCAACCGACACCGAGAGCCACGACGACCGGGGCATTACGGTCAACACTGACCCGACGAAGTCGGTCATGAGCGAGTCCCATCTCCACACCAAGAGCCTCTGTGATCACGTCATCAACGTCGCCACCGGCTGCCGACACGGGTGTGAATTCTGCTACGTGCCAACCACACCGGCTATCGACAGCCGTGATGAGATGCTCGCCGAACAGGCCGGCGTCGACGACCCACAATCCGACTGGGGAAGCTATCTGCTGTACCGGGACGACCTCCCGGAGCGGCTGGGCAACATCCTTGAGGAGCGTGACCCCAGCGAGCGCAAGCAGACCGACCGCGGTCGCGGCGTCGTGATGTTGTCCAGTGGCACTGACTGCTATCAGGACCGCCGGACGGCCCAGATTACTCGCGGCGCTGTCGCCGAGCTCATCACACACGACATTCCCGTTCGCATCCTCACCCGAAGCCCCGCTGTGACTCGGGATATCGATCTCTTCCAGGCCGCCGGTGACCGTATCACGGTCGGCTCCTCGATTCCGTCCTTCGATGCGACACTCGTCAGAGCGATGGAACCGAACGCGCCGCCACCGATGACTCGCTGGCAGGCGCTGGATACGCTCCAACAGGCCGGTGTGTCCGTGTTCGTTTCGATGTCACCCACATATCCGACCATGGACGAGGACGACTTCCACGAGCTACTGAGCTACTTCAGAGCGCTCGGTGAGGTCGTCGTCTTCCACGAGCCAATCAACCCACGGGGCGCGAACTTCCAGCAGTGTCTCGACGCCGCCCAGCAAGCCGGCTACGACGACGTTGTCGAAGAACTCCAGCGGATGCAGGACAGTCACCAGTACTGGGTCGAGTATGCCCTCGACCAGCTGAACACGGTCCAGCAGGTGGCGACGCGTTTCGACGGCCTGCAGGTCCATTCCTGGCCTGACGACGAGCTCGTGCGCTCAACCAGCGGCCAACTCCGGTCGAAACTCAACGCGATGCAGCAGGCCGTCTCACCGGAGTCGTTCTCCGGCCGTACGCCAGACTCGTCGCCGGAGCAATCCGAATTAGCTCGCGACGGCGAGTCCGTCGAGCATCTCATCTAACGACTACAGTGTCTGGGGCAGACCACCTCCTCTCGATGGCAGCCGTGATGAATACGGTAATTCTATGCATACGGTCAGCACAGAGAGCCGACCAACTACTCAGAGACCATCAGCATCTCTCAACAAGCGAAATAACAGAGCGAGAGTCAGTGTCATCGTCACGAGGACTGTAACCGCAACAATGAGTGTCCCTATTCCAATCATGTGTGATCTCGGGGAGCCTTGCAAAAGAAATCCCCGGTATGAGGCCCGCTGTCCGGTCAGATCCAATTAGTCAGTACGCACTTAGATTGACCAGCCGTCCCACGCGATATCGGTTGTTGTGAGTACGGATTCTTTATTCGCCGAGTGGTTGAAACAGCGGGTCGGTTGGGCTGCACACTAAGGAGCCGATTCGTCATCAGTAGCTCTGAAACGGACTACCTTACCAACTTTCTCTGATACCTGCTGGCTGTGATATTTGTGGGACGCGGATTTGGGCGCAAAACCATCCAGTTATCAAATATAATAACTGCGACCATATTGTTTTCGCAAATATCATAAAATAGCTAAATATGTCGAGTAGTGTTCAAGAGGCAATCCAAGTCCTCCATGTCGATGACGAACCGGACTTTCAGGACCTCACTGAGAGGTTTCTTGAACGCGAAGACGAACAATTCAGCGTCGTTGTAGCTACTGATGCAACCGAAGGTCTAGAAATAATAGATGCCGACAAGCCGGACTGTGTTATTTCAGACTTCGATATGCCCAGAGTAGATGGACTTGAATTTCTACGGATGATTCGGGCACAGTACCCGAAACTTCCGGTTATTTTCTTCACTTCGCAGGACCGTGAGACGATCATTGGTAGTGCTATCGCTGTCGGCCCTACGGACTACGTCGAAAAGGAGGCGACCGCTGAACAGTACGAACTTCTAGCCGAACAGATCCGCAGTGCCATACAGAGATAACGTAAGTAACTGAATTCCGCGGCTCGGCTATCTGGCTGTTCAGATAGCGGTGACCCAGCCACTCACCAATATTGTGTCCCCCACAGTTGAACGGAGAGGTATGAAGTGTGAATGCTGTGGGAGTGATGCGGAGGTTCACCGTCATGATGTAGATGAATTCACTGGCTATCTTTGCGATGAGTGCAGGCAGGAATGGACGAGGTTCAAGACGAGTGATGCTGTTTGTCAGCGTGAGACACAGAGATGTTATCCGACCGCTACGCGTCGCTGAAAGGACGGCTCTGAACCAGCTCGCAGAACCCACGCTCCGCCGTGATTGCAACCATCGTTTTCATCGGTCGCCACATACCGCTCCCCATGACCTTCGGTCCGACCTGGAACAACCTACTCGATAACATTGACGCACTCCCATCGGATGCAACCCTCGTTACCCCGCTGTCACGCAAAGCCTTCGGCATCGAGGATGTGCAGGAACACCGCGTGCTGATCCAGTACCGAGACGACGACGAGACGATCCCACTCCAGCAAGCCCAATTTGAGACGCTGTACGAGCGCGTAAGCGAGGCCCGTGGTGAATTCGACGTCGACCGCTTGCCGCCCGACGCCGAACCGTACGCAACTGTTCTGTCTCTCCATCCACGGTTTGAGATAGACGACCGGACGGGAACACTGACCGAAAGCGACCAGTCGACGGGATCGCCACTGGTGGAAGCACAAAGCGGTAGTGAGGAACTCGACGAGACCGAGCGCGAAGAGCCGGATATGGACGTGTATGCAGATGCGCTCTTGCTGATTGACGCACTCGAGCGCCACGACCTGACGGCGCTCGACGCTGTCGACACGCCCGCGCTCGTGAATATCTACACCCTGCTGTCGGACGTCCAGCGCAACGCCAACGACCTCCGGAAGGATGTTCGGAGCGTCTTGCTTGATCGACTCCATCACGACCAGCCGGTTTCTGGGCAGTTTGGCTCCGTCCAGCGGACCACGCGACGGAACCGGGCGCTCAAGGACGACGAACTAGTCTTGAACGCGTTTGAATCCGCCGGCATTGAGCGCGAACGGTTGACGACAGTCGATTCCAGCAAGGTCGACGAAGCGCTCGACGTGACCGAATTGTCCGAGTCCGACGTCTACGACATCGAACCGAGCGAGTACGTTCGTAAGGCCGACGTGGACGAACAGGAGAAAGAAACACGTCTACAGGGGCTGAAAGACCAACTTGAGGCGACCGAAGGCGAGGAAGCTGACGAACTTCGGGAGGAAATCGACGAACTCGAAGATCGGATCACTGAACTGACTGAATTTCGGTCCGGTCGGTCATTCCACGAATCTTCGGCCGGCGGATGACATCCTCCGGGCCGTTCACGGCGCGGTTTCCTCCGTGGGAGTCTCGGCTATGCCGATTCCCCGGAAGCAACAGTCCCGTCACGATGGACGGTACTCGGGTCTGTGCGCTGTTCTTTGGGACTGTAGGTATCCGGTGTGAAGTGATCCAGCGGTTCGCTGCCGAGCGAATCGTCAACAAGAATGTATGCGGATAACGGACTGGCGGATGCTTCTTTCTAAGTGTAGGAACAGTGCCGGTAGACCCGACACCGTTCGGGAATGGGGGTGGGGTGGGGGTGGATGGACACCGAAAGTAGACATAGACCGGTATCCATTTCTAGGATACTCGGTCCATCTGATTGAGCGTTCTGGCTAATTACTTAACGCTCGCCTGGGTCAGCAGGGCCATCTTTTCCAGTTCCGAAAATGAGTATTCGCGCTGGTCTGAATCTAATTGCTGTGTCTACAGCCAGAGATCCGCGAACGTGTCATCGGTGACCTCCTCTTCTCTATTCTCGCACCGTCAGCGCTGGGTCGAACTGAAGATAGCCGTTTGCTTGCACGGCAATTTTGTGCACCTCTAGCGGGTGAGAGGCGTTCCTGAACATGAGCACCGAACAGCAGTCCGGCGACGAACAGTCTGCAGACAGCGAAGCTGACGAGCAACCAGACATTCGTGCCCAGCATCGACAGGCACAGGCCAGTGGCGAGGTCTTCGAAGGCCGACCCCATGGTAACAGATAGATTCCCTTTGACAGTAATCCAAAGCCACAGCTGAGAGTGTGGAAAATGAACCCTGCAGTCCGTTTTGTGTGTGCCGGCGAGGGTGCCGGCGTTGGACTGATACGCACGCAGTAATCGGTGGAGCGTCGGCAGGACACAGTGAGTCCAATGCACAAGATCATCTACGCGATAGTCGAGGCATCGACAGAAGATGAGGCAGTGACGGCCGGGAAACAGGCGTTCGATCACCTGGTCGGCGTCCGACCACACTCTAGTGCTGTCTTCGACTACTACGTCACATTTGATGACGAGACCACATCTGTTGCTGGCAAAGCTCGGTGGGGAGACCGTCCGACCGCAGCTCCCATCGACTCGGCAGACGGCCAAGAACTACTTGATCGGGGCTGGGAGGCAACGAAGGCAGAATTCGAGCGCAATCTCAAGCGGGTGAAAGACGCTCTCAATGAGCACTCAGACGAGGAAATCATGCGCGACAAAGACCTTGCTCGGCATGCCTTCCGCCAAGTCGGGGCCTCCAGAGGTTCAGCAATTGCTCTATATACGGAACACGGGGACGGGATTTGCGATCGGACACAACTCGATCGGATTCTCGGCGAGAGTGATAGCCTCTGGATTGTCCCCGCTGACGTTCACCTATAGCAGTTGGAGTGAATACGGTCTTGTTATTCATGTGAATCAGGATGCCATAGAACGGTTGTCACGCCCATCCGGAAACGATCAGTACAGAGAAACGATGTATCGCACTGATAATCGTTCTCTTCAATTTCTGTCAAAAACAGCGTACAAGGCTTTGATGAGATGAGGTGGCTGCATTTGTTCATTCACGCGGTAACCGATGCATCAGCTATGAGGCTATTTTGAGGATTGATTGGAGAGTTATTCTTGTCTCACTCACTTTCGACTTTCAGTTTAGAGATCATGGTGTTAAAGTCATCATAGACTTTAGGTTTTATTCCATCTTCAAGGTTCTCAACTACTCTATCAATCAATTCGATGTTTACCCATTTGGATTCCAAGAGTAGCATACTACAATCTGAGAGTATAGCTTGAGTACATATCTCTAAATCCGCCATATCATTCGCGTCGGGGTTCTCATTAGGATCCATTTCCTGAAATCGCTGAAGGTAGACTTCCCCTTTCACATACTCCACTATATCCAATTCGTGCTGATGAAGGACTAATTTCTCTCCATCTTCTTTTTCCTCTAAGTGGTCATTGAAAGCTAATCCTTTGAGAGTCTCATATCCGTATTCTTGGGTTAAGTCTCGATATTCCTCAATACCGTTATAAAATTCGTCAACGGGCTCCCAATCCGAAGAACGAAAGAGGTACTGTAGCGTCTCAACCATCCCGAGATCTTGTGTTTGTTCCCTCGCAAAACTTCGGAAATCATCGTCTGGAATAAGAGAAAGTGGGTTCCCTGAAATGCGATATTTCTTTCCGTGGGTCGGTGTTGGCGGAAGACAGTAGTCCGCAATTCCGACGATGATTTTGGACATGATGTCTTGTTCCTTGGCTTTAGCTAAATCAATGAAATTCCCGTAACTGAAGTAGACTTTTACACTCTCATAGGAACACACCTCATAGAATTCCTTGAAAAGGTCTGGATTCTTTTTCAGAGCAATCCAGTAGTTGGTATCCATAATTATTCTATTCATCTTGATTAACACCCACGAGAGGAGGTGTATTAATTCCAGTCTTCAGGATTAACTGAATTGCTCAATCGGTGTAGGCAAATCGTTTTTCGGTAGGAGATTGTTGATATGGTCTCCGGGTTTGGATCCCAGTCAGTAGGTTGCCGTCAGAGCTGCTGAGTCGTACGTTCTCGATCTGCTCAACTCACTGCAGAATCGCAAGACGGCTCTCCATCAACAATGTACTACACATGAGCGCCGATTGTAAATCTGGGCCGACTCCTCGCTCATATAGGAGATTTACCAGTTATCATCGATACCAAGCGAACTTTTTTATATTCACCTGCGCTAATTATGGATGAGGACGCAGGTCACTCCCTTGCCTTTGTGGCGGGGACTGACCTGGTAAGCATGTGCGGTCACAGCGCACGTGTGCTGACGTCCGGCGGTTCCTTTCCGTTACAACTCATTCAGCAGGTACTCCCGTACAACCTCAGATTGTAACCGATTAGCGAGTGACTGGAGTGGCTGATTGCCCCATACATCATCTGTGGAGGGTCGGCGTCCTTCAATCCATGCAGCTGCACGGTCGTACCTTTGTTGTGACTGGCGACGGTCACGGGAGCGAAGGCTGTATAGCGTACAGGGAGGGTCGTCTGAGACATTCCAAGAATCATCAATTCTCTGGATATTATAACCGATTCCCTCAATACCAGCTTCGGGAAGTTGGCTTCTGAGGTATCCAGCAATGTAGTCAGCTGCCGTCAGTTCTGGATAAACCCGATCGCCGTCTTGGAGTTGTGTGAGGTAAACTGGAGTGACCCGGTCACCAAACCCGTTGAATTGCCGCGTTGCTGCTCTTCTAAAGCGTTCTTGGCGAGAACCGTACATCCGGTCACCACCATCATGGACCAGTGCTGCAGGCCCCTGGTAGTCAGGCATAGTCCCTGAGCCACCAGTTAGAGCTTTACTGGCGACGATGCACGCTGTAGCCGCTCGTTGATCGGCAGTATACATCCCCCATCCCGCAACGGCGTACCAAGTAATAGGGCCGGAATCAAGAGACGTAAGTAATTCTTCAACTCTTCCGGACAACTCCGTATTTGACAACCCTTCCGGCGTCGAACTTGATTTACTCTTCCACGGCTCGAGGCCGAGTTCAATAAGTAACTCAGCCAGGGATTCACCATATGATCGTGGACACTGCACCGCAGTCATGACGAATGGCCCATCGTGTTGATTCCCAGATTCATCAACACCAACGACATGACTGGCGTGTTGGACTGGTGGTTGTGTCTCAACAACCCCGTGTTCAAGCAACTCAATCTGCCGCAATCCCGACGACATCTATACTATTCAATCGTATTCACCCGCCGAATAAAAAGCCTCAGTTAATGGATGACTGGGTGGTTATTCAATGACTTCCCGTTCCCCTGTTCTCCACCAGGATCATGTCTATTTGACCGTTCGTGGAATGGCAGACGATACAGGCTCGGCGTGTCTAATACATCCAAGACCCATATTTTGACAACCATTTTAGAGGGGAGTCCTCGTGCACGTCGACGTCTCGTGCGGTTGAAGACGAGAGCGACACGACTACACTAGCGCTGGTAGTCGGGCCTTCTCAACGTGGGGCAGACGGTCGGGTGACATAGCACGGCTGACTGATGGTATTCGACGTGGGGCTGGCAGGCTAACTAAGAGGGCGAGAGGCAAGTGTGAGCCGGACGGGGGACTGACAGCCGGGCAGGAACAAGTGACTGGCTGGTGTGTCTCTGGCCGCCGTGCAGCCGCCGCTGGGCGGCACTCTCGTTGCTGGTCGAGCCGGTCCGTAAAGTGGTGAAAGGACGGACAAGAATGGATGTCAAATGCCTCATTACTTGTGACATCGGGATTGCGGTATCACTCAAACTGAGGGCGGAAACAGAAGTACAACTGATAGAGTTGGGGGACACTGTACTACAAAGACCGGAGCTTGCATTACCACTAGTTGAGAGATTCGTGGTACTACTGTTCGAACCAGTACTGGCTACCGTAGGTGTACAGAAGATTGTGGAACTGCTATGGCGACCGGAATCACGAGAACGGTAACGGTATCGGCCCAGCACACCTTGAAAGCCCCACGCCGCTGGCGGTCGCTCAGCGACATATCCTCACTACGTTCGGATAGGGGCCGCTGACCCGACTACAGCAAGCGCCAGCGGCGTGCCCCTTTCAGTCCCACCCGACTGCTACAACACAGTACAGCACAGTCGACGTGCACCTTGCTCGCGCACGGTTTGTCTGGGGAACCCGTGCGGCCGGCGCTCCCTCGCCGGAACGAGGACGGTCGCTGCGCTCCCTGTGTTCCGGGCTGCTCACTCCGTTGCGCTGCCGGGCTTTCACCCATCCGGCACTCGCTTGGCCGCGCGGGATGCTGGCTCACCGCAACCGCACAAGATTTGACCGCCTGCCGGGATGTCCACAAGCCACCGTCCATTTATATACTGATTTCCCTCGAAACTCGAAACACAAAACGCCGCTCAGACACTGCCAAGACATCCGAATACTGCACTTGAAACAATCAGAATTGTCCGGTGCTTTTAAGTATTATCCACCCATGCAACCAAGTACGGAAAGACACGACGAACGCGGCGCTGGCAGAGCAGTTTCACGCCGCAGAAATCGGGTGTTAGAGCACCCGACAAGTGTCTTTCCGTAGGCACCAGAAAGACAATGTACGCTAGCAATTCCAGCAGTAAGAATGCATCGGCCAGCAACCAGCAGGTTCCCCTCTCGACCCACGTCGAGGGCGGTCCCGAGCAACTTCTAGAAGCCGTCGCAGAGACCGAGAACGGCGACGAACTCGACTTCAGGATGAACAAGGGGAGCGATAGCCGTGGCAACTACTACGCCCGCCAAGACGACTATCACAGCTACGACTGGACCCGTTCGACCGAGGTCGGCCCGAACCGGCGGTTTGGTGAAACGTTGGAACAGCAGGAGGAACGCCACGGGCGCGAAGCCGAGCAAGCCCGACACTCCGAGGTCGCACGCGCCCACGTCGACGGTGCCGACCGTGAAGCCTCGGCTCGCCAGCTCACCGACGCCGAAACCGAACGCGCCGACGGGTTCCGGTCCCCGGCTGACCCCCGGCAGTGGATGGACCGCGACACGCTGGCGCGCATCAACCAGCAAGCCGCGACGCTTGCAGACAAGACCAGTCTGTCCCGAGCGGCCGCAAGCCGGCGACTCGCCGCCCTTGTCTCCGGGCAGATGGGCGACTGTGATACCCTGTATGACGCTTCCTTTACCGTGTTCAGGGACGCCCGCGACGAACTACAGGAACCGACGCCTCTCGCGGATCTGTCGCCCTACGGCTACGAGTGTACCGTCGAAGGCGAAGTTACGCACATCATCGACGAGCCAGACGCCCGCAATCAGTACCAAGTCCTCTACATCGAAGACGACGAGGGCACGAGCGCGAAGGTCACGGTCTGGGGCAAGTCGATGCACGGCGGCGAGATGGTCCGCACGCTCCACGAAGGCGACCGGGTGCGAATCTCCGGGGGCAAGCCAGACGAGTACGACGGCATCAAGACCGTGGCGGTCACGAGCGACACGCTGATGTGCATCATCGAGCGTGGCGACGGTCCCGCGCCGACCGGACACGGAAGCAGTATGTTCGGTTCGTCCGGTGAGAGTCAGACGGTGGCCTCGTGGGAGGCTGAATCTGACACCCATGCATGGGCCAACGAGCGGGACGGTGACCACGCGGTCGCCGTGACGCTGGGCAAGGCCCGCTGTCCTGAGTCCGGGTGTTCGGACCTGTTCGATACCGAGCATGGAGCCGCCACCCATCGCGGGATAGTCCACGGCGACGACTGACGCCCGACGGCTAGGGCGTCCCCCACCGGGCGGGGGCCTGTCGGTCGGTGCGACGGTGCTCGCGCACGCGGCTCGCCGGCGGCCACCGGCAAGCCGGGCCGCCGCCGAGCAACCGCGCGCACGGACTGGAGCGCCACCGCATCAGCGCGTCAGGGTGGGTCAGTCTGGTGGCGGCTGTGAGAGGGCTGGAGTCCTGGTGTGTGCGTGGACGTGGGCCAGCCGGCCGGGGAGAAACTGAGGCTGGGTGGCTGGTGGGTCGCGACAGCGCGCGACGCCACCGACAGACTCGCGATGCTCGTCTGTCCTGTCCTCGTTCGCTTCCGCTCACTCGGACGACGGGGCGCTGCGCTCGGCGCTATCGCGCGCCTCACGCCGGTCCA
The DNA here is from genome assembly GCF_008729015.1 of Haloarcula sp. CBA1129. Taxonomy (NCBI): domain Archaea; kingdom Methanobacteriati; phylum Methanobacteriota; class Halobacteria; order Halobacteriales; family Haloarculaceae; genus Haloarcula; species Haloarcula sp. CBA1129. The sequence continues at coordinate 836,034 of NZ_RKSM01000001.1, forward strand.
ATCGTGCCTGCAGTGGCGGGCGCGATCCCGGCCTGCCGCCGGGAGGTGGACGGACCCGCTCGTCGGTGAATAAGAGCATCTTCGTCCTAACCAACAATACAGGGTTTTGAGGGAGCTGTTGGTTAGCTGTTTTCTGGGCCCGGAATCCCGGATGGACACACCACGATTTTGTGTGGCCGCAGGCAGGTGGCGGCCAGACAGGGCCGCCGGGAGGTGAGATATCAGATGGGAGAAATTCGATGTCCACGCTGTGAGGACGTATTTATTGCCGAGTTCGATGAGGTCCGGATTCGGTCGGGATCGTTCCACGACTCTGACCGCAACGAGTCGTTTGACCAGCTTTGCGAGGACTGCTATCGCGAGGTCGTGAAGTGACGTCGGTCAAACTACTCTCTCTGGCTCTGGTGAATCGCTGGACAGCGTCGGCTTCGACCGTTAGAACTAGTGGACTGAAGCGGGAAACCGCCGATGGTTCATGTCGAAGATCTCCCGCTTCACGAGCAGAGTGGTTCAGTTAGCTAAAAATGCTGTTGGTGAGCGAGGCGAAGTCGCCGCCCCCGAAGGGGGTGGCGGCTTCGCCGAGTATGCGGTGGTGTCGCTGCACTGTCTGCGGGTTTACCTGGAAAAATCCTACCGAGAAGCACTTGATTTGCTGAGTGAGATGCCACAAATACTCGGGGAGATCGGCCTCAACGCGGCCGATCTCCCCGATCACTCCACGTTAGTCAAGTGGTTTGACAGAATTAAGACAGCGCTTTGGCGAGTGCTGCTGCGCCTGTCGGCGCAGGAGCACAAGCCATCCGGTCACGCTGCCATTGACGCAACGTTCTTTGACCGCGAAAACGCTAGCAAGCACTACTGCCGTCGGACGAATTACCGGGTTCAGACGCTCAAAGCGACAGCTCTCATCGACACAGAAAGCCAAGCCATTCTGGACGTTCACTGTACGACCAAGAAACGCCACGATACACAGCTCGGCTGGCAGGTCGCCCGTCGCAACGCGGGCGACCTCGCCAGCCTCGCTGCGGACAAAGGCTACGATTGGATGTATTTACGCGAGAAACTCCGCGAAAAGGACGTGAGACCGCTGATCAAACATCGTGAGTTCCGGCCCATCGATCACGCGCATAACGCGCGGATCGATGGGCCTCGATACCGCCAACGAGCGATGTGTGAAACCGTCTTCTCGACGATCAAGCGCACGCTCGGCGACGCCGTGCGTGCGCGAACTTGGTACGGTGAATTTCGTGAACTCGTCCTGATGTGTGCAGTTCATAACATCAAGCAGGCAATGAAACAGTGAAATCAAGCTATGTCTGGCGATTCACCACGGCCCTCTCTCTTTTTTTCGACTGGATCTGGGATACGGCCAAACTCAGTTTCTAGCAAGACTTCCAACTCATCAGTTTCTGTGTCTCTCTCAGCGAAAAAGCCTTCAACCACTTCACGGTCACTGTGGTACTGGATGATCGCCTCGTATCCGTATCGGTTGTTTGCTCCGGCAGGATACCAGTGCTTGACGCGGACTTTGAACTCCTGATCTTCCCACGTCCACAGGCGGACTTTGATCGGGTGCTTGAGTTCTCGGCGGGCGATATCGATCACTTCGTCGACGACCGGCCCAATCGCTTCAATGCTCGGGATCTGGCGCTGGCTGGATGGCTGTTGCTCTGGGGATAGGTGTTGCTGTGACATGAGAACGGTGCGATGCACACTTGGCCGGCATCGCTCAAAAAGCTCCGGGTTAGGGTGGGAGCCGACTGGCAGCCAGCGAGGAACAGTCCCGACAGGGGGACCGGGTGGATCGCAAGCGTGGGTCTGCCGGCCGGGCTGAAACAAATGGAAGCGCGGTGTGTCGTGACAGCGCGCGACGCCACTGACAGACTCGCGATGCTCGTCTGTCCTGTCCTCGTTCGCTTCCGCTCACTCGGACGACGGGGCGCTGCGCTCGGCGCTATCGCGCGCCTCACGCCGGTCCAATCGTGCCTGCAGTGGCGGGCGCGATCCCCGCCGGAGATCGGACAGTTCCCCGGCTGAATGGCTCACTAAATTGCGAGTATATTACTGTACGAAAGGAACGTCTATCAGAAGTGTTGCGATTCGAATATAAAGCTCCGGATACAGTGGTGTGTCCGCCAGTTGTTGATCGACGAGTTGAGTTCGGTGCGGCGTCGGCATGGGTCTGCCCCGAGCGTGGGTCTGCCAGCGCTGGCTCAGTTCGGGTGCGGTCATGATCGGTGTGGCCTCGACGTCGACGGGCCGGCGACGTGCGTGGCATAGTGGACTCGCATGATACTCGGTGGGGCTGCCCGACCGTGTGCAGGTCACGATTGGACTTCGGGGAACAAGCTGGGACCTATTTATATTCCAATACATCCTGCTGGGACTGAGTGGGCGGGCTTCTCGCGATCCGAAGTCCGTCGTTCGTCACTGGTCCTTATGTTCTATTCTCTATGTATCGCTGTTTCCAGCGCCCGCCTCGCGACTGAATCACCAAAGGACAAGATAAAGAGTGTCTTACATCGGCGGTTTTCGATGAATAATTCGATTGCCGTCTTGCGATTTGGACTTTATTCAGTCAACAGTGGTAATTCACCAGTAGTGATTCAAACAGGGCGAAAACCGCTGCCGTCTTGCGATTTCAGTGATATAAAGATAGGAATAAAGATAAGTATTGGAATTTGATAGAAGAGGAGGTAGAAATTCTTGCTGTCCACTCTTACCGGCGGGGTAGAGAGGATCACGGTCGCGGAACGATACAAAAGTATTAGATACGCTATATACAGAAACAGGTTCACAACGAGGGATTACATAAACTCAGATACGTCGCGTCCCTCTTCTCTTGACTCAGTTTCGTCCCGCTCTTCAGTCTCGGTTGAGTCTCCCTCTGCATCTGATTCAGTGAGTGATTCTCCGCCTTCCTGCTCGGCAGACTCCGTCCCACCTAAGCTGGGATCTGGGTCCGGCTCAGAGAAGAGTCCCCCAGTGTTGTCGTCGGACTGCTGATCGTGACTGCCACCGTCGAACTCATCTTCACTATCTGATAGGTCCGGGTGGTCCGTGTCCGGTGACGTAACGGCAGTGTTTGCTGTTGTCTGGTCGAGTAGATCACTGGAATCGTCGTCGTCCAACCCATCCGTCGCGTCGACGGTTGGCTCAACTTCGGGGCCACGATCCGGGCCACTATCTCTGGACTCGTCGTCGGTCTCACCAGCCGACTCATAAAGCACTTCATGGAGTCGAGCACGAGTGAACGAGAACCAACTGTCACTCTCGATGTCGGTGTCATCTTCTGTGGGCTCTGGCTCCGAACTGCCCGGCGACTCCGCACCCTGTGCCGGAAGGCTGTCGCGGACGTCGGCCAGTTCGTATGACTGCCCGTGAACCCACGTCGTTCGCGAGACTGCAACGCACTCACCGGGCTGGAAGTCTCGAAGCAGCCCAGACGTGACCGGTGTTTTGTCCTTTTCCTTGTACGTGTCCCGAGCCTGTGTTCGTGGGTTCTCGCCGCGTCCCTGGTGGCTCATCGACACCATCTCAGAGCGGTCGTACTGCCGACTCTCGCCGAGTTCGTCGAGGATGAAGTCCGTCGACTCAGTGTCACCCGGCCCGAAGTACACGCCTTGCGGGCAGTTGCCGACAATCCCAGAGATCGTACTGTACGTGTCTTTGAGTTGGCCTATTGTCTGGACGCCGACCAGTGCCCGTGCTTTGTGTTTCCGGCCTCGTGCCGTGAGGTTCGTAACTTGGGTCAGTGCCGGCAGCGCGTCGATCTCGTCGAGGATGTGGACCGTTGGGTTCTCGGCGTTCATCGCATACCGGATCGACCAGTCTACGAGCAACTGGTACATCGGCCCGAGCGTTTCCAGCTCCGTTGGGTTCGAGTCGATGATGAGGACCCGGCCTTCCGGGCTCTCGATGTACTCTTGCAGGGAGAACTCCCCGTAGTTCCCGAAGTCGCCGGTGAAGACGGGATCGACGTTCTCCTTGATCGTCTGGTAGACGTTCTGTGCGCCTTTCCCCTTGTCAGGGTCAATGTGGCCCGAGTCCAGTCGGTCGAACTCGTCCAGTGCCTTCTTGAGCGCGATATGGCCCTCGTTGAGCAGCGAGACGATATCGGCGTGACAGAGCGCATGACGGCGATTGTTCTTTTGTGCGCTCAGGTGGAGGTACATCAGCATCTCCGCGAAGGTCTGTTTGGCGGGCCGATGGAATGGGTCATGACCGTCGGCTTCGCCGAAGATCGCGCCGGCGACCTCGCGGAAGTCCGACTCTGAGTCAGCGTCTTTGAAGAGGTTCCAGACTACGTCGCTATCTTCGTGGCGGATACGCTGAACCTCAAAGCCCAGTTCCTCGTAGAACGCTTGGAAGTCTTCGCCAGTGTCGTGAGCGATGACCGCGGTATCGCTGTAATAGGGGAATTGGTAGGCCAGTAGTTTCATCATCGACGTCTTCCCGCTTCCAGTCTCGCCCACGACGGCGGTGGAGACATCTTGATCGAGCGTGAACGGGAGCTCTGCGTCGTCGTGTTCGTGGCCGACCTCTTCTAGCGGAACGACGGACTCGCCGTCGTCGTGGTCCCACTGGTTCATCGCGAGCATTTCGGGCGAGGTCCGGCGGAGCAGTTCCCCGGAGAACACGATACCGATGGAGATCGCATACAGGATTGCAGTGGTCGAGTACGAGAGCATCGGTAGCGACAACCCGGGCATCGTGAAGTCAGCGAACAGTGTCCCGACTGAAATAGCAGCCAAGACGTGAGCAAACGGGAATAGCAGTGCCACACTCGGCGTCCCGAGGAGCACGTCGTGGAAGAACGCCGCGCTGATAACTCCAAAGCCGAGGTAGATGTAGCGCCACGCCCAGAACCGCTTTGGCAGGACCTTGTCGCTGTCGACGATCATCGGTGGGAACAGCAGCATGAACCCAGCCCAGACGAACCCGACGACGTTGTCGTACTTGAGGCTATTCGGGACTTCGCCGGAGCGTTGTCCTGGTGGTGCAGAAGAACTAGAACTCACTGCCACCACCCAACTTCGCGTTCGGGTTCCTGCTCGCGTTCAAGGTCAACTTCGGGTTCGCGCTCAGTTGCGGCCTGTTCTTCAGCCCTCTCCGCAGCGCCCTCTGAGAGTGACTCTGGTTTGCTCTCAGCGCGCTCTTTCTCAGCCGTGGGCTGTCCGACCTCTTTCTGCTGGCTCTTCTCACTCGCCCGCTTGAGCGCTTTTTCCGCGTCGGGGTTCAGCGACAACTCTGCCTCGTGGTACTGCTCCCGTGCTTCTTGATCGACGACCCGACCGGGATTCTCTGGAGCATCGCGAGCAGCAGTCGTTGGGTCCCTCGTCCGGGAGGGCTCTTCATACACGGTCGCTGCTTGTTCGCGCAACTCTCGGATATTTTCCCGATCCATCTCCAACTCTGCGCGCTCGCCAGTCGCCGCGATGTGTGCGTGTGGGAACTCTGTGTCCCGGTGAACTCCATACACGTAGTCAGTCGTCGGCTGCTGGGCAAACTCACTGCGCATGAATTCCCGAGTGTTGGCATTCACCTCTTCTGGTGAGTATTGTCCCGTGGGATCTGGCGAGACGATCATGTGTCGCTGGAATCCGAACTCTCGGCTCTTGTCGACGAATTGGTCTACTTCTGGGTTGGACAGTTCTCGTCCTGCTGGGTTTCGGAGGTCAACTGTCGCGCCGGCGTCCTGTTCGCGATCACGGCGAATATAATCGACGAGGTTCCCTGCACCACTCTCCTGATAATCTGTTTTCAGCATCATGCGCTCTCACCTGCCGGCTCAGTGGCGGCCGAGGCATCTGACTCAGCGTTGTTTTCTTCATCTGGTGTTTGCGACTCCGTGTCCGGATCTTGTCCGACGTGTTCGCCGGCAAATTTCAGCGCAAGCCGCCGCTGTTCAGCTGAGTAGTCATCTTGGAGCAGTTTCCAAATCGCGATGATGTATGCTGTCCGGACTTTTTGCACGGTCTTCACTTCCTCCATTGATCCAGACTCAAATTCTGCTAACAGTTCCGTCACCTCGCGCTTTGCCTCCTCCAGCAGGACTTCGATTTTTGTGTTAGTACTGTACCGCTGATACTGATTCTCTCCAGTCTCCCATTCAACGTAGTCCTCGATAACCTCGTGTCCGTATTCGGAGGTGGATGTCCCCGCGGCGTCAGCCAACTGGTCAAACAATTCTTTGTTCTCCTCGCTCGTATAAATCTGGAGCAGAGTATCTCTCTCAGTCATTCCTGACCCTCCTTGTTTCGGATTCTTTCAACCTCTTCCTCGAGTTTCCCTGTCGCTTCCTCCATCGCAGTAGCGCGCCTCTCTGCCGGGAACTCAGAGGAAATCAAATCCCACAGAGCGACCGAGTAGAACAGTTCCTGATCCGTATCAACGTTTGTTGCTTCCTCAACGTCCTCTACGACGGCATCAGCGATGTACTCCAGTTCCGATCCAAGATTTAATTCCCCCGCACGCTGTTCCTGTAGTTCCCTCGAAATACGCCGTTCCGTGGCTTTCAGAATGTACTCTGAAACCCCTTCACCCGCTTTGTTAGCCTGCTTCACGATCTCTTTTCGCTGCTCTGCACTCAGCCGAAGTGTGACTTTTTCACTCATGTGAATCACTCCGTATTGTCGAACTCCGAATCAGTCTCTGCCTCGGTACCACCATCAGCAACAACTGCATCCGGCTGTGCCCGGTCAAGTGCCACAGACACAGCATCCACCAACTCATCTTCGTCCAGTCCGTCCAGAACGCGCTCAGCCTTCTCCGGGGACAACCCGTGATTCGTTAGCTCTTGCTCGACTGCTTCCGAGTGGACGAACTCTTCGAACTCAGCAATGTGGGGGTCAACCTCGGCGACAACATCGTCAAACGCGTCCTCCGCGTCGGCGTCGAGGTCGATAATCTGCTTTTCCTCCCACGACGTCTTGATCGTCAGCGGGTAGTCGCCATGCTCGTCGACGCGGACCAGCGCTTGCGAGTACCCCTGACCGTCACCCAGCGACTCCTTGCCGGCCTCGGCGTGCTGGATGTAGGACTGCTGTTCGTCTGTCAGTCCAGCACTTGTCGCAGTCTCATCACCCAGTTCTGGCTCACGATGATGCACCTTGATCGGGCACATCCCCGCGATTTCCTCAGCGGCTCCCTTATCCTCGAACTCCGAGAGTGTCTGGGACAGCATCACCAGTCGCAGCCCAGCGTGACGCTGGTGGCGGGCGATCTGGTTCAGCGACTCCAAGTTCGCAGCGTCATTGAACAGGTAGTGCGCTTCGTCAATGATGATCTCGACCTTCTGGGTCATGTTCTTGGCCTGCTGGTACAGCGTCGACAGCAGCAACTGCATGATGAACGACTGCTTGCCGAGGCCACTGCCCGAGCCTTCGACCTGCTGGAGATCCAGATACACAGCCTTGCTGCTGTCATCGATCAACCGCAGGTCCGACTCTTTCGAGAGATTCCCGAACGTACTCCCCGGGCGGAATGGATGCAGCGCAATTGAGAGTTCGTTCGCGTACTGCTGGATTTTCTGCTGGGAAGATTCGGTTGTCGCGCCGGGGAACATTCCCGGGTCTTCTTGGAGGCGGTCAACCACATCGAGGAAGTCACTCAGGTCGGGCGAGTTCGCCGGCGTATGCGTTGAGGGGTCGTCCGGGTCGATATCGGATTCAGTGAATATCTTGTCGATCAGGAATGTGATCAGCCCGCTGTGCATCTCCAGATCGACATCCCGCGATTGCAGGAAGTTCTCGATGACACCGTACACTTCGTCTTTCTTCGCTGAGACGGGCTGCATATCCGGGGACTGTTCGAGAACATGGGGCGGCGTCGGATGCATCTCACACGGATTCAGCGGTGTCTCGCCGCTGATTGTGATCGTCTTTGCATCCAGCATCTGCGCACTGCCGTGCATATCCCCAACCGGGTCGATGTAGATCTGCTTGACATCCGACCGCTTTTTTAGCATCCGCATCGCCCGAGCCTGCGTGCCGTGTGTTTTGCCGCCGCCGGGCATCCCGGTCACCAGCTCTGAGTGGCCGGTTTCGAGCGCCCATGGGTCGATCAACAGCGATGAATCGTTGTGGCCGTGTAGCCCGTATTCGATCCCGTCCTCCATGCGGAGGTAGTTCGACGAGAACGGGAACAGCGAACCCAGCGCTTCCCCGGTCATCGAGGAGAGCCGATTCTGGCCGAGTTCATTGGCCCCGATGGGCGAGACAGTCACCAGTCCCGCTTCCTGCCGGCGGGTCGTTCGCTTGACGCCGCAGTTCGACGGCGAGTCCCGCAGCAGCGTTTCAAGCCGGTTCGTTTGCTTCCGGAGGTCTTCCTCGGTCTCCGCGGTCAGACGGATGAACGCGCCGACACGGAACAGCGACGTGTGGTTCCGGCGGACCATCTGTCGGATGTACTTCGCCTGGTTGACCTCCTGTTCGATATCTTCCGCTTCCAGCTCCCCTTTGTCGTTTTGCAGCATCTTCAGCGACGAAATCCACTCTTTTATGACTGACACGGCCGCGTCAGAGTCGTAGGGGTCGATGTGGATTGAGACGTCGACGGCAAGGTCCGTATCCAGCAGCAGTTGCTCTAACATCCCGCTGGTCGGATGCTCTGGATACGTCTCGATCCAGAAACAGCGTGTGTACGTCTCTTGGTCGAGGAGGGCGTGGTCGGCGTCCCACTCGATATCCGTCGGCGCGACCAGCGACCGATGATTCTCTCCCGGTCTGTGCAGCTGGGAGACGAAGTCCGTCTCGTCGACCTCGTAGTCGGTCCCACCGACGTCGTCGGTCTCCATGCCCTCTGCGACGTCGTGGGCTGCCGCACCCTCGCCGTGCTTGATCAGTTCCCGAGCGGAGTATGTTACCGGAGAGACGGAGGCCGCCTCTTCGTACTCTCGCTCGGACCGCGTTTCACAGGCCCAGTAGTCTTCGGTCAGGTTTGCCAGTTCGTGGGGGCTGACCGACCGGCTGCGACACCGGAACATATTGTTGACTGCCCTGTCGACAGTCTCAAGCCGGTCGTGGAGTTTCTTGGCCTTGAACTCCTCTCGCTCGGCATCAGTCAGCGTATCACTGTCGAATCGACCGAACAGTCGCCCAAGGACGGGTATCCCGGCTAGATAGTCAGCGATGGAGTCATCGGCCATCTGGAGGTCGTGAATATCACCGTCAGTGACCCAGACGACGATGTAGTACTTGCGCTGGAGTTCGGTTTCGGTCTCAACGTTGCCGCTGTCATCGGTGTAGCGGTTGACCCACTCCAACAGGACTCCCCGGAAGATCGGGTGGCTCTTCGCGTCGGGATCTTCGAGCCGATCGATATGTGTCTGGATGTGGGATTCGTTGTCGACTTCCGCTGTCGTGACGTGGAGCTTTGCTCGACCAGTCAGCGACTCAGACAGGCGTGTGAGTGACTTGACTGCCTTGTTCCACTTCTCGTCGTCTTGCAGCGACATATTGGCAGGTTCGACCTCGACCGCGCCGACATATGCTCCGTCGACGCGCTCGATGCCGTGGGGCATAATCCGCTCCAACCGTGTGACCTGCCGAGCATCCTGATTGCCCTGGCCGTGGGTGTACTGGCGCTTTTTGACGAGCCAGAACAGTTTGACCCGTAGCCACTCAGTCAGCCGGTAGTGGTCCGGGCGGACTTTGTGGAGGATGTAGAGGAAGACTTCGACGACCGCTGTGAGGGCCAACGTGGGGAAGAACAGCGCCGCTGGGACGAACGGCATCCCCATCCCAACGAGGAAGCCAAACGGCGGGATGAGGAACAAGATGAGTTCCCCGAGCGTGTAGTCTCCCCAGAAGTTGGTCGTGTCTCCGAGGGACTCGTGGATGATGTTCGTGTTGTACTCTTCTTGTTCGTCAGCCATCAGTAGTCATCCCCCCGAGGCGGCAGGCCGTCGCGGTATGCATCAGGCCCTAATTTATCGGCATCAGTCGCAAACACATCCTTGAGTGAGTCATACGACTCGGACCCACCAGAGTCAGTATCGGTCCCGTTTTTGTCGGGTTCCCCATCCGAGAACGGCGGGTCTGCATCAGACTCGTAGACTCTGGTATCGCCGGAGTTAATCTGCGTCTGGCGCTCAACCTCCGTCTGACGCTCACTGATTGGAGTATCGTTGCTTCCAGAGTCGCCGGACGAACTCCCGTTGTTGGTGAACCTACTGTTGAGCGGACTTCCAGAGGAGGTTCCACTGGAGCTTCCGGTGCTACTGGAGCCGCTAGAGCCACTGGAGCCACCAGAACCACCGGAGCCCCCGGAGCCACTGCTGCCGGCAGGAGGCGGAGCGGAACCGCCGCCACCGCCGTTACCGCCTCCAGAGCCGTTGGAACCGCCACCAGAGCCGCCAGTACTGTTCCCACCGCCACCGGAGCCATTGGAGCCGCTCTTCCCGTAATTGCGTTTCATTCCAGCGGGGTTGGCTGCCATCTGGCGATGGACCATCTGGGCACCTGTGGCAGCACCGCCGACACGCCCTTTTGCAGCGCTTGAGGCGGCTCGAATCGTGCCACCCGTCGCCATTGCTGCGCCGGGGCCACCAACGGCTCCAGCGCCGGCTGTCGCCGCTGCACCAGTGGCCGCCGCGCCGATCTTTGCTGGCTTTTTCCCGCCGGCAAGGACCTGCTCGCTGACTTGGATTGCCACGCGGCTACTGCGCTGGATGAGGACCTTCTGGGACTTTGCCGCCAAGTACAGCGTGACGAGACTGATGAACAGCGACAGTTCAGATGCCAATCCCCAGTTTGTTGCCTCAAAGCTCATGCGGATCAGGATTGCAGGCGGGATGCCCGCAGCGAGGACGCCCGGGTATGCGCCAGCGATCTGCTTTGCCAGTCCCGAGAAGCGATTGAGTGGCCAGACTTCCACTGCCCAGAACGTCGCCACCAGCGGCATCGACAGCGTCAGCAGGAAGACCAGCAGCCACCGAGTGATGAAGATAAACGCCGCTTTGAGGTAGACATACAGGCCGACAATAATGAGGACGAGGAATATCCCAAGGCTGAGTTCCGCAATTTGCTCGGCTGAACCGATTAGTGCAGCGACTTCAGTGGTTGATTGACCGGAGCGGTAAGTGGCCTTACCGATGGCATCGAAGAATTGCGTCCCCAGCGAAGCCACTGGGAGCCAGAAGAACAGCGAAAGAAATGCTACTCCGATGCGACGCAAGAGTTTCTTCCGAACAACTGGGTTCATCGACCCATATCTGAGCCCGATCATTGCCAGAACCGAGAACTGGATGCCGAGCGCTAACCCAACGATAGCATCGAAGTAGATGCCCGAGATGAGCGAGTCCCACGGGGCGTTAGTTGCGGATTCAAACGCGATATCTACAGGGGCTGCTGAATTCGGCCCTTCAGGAGCGGGCGTCCGTACCATCGGGTCGATAATGCTCTCGAAAAATCCATCTAAATACTCGACTATCTGTGTTCTGAGTTGATCAAAGAAGCCACTCATACCGGCTGTAATTGCCGATGAGAGTTCTCTAATCAGCCTCTCGGTGATTTCCTCGATGATTTCGTCACCAATTCCGGCCTGCATCGCTACCCCCCTGTCTCCGTCTTTGTCGGGGTTGTGGTGACCTCTTCTGGCTCACCAGCTAGAGTTCGTTTGCACCCGTTACCGGTGGAGTCAAACCTGTCGGTATACTTGATGGATTGGGTGATAGTAACCGGGTCACTCCAGAGGAATCCAACAGTCAATTCCTCATCCCTCTCAGTTGTCTCTTCGACTTTTACGCAGTGTGAACCATTGGCGAGGAGGAAAGTGAACTCGACAATGCCAGTTTCACCAGGTTCTATTGGTTCAAACGGATCGCTGTCTTTGTTTTCTCCATTGAGGATTGTCTGCGTTGCCGCGCCGGTTCGCTGGCCCACATTCCGGACAACCACCCCTAAGCTATCGTCGCGGATCTTTTCGTGTTCAGTCCCGGGAACGACTTCCTCAAGTTCGAACGTAGTGCCCAGTTCGAGTGGGAGTTTAGTTTCGACCTCATCCCCACGGAGGTAGAGCCTGTGCCTTCCCCGTGGCAGCGGCTCATACGAGTCCTCTCCCTCTGTTAGCGAGAGACGTGTCCGGGTCTCGCCGGGACTGAAGTAATCGCTGGCGAACTCCCGCCCAGACTCTGTGATGATGCTGACCGATGACGGCTCGATCTCATCGGTCACGGCCACCTCCAGTGCCAATTGACGGCCGTTCTCGACAATCTCAATCGACGTCTCTTCGATGTAGTCGGACTGCTCTTCCGGCGGACCGGCGCTTCCGTCACCGCCGTCACTACTATCAGACAGCCCGCCGCTGCATCCTGCAAGTGCGGCAAGACTCCCGCTCAGGAGTCCAAGCACTGTTCTGCGGTCGATACTGCTAGTTCGTGGTATATTCTTGTGTGTCATGGATTATACCAACCAACGAAGTTGCCTCTCGTCCAGACGTCGTAGCCGTACAGCACCAACACAGCCGGCAACAACGTCAGGAGCGTCACTACAGCGAGGTCGATGAATTCTGCAAGGTCCGGGAGATCGAGTTCATATGCGACCCGCTCTTGGGTGTCTCGCACCGGGACAGCACGCCCTTGCTCCCACCAGATCTGATTCGGACGATACGTGACTATCGCCGACGAGACTTCGCCCTGGTCGACGGTCACCGTAATCTCATCGTCGCCAGAGAACGGCCGTTCAATTCGAGTCTGTCCAGTCGCGACCGTAACGTTCCCCGCTGCAATCGGGAAGCCAGCCGTCGGTTCGACCCGGACCAGCAGGTCCGTCGAGTTGTCGGTCGAGTTGACGACCTCGGAGGTGATATTTACCTCGCGGATCGGCGTCGGGTTCGTCGAGTCCGCTGGCTGTTTGATGCTGTTCCCGCGAACGAGTCCGTGGATCTCGGAGTTCTCTGTCCGGAGCGATTCCGCACTCCGAATCGTGAACCGATCCGCTCTCGTGAACGTCTCCGAACGGTTGATCCGAATCTCCGGTGGGAGGGTGGTCCTGTTGGTCGCGTTAGCGGTCGTGTTCCCCGTCGCGTTCACCGGGTACGTCGCTTCCAGCGACGGCACGAACTGCCAGCCGTCGGAACTTTCATTTTGGACGCGGTTGACCGTGACTTCCGGGCCCTCTGTAGTCCGGACAGCGTGGGTTTCGAGCGGTCGCACTGGCGTCGTCGTATTTTCGGACCAGTTCTCCCAGCCGGGCGGTGAACGAGTGTAAAACCGCCACTTGCTCTGGACCTCGTATCCCCTGTCAAACTGGACGCGCTGCCAGCTGCCGGGGATTACAGTCCCGATACGGTAGTCGTCGGTCGTGGCCCCTCTGCCGTTCGGGACGACGCCGGGCTCGACGATCATCTCCCGCTCGGACAGGTTTTCGACGTGGACCGTGCGGGAGTCCGTGACCGTCAGTTCGTACTCGTTGATCTCGTTATCATCGCTCCCATTATCGTCACTCTCGTCATCGTCAATCTCTGAGATATTCGTCGAGACCGTCGTGACCAGTTGGAGGTCGGTGGTCCCAGAGATGTTCGTGTAGTTGAGCGTCGGCTGAGCAGCGGTGCTGTTGTCCATCGCAGTGCCGTTGGCATACAGCGTCGTGTTCGTCGACGTGTTCAGGACCCGGAAGTCGTCCTGGAAAAACTCCGAGATGAATACCCGGTAGTCGTGGATGGCACGAACAGTTCCGTTTGGACGGACGAGCCGTTTTGTGCCCGATGGCCGATGGACAACGGTCATCGGTTCGAGACTGAAGAACGCGACATAGGCGTCACGAATCCAGAGTCCAGATCGAGTGTCGGTGACGTTGACTGGTCGCGAGGAGTCCTCAATTCCAGTCCGGAACGAGTCGTGTTCGGGCCGGTTCCACAGCGTCGTGTTCGAGGGCGCACGAGAGGGCATATCTCCCGTGCAAGATGGCAGGACGGCCAGCGTGCCGTTCTCGGCATCTGACCGGTCGGCCCGTGTGAGATTCGGGTGGTCGGGGTCGCCAGACCACAGCGCACGGAAGAACGTGTGGTTGTGATTGTAGGACCGGTTCGGAGGCACGACGCCGGCCGTCGCGTTGTCTCCAACAGACGCGTTCGCTGGCGGATTCGAGGCGTTCTCGTAGCACGAGACTTGGGCGCTGAGGTTCTGCCTTGCGCCGAGTTCGACGGACCTGTTTACGTCTGTCTGGTTCGGTGCTGGTCCCTGTTCGGTGGACTCGTTGCCCCCGGTTCCGTTAGCTGCTGTCCCGTTGTCTACCGCGTCTTGGACGGTGGATTCGTTGTTGTCAGTGTCATTCGCTTGTCCCTCACCGCTGGAGCCATTCGGTGCAGTGGCGTTTTGTTGGAGTACCCCCACGCCACCGTGGCTCACATCGCCGAGAGAGTCTGCCGTCCCCCGCTCAATCTGAGATAGGTCGCTACCAGCAGACGCAGGCCCCGCAGCTGCGGCTGTCGAGAGCAGCGAGCAAAGGGCCGCGACCAGCAACAGTGAGCGGAGTGTTGGCATCGTGTGCTTAGAATGGCGTCACGCAGTCCGAGAAGCCGAAGCCGACATTGTCTCCGAACTTCGTGATCAACTCTGGAGCCACGATTGCCAGCACAACGACGCCGAGGCCGACCAGCGAGAGGATGAGGTCCCGTCGGGCTTCGTTTTGCTGGTTCGGGTTGCCAGAGGCTCGCATATACGACAGGCCACTGCGACCGACGAAAACCATCGTTGCTGGCAGGCCAAGACCAGCCAGTGCGCCGAAGACGACATCGACGCCGTCTTCGACAGCCGTGTCACAATAGATGTTCCCAACGTCAGTCTGGCCCATCGCCGAGCCAGCAAACAGCGTGAGAATCAGCAGCAGTTGGGTCCCCTGTCGCACGCCGGGCGTGAGCCATGCGTCTGCAAGTCGGCGCTTCGCGTGCGTGTAGAGTGTTGGTTCCGAGGTCGATGCGGTCGATGCTGTAGTTTGTGTTGACATGGATGTCTCTGTTTTTGCAGTCTTGCTTGCTTTCCGATTCCCCACCGGTGACCCGCTACCAATTGTATATCAGTTTTCTTATGTTTGTGGTGAACCCTGCCCTGAATTCGCCAGCACTTATTGACAGTGGGACTATCAAAAAACTTGTGAACAAAATTAAGAGTGCTAGATTATGATAGGTAGTGTTACTCGGCAATGCCGTAATTTTCGTGCCGCATGAATGCTAATGCTAAGTAAAAAATCTATTAGTATATCAACTAGTAGTTTAATCAACTAGTCTATCAGCCGCAGAGATCCCAAACCGTATATCAGAAATTGCGGCAGTTAGGAAAGAATATTGATAGTGATAACTAGTAGTATATTTACTGCAATTGGATATAAGATAGCCATGGAATTTGATTAATAGAACATCATTAGGCTAGCTTCATAGAAGGGCAAAAGCGAGGCATTAGGAGAGCCAGACTGAAATCAGAACCTCCCGTTGCTCGGGTCGTGGACCACTCTCATATTGTTAATGTCGCCGCACACACCCGTGTCGTCAACTCTGCGATGCCGAGCGAGCGGGAAATAAAACTGAGCAGAGTGGATATGCGGTTCTATCAGTTACTGTCGAGGATGGTGAGATAGCCGTAGCCGACTATGACCCAGAAACGACAACAACGCGGAATGAAGACGCACAAAGCCGGTTTGACCGGCTGTCGAGCCGGCCAACAGACGAGGATTCATAAGACGAGCAGTTATAATACTGAGAAGTGGCTTGCTGTCTGTAAGACCAATCTACAGCGGGTTGATCTCTGGCAACATCGGGATAGAGTGCGGGGATTGTCCTCGTTGGGCTTCATGTTCGTTTCGGCGGTGACTGGAGGGTAGTGTTCATGGGGTTAGCTGACACTTGCGGACGGTCTCAAGCGATAGCCCACCTTTACTGGCTAACTGTTGAGCGAACCCCAGTCGTGTGGGAAGCACGGCACTTACATAACACTCCATCTACAGCGGTGGGTATGAGCGAGTGGGTCGTGGATGCCCGTGGGGGTGTCTGCAACCAGTGTGAGAACGAGTTCCAGCGCCTCGCCCAGCACTGGTCGCGCAATCAACAGTGTTCGTATCCGGATGTGGGTGCGGCCCAGCACGAGGCGATTCGTGGGTGTCTGGTTGGTGACGGTAATCTTGACAATCCGAATGACGGCCCGCCGGCGCTTCGGATTGCCTCAATGCGGCGGGCACACATCGAATGGATTCGCGACCAACTTGGCTGGCTCGTCCGTGGAGTCACGCGCGACACGGACGGTGCGTATCGCCTTCGGACGCTTTCACATCCCACTCTTGGCCGGTACTGGACGTGGACGGATGGGCCCCCAGCGGACTGGACGCTAACGAAGCCTATCGCGCGTCTGTGGTACGCCTGCGACGGTGGATTAGAGTGGCCCGGCAGCTCGACGCAACCACGAGCCACCTGGACGATCACTGACGACGCCAAGCGACGAGCCTGCAAGCAGGCGCTCGCTGAACAGGGCTACGAGGTCATGGTATGGGACCGACGGTTGGCGTTGCCCTTTGAGGCGACCGAGCGGTTTCTGGCGTGGGTTGGCGATCCGACACCCGGTAGCGAACACAAGTGGGCGACAGAGCGTGAAGAGTATGAACGGCGTCGCGGGGAGCTATCGTAGGGTTCTGGTGGCATACAGTCGTTCTCGGCCAGACCAAGTCATGTGTCCTGCCAGAGAGCTCTGATGACATCATTTCGTGTCTAGAGAAGTCGTCAAATCGCTGTGAAACGCGGTGAGGCGTTAACCAACAACGGTTGATCTCGACCGCTACTGTTGGTTAATCAGATATCGGTTCGCCTTCTAGGCGTGGTTTATTGCTTGGAGTGATGATGTGTAATAGCCGTTCAGTTTATGTGCGAAAGAATCAACTGAACCAGTGACGACCGCCAGCGGAGCCACAACGAATATGACCACTTGCATAGAAGATGGAATCGCTAACTCGGCTGATGAGTTAGGTTACTAAAAAGCCGTCTTATTTCAGTGATTCTATAAAATGGGATCAACATCGAAAAATCGCTTCAGTGGCCGCGCTCTCATTATATTTGCAGTAGTATCGTTCATCATATCCGGTCTACTCATTGGTGCTGCCTCGGAGCCGACGAACGCGGCTTACACCACCGAGACGAATGAATCGCAAGTGTCTCCCGATGCCGAGGTAGTCAGTTACAATAACCTTTCAGCAGCGGGCCAAGACGTGTTCGACCAAGCACTCCGTGCTGATGGGATTACCACAGTGCATCAGTCACCGCCAGATTTCGACTATCCCGGTGACACGATGGACTATACCTACGTCGAAAAAAAAACGGGACGATATACACTATAGGCACTGGATCAAATAGCTGCTGGGTATGTGCCTTCGTGGAGCCACTCAGCATCGTGGCTGGGCTTGCGGGGGCCATCCTGTTGCTGCGCGGAGTGTATCGCTTGGTGAACGGGGAAGCCGACGCCACATAGGGCCGATGATCGGTAGAGTGTCTTTTTGGGAGTCTGGTTTCAACTCAACCGAACGTCACGCTCACAACCATTCTGATCACCACTAGAGCTTTTGTGGCCTGCGAGTTACAGTCACTGTACTGACCGGTACAGCGATTTGTTGAGTAAGTCGTTACTCAGTATTTCAGGGATGGAGGGGAGATATGGCGCTCGGTATGTCTGCAACTTGATTAGACTTATTTGGGAGAATTGATATTCTATTGGTACCGTGAAGCATCTCTACCGTCGCGTAGATGCGCGGATACGTACTCTCTCGCGGGGGAAATTCGCAGTTCTAGCCGGTATCCTAACCGGCATTGCTTTCCTTGCATTCACCCTGTTACTGGGTGATTTGATGCCCATTCAGGCGGTGTCGATGTCTGTCACAATAGCTGTGGTTTATTACATACTTGACCCAAATAGCTAACTCGAGTAAGAGTCGTCGCCGAACTGTTGAGAGAGCTTCCCCTTAGACGAAACAGTAGGTAGTTTGCCTCTACTGACCGAAGTCACACGGTTGAAAACCTGAAGCGTATGCTTACAGGGATAAGCACGACCAGTTCTTCTTCGGAGACTTTTGATAGAGATACACTGGTCCGAACACTCTTGATGCCCCAGGCGGTAGATGACACTAAGATGAGTTCGACGGTCCAGATTGTGAAAACGCCAGATATCCTCCACGGAAAGCCCCGAGTTGAGGGAACACGGGTTGGCGTCCTCCAAGTGGGGGAACTAGTCCGACAGCGTCAGTGGAGCATCTCTGAGGTCGCCGACCAACTGGGTCTTGATGATGCACAAGTTCGTGCTGCGACCGAGTACTACGATGAGCATCCGGAATTAATGGACACGCTTCGTGCACAGAAAGAAGCACGAAAGCGATCGGTCACGCAGCAGAGTCAAGCCGAATAAATGCGGATTCTTTGCGATCAGAACGTACCCGCGAAATACATTGAGGCGTTCGACGACGCTGACAACATTACTGTCACGACGGTCGAGAGCGTTCTGCAGCACGATGCTGCGGATAGAGAAATCGCAGCCTACGCTGAACGCCACAACTGGGTCGTGTTCACGAACGATGACGATTTCTTCGTAGTTGATGGCGACCACGGCCTGCTCCTGTATGACCAGCTGGATGATCCAGTGCCAGGCGACGTTGTCACCGCCATCCAGCGTATTGCAGAAGCATATCACACTCAATCAGAAATCACTGAATCAGTCCCTGGAAACTGGGTTTAGTTCTCTCAGGATAGGTAGAACCGCTCAGTGCGAGCTACGGGCCCTTCTACTGCTGATAAATAATCCGGCTGACGGGTGGCACTCATGATTACCGTGATAATCAGAACCAGTAGGAAATAACGTACTACACTGACACTACCAATGTGCGATATTTTTTATCACCACCTGTGTTTTTTATTATGCCAATATATACAATAGATTGTATGATTGGCAAAGGTGAGTCACCCGGGTGCGTGTAATGGCCCATTTGTCGGCACGTGCGGATGCGGCTTATCAGAATGATTACCACCATAAGCTCCGTGGTCGGCTCTGGGACGCACTTGAGGGGACTAAGTACGACCAACGCCATGACGATGGCGAGCCGCCAGGATTTGTTTACTCGAATCCATTTCCACCCCACGATATGCAGGAGGGTGATGATCGTAAACTTCTGGTTGCCTCACCCGATGAAGGATTACTGGCCAACGTCGCCGCCGACTTACTTGACCAACCGGAACTGAACATCGGCGAAATGCCGTTCCACGTTGACGACGTTACGTCGCTATCGCCCGACGTCGGTGAACCGGGCACGCGCGGGACGATTGAAACCGGGACCGGCCTATTGGTTCGGATTCCACCGTGGCGATGCGAGGAGTATGGAATCGATCATCCCGGTGGCGACACCGCCGTCTTCTGGCGTCCGGAGCATTCGATGGAACCACTCCGTACGCAGTTGGAAGCAAACCTCGATCAGAAACACAACCGATTCGCCCACGATCACCTGCCGGGACCGAGCGACGTCGACGGCGACCTGTTCGACGGCTACGAACTCATCAAGACGTTCGCGGTCCCGGTGACCGTCACTGAAGGCCAAGAGATGACCTACGTCCTAAGCAAGTGGGAGTTCTCGTATATGGTTCGGGACGACCACCACCGCCGCCATCTCAACCTTGCATTGGATTGCGGACTCGGCGAGCGGAACTCGCTAGGGCTTGGGTTCGTGAATATCACAGAAAAAACGCGACCAGGTGAGAGCGAACTGGAGGGAAGCGATGCTTTCGCCTGACGAGTTCCGAGAGAAGTACCCGGCCGAGGATTTGGAAGCCGAACTACCGGATTCGCCAATCGGATCGCTCCGCGATCTCCAGTACCTCTACGGGAAGCTCTACACGCTCGCCACAACAGGTGGCGGTGAGTATGCTCCGTATCTCACACCCGACGCGGCTGGTGATCTCATTGACACCGATAATAGCCTAATCGTGGTCAGAATAGACGTGTCGGGTGACAAGCCACAGCTGGCTGCTGATCTTGATCCAGTGCTGGTGACAAGATACACTGATGACCTGGTGCAACAGGTTGGCCACTGCAAATATGCGGCAGCAGCCGGGATTGACCACAGCGTTACCCACCAAGCTGGGCGAAATAGCGATCCCGAAAAGCTGGCACGCTACGCTAAAGAACGGCTTACGAAGTGGGCTGTCGATGAAGTCGTGACAGAAGCAGCCGACAACCATTCCGATGGCTGGATCATTGAACGACTAGCCGAAGTCGGTGAGGACGAGAGTGCACTCGAAACAATTGAGGAGAGGATCACGCAGAAGCTCGGCGGCGAATCAGCTACATCGCTGTTAACGGTTCAAGTGAAAACTGAGTCAGACGGCGGCTACCAATGGCCCGGCGATCTCGACGTGTTCAACGAAGCGATGCGCCAGCGGAAGCTCTCGAAGCTCGTTACAAAAAACAAAGCCAACGATTCATCAGGAGACGCAACCGATCTCGTTACGGGACTCCCTGCCCGAACAGTTGGAACGTCCGAAGATCCGCAAAACTACTTCCTCGGCAAACAGCTCGAAAAGTTCCCCGGACTCGACATCGAAGAAGCGTGGCGTTCACATCCGATTTCGGAGGATGCCGCGATCACCGTGATGAACGCCGAGACGTTCGTCGAAGCTTGTACTTACCGGACGTTTGGCGCGAAGGTGTACTACCTGCCATACGTATTCGGCCGGTTGGCAGCTGACAAAGTCCATCGGCTGTACGAACTGCTCTATCAGGCTGTTGAGGAGGAAGAAACAACCCCAATCGAAAACGCGTACAAAAGAGAACGTGACAAAACTATCGAAGAACAGGACTTCCGCTTCTACGTCTCGGCTGTGATGCCACATCAGATGTCACGGTACGATGTCTTTGGCGAGACGCTGAACGGCCGACTCCACTACCCGAAGCAACTCGCAATTACACATAATCAGTTCGTAGAGACCGTCTCAGCGTTCGACAGAGACCACTATACTGACTGGACGGCTCCCCTACCGACCAATCAGAACTGGGGGCTACTCGAAACAAATGACGAACAATTGCACGCAGTCTCGACTGGCTGGTATTTCAGACAGACCTTCGCTGAACGCGATGATGACGAAGCTGACGCTGACGATCCGCGCATCGAAGCCCTCGTTAGTGTGTTGAGTGGCCAACCAATTGCCGTTGATGTCCTGCTTGAAGAGTATGTGAGCCGGATAATTGACGACGAAGGCGATGATGAAGAATACGAGGGATTCCCGTCGTTCCTCGTAGCAAGCCAGTTTGCCCAACTGTGCGTACTTGCAGACGAAGATCTCAACCTGTTGCAGACAGCAGATCCATCAAAAGACCAGATTACACAGCAACCCAGCTATGACACCAGCATCATGCCATCACTAGATGAGATTCCAATTGCGGACGGGGGCCACCCTGCCGCACCGAAACTCGAATCGTTCATTGATGAAACACCTGCACTGTCGCCAGGCCACGACGATGATCCGGATTCCATGACGAGCCAACGCCGCGGGGCGTTCCTGCTTGGTGCGCTTGTCGGTGATATTGGAAGCTATCAGGAGTACAGCGAGGATCGCTCGACGACGCTGGTCGACCAGTACCCGGTCAAGTCGATCACCCGATCACGGATCAAGAAGGTGACACAGGAAACCATCGCCAAGACGCTGACATACACGCGCCAGGAAAAAAAACAGCAGGGGAACTATCCCGGAACAAAGGCAGATCACATCGTTGACCGCCTTCGCGATACGATCCTCAATCCCGATCCCGAGGATTGGGAAATTGAGACCGACGACCTCCGTTTCTACTACGCCCTTGGCGTGACGTACGGGATGAATGATCACCCGTGGAACCGGGACGAAACCGATGCTAACGAATCCACAACCGAGGAGAACCTCTAACATGTCCGATACACCTGATACTGTGACGAACCGTTCAGAAATCGTCTTCCTGTACGACGCCGTCGATGCCAACCCGAACGGCAACCCGCTGTCCGGTGCTAACCGGCCGCGAATCGATCCACAAACCCAACAGGCAATCGTCACCGACGTTCGACTGAAGCGATATCTCCGCGACCAACTTGATGACGACGGGCACGGTGTCTACATCCGAAACGTGCACGAAGACGGTGACCAATACACGCGCGGTGAGCTCCTCGAAGATCGACTCAAAGCTGTCGAGCCCGACAACTACGATCTCGATGACGACGAGGAAGCCGACGAGTTCCGCGACGATGTGTTCGGCGAATTCCTGAACGAAAGCGTCGACGTGCGGTACTTTGGCGCGACGATGTCAGTGGATACTGACGAGGTGTATGCCAAACACCTACCCGATCACTTCACTGGCCCTGTCCAGTTTTCACCCGGCAAATCGATGCACGCCGTCAACGAAAACGAAGAGTACGATAGCCTGACGAGCGTGATCGCCACACAGGAGAACAAACAGCAGGGAGGATTCGATCTCGACGACCATCGGATTCAGTACGGGCTGATCCGGTTCCACGGGCTCGTTGACGAACACGGTGCGGCGGACACAAAACTCACCGAAACGGATGTCGAACGGCTTGACACGCTCTGTTGGCGCGCGATCAAGAACCAAACTATCAGTCGGAGCAAAGTCGGGCAGGAACCGCGGCTCTACTGCCGTGTTGAGTACGCTGACGAGAGTTTCCACCTCGGCGGTCTCGACCGAGATCTCGAACTCGACGACGAGCATTCGAAGCCCGATGAGGAGCTCCGAACGGTTCGTGACCTCACGCTTGACGTGACAGGGCTTGTGGACCGACTCGATGGGGCGAGTGACAGAATCGACCAAGTTCGGGTTGTTGCTAGCGACGTGTTGCAACTCACCTACGATGGCGAACTTGGTGGGCCAGCGGTACTTCACGACGCCCTCGAAGACGCACTCGGAGCGGATGCTGTCGAAAAAATCGATGTTTACGAGGAACAGACTGCGACACTCCCGAATGACGAGACCACGGCGTAACGATGTCCCAACAATCGCTGGACGGATGGACGGCTGACGAGGGCAGTGACCAGCCTGACCACTGTCTCTCGTTTACCGTTCGTGGCCCGTGGGGACACTTCCGACGGATCGAGGGCAATATCGTCAAACAGACCTATCGAATTATCCCCCGAACGACCGTTGCTGGGCTCCTCGCAGCCGTTCTTGGAATCGAACGCGATGGCTATTACGACCTGTTCGCACCCGATACCTCGGCAGTCGCCATTGAGCCTGTTCGTAAGATTCGAACGGTCAACATGCCGATGAATACACTCTCGACTGCTGCTGGAAACTTACAGTCACTCAATGGTCGCGGGAAAATCAGTGTAAAATTACCTGATCCGACGACCCTCCGACAGCAGCACAACTACGAGGTACTGGTCAACCCGGCCTACCGTATCGATGTCGCACTTGCGGACGATCAGTGGTATACCGAATTGCGTGAAACGCTGTCCGCAGGAGAATCCCACTACGTGCCAAGTCTCGGTCTCTCAGAGTACCTCGCGGATATCGAGTATCACGGAGAGTTCGATATTGAGGATGGCCCTCGGAACGATACTATCGAGGTCGATTCAGCCGTACCAAATGCGGTCGACGATATCGTTCTTGATCCAGGAACACGCTGCCAGATCGAAGAATCTCCGGCATTTATGCAAGCTGATTCGGGTGGTCGGACGACCACGGGCTTTACGAACTACGCCTACAGCCCGGACGCCGAGTCTCTTGAAGTTTCAAACGCGTCAGCTGCCAGTGTCGACGGTCGAACCGTGGTGTTCGTCTGATGCCCGTTCGGTACTCCCATCCACCCGAAGACGGCTATGAGGGAGTCCATCTCCGTGAGCATCTGGATGATGTTGCCCGACGGGTCAACGAAATCGTTCCCGACCGGGCGACGACCCCTGGAGGCGAGTCACTACAGGGGGTCGTTGAGACGCTTGCTTATGTTCACGACTTCGGGAAAGCGACGACGTTCTTTCAGGAATACCTTCGACACGACACTGAGCCAGAGTACAAGCCGTGTCGGTACCATGCTCCAATCGGCTCGTTCGCAGCGTATTATGCCCTCGATGCACAAGGGTTTGAAACTGAGACCTGTCTGGCCGGCTTTGTCGCGGTTGCCAAACACCACGGTCGGCTTCCGGATGTGACTCAGTACATCTACGACCGTGCGTACAACTCAGAGAACTCGACGAGTGGAGCCCAGACCAACGCTGAACAGCAACAGGCAGCAATCGCCATGCAGCTGAACGACATCGAGGAACACGCCCCCGAGCTTGCGGCCGATCTATTCGAGGAGGCAACTGATAGCGATGGGTCGTGGGATGGATTTCGGCATTCGTACAAAGAGCTTCTTGATGAGATTGTCGCTGCTGTTGCCACGGAAAGTGGGACGACAATCAATCGTGAGTCGTTATCAGAGTCCTGTTACGGCCTTATCCTCGAAATCTGGGGCTCGCTTGTGCTTGCAGATAAGACGAGTGCAGCAAGCCGGAGTGTGGATGTTGGCTCGGGTTCCACCTACGAAGCAGAAGCGCCGTCGATGCAGGTATTGGACGAGTACGTCAATGATCTCGAAGCGGCCTCACCTGCTGATCCGGACGGCTCCAGAACGGAGCGACTGAACCACTATCGATCACGGGCGCGGTCAGCTGTCATAGAGAACGCGGAGAAATTTGCTGAGGAGGGCGGCGGCGTAGCAACGCTCACGCTGCCAACTGGTATGGGCAAAACGCTCTCCGGGCTGTCGGCCGCACAGACGATTCGTGACGAACTCGGTGGCGAGCGTGTTGTCTACGCGTTGCCGTTTACCAGTATCATCGATCAGGTCGTCGATGAAATCGAAGAAATCTACGAGACCGATACACTCGGTCGGCTACTGACAGCTCATCACCATCTTTCGGATATCAAAATCGTCGATGAAGACGACGTAGACGCTGACAAGGCAGACAAGAACGATGACGTGGCCGGGATGCTCGCCGAAAGTTGGCGTGCAGGACTCACCGTGACGACGTTCGTGCAGTTGTTCGAAAGCCTTGCTGGCCCAGCTAACAAGCAGTCGATGAAGCTTCCCGCACTCCGTGACAGCGTTGTGATCCTCGATGAGCCACAGAGCTTACCACTTGATTGGTGGAAGCTTGTACCCCGCCTCGTTACAATTCTGACCGAGCAGTACAACGCGACAGTTATCGCTATGACCGCCACTCAGCCACAGTTGTTCGATGAGGCGAGCGAGCGAGTAGAGGACGTGACCGAACTGGTCGATGATCCGGATGTTTACTTCGAGGCGACTGAACGTGTCCAATACGAACTTGATGCGTCGGCCGAACGATATATCGAAACTCAATCGGAGCCGAAAGCATACGCCGACGCAGGAGACGAACTGCTCAGGGCGGTCGATGCTGGAGCATCAACGCTTGCGGTCTGCAACACAATCGACAGTGCACGCGCCCTCTTTGATGAGCTTACTGGTTCCCGACGTTCGCTTCTGAGTGTTGGAGATATCTATGACGACGCACTCGATGCTGTCGACACCACAGCGGACATCGATCCGGAGGCACTCGCTACTCGCATCAAAAACCGAAGCGACGCATCGTTACTCCATCTCTCGACACGACTTCGTCCGCTAGATAGACTCAAACTCATCGAAACTGCGAAAGAACTCACTGACGACGAACACGGTCTCATCACGGTCTCGACACAACTTATTGAGGCCGGTGTGGATATCAGCTTCGACCGCGTTTACCGTGATCTGGCACCAATCGACAGTATCGTCCAAGCGGCCGGTCGCTGTAATCGGTCGTTTGAACGAGAACAAGGGCGGGTAGTCATCTGGTGGCTTGATGTTCCGGACGAACAAGAAAAAACGCCCGCAGAAGCAGTCTATAATCGCGGAGCGACACTGCTTCCGGTTGCAGCCGAAACACTTGATTCTGTCCGTGAAGCTGATACACCGCTTTCCGAGACAGCTGTTGCCCGAACGGCGGTCACGGAATATTATCGGCGATTACACACCGATAAGAACGTCGGTAAACAGGAATACGTCGAGTATGTCGACGATTTACGTGGTGATGAACTGAGCGAACTATCATTGATCGATCAGCGCAACGCAGTGGACATCATTATTTGTCGAACCGATACCGAACGGAAGAAGGTAGAGAAAGTACGCAAGGCATGGAAGCAGTACAAGTTTGACCGCGTTCGTCGGCTGATGGATGAACTCAAAGAGCTGCGTGTGTCGATCCCGATTTACCACGGTGAGTCGGAGAAGAAAGGAAAACTCGGACAGCTGAATCAGGTTCACTCGGATACGGATGTACTGTGTCTCGATGTTCGCGAACACGGATTGAGCCAGTATTTTGACCAGAATACTGGATTCGTTATTCCGGACAGCACCGCGGAGAGGCGAATCATATGACCGATACTGATCCAGTCGACCGCCTACTGGCAACCGCCCGCGGCGAGCCGGTTGACGAGCCGTTCCGCGTCACGGGCGTCATGATGCAGTACTACCATGTCTGCAAGCGCGAACTCTGGTTTGAGAGCCGGGACCTCGAAATCGACCGCGAGAATCCGACCGTCGTTCGCGGCACTCGCGTCGACGACACGGCCTACAGCGACAAACGGGAGAACCTCAACCTCGGAATGATCTCACTCGATCTGTTGGACGACGGTCGGGTCGTCGAGGTAAAACCCTCCTCGACGTTGACCGAGCCGGCTGAAATGCAACTGTCGTACTACCTCTGGTATCTCGACCGTGTGGCCGACATCGAGCGGGATGGCGTCTTGGCCCATCCCCGAGAGCGAAGTCGGGAACCAGTGGAACTCACCGATGAGCGGGCCGAAGAAGTCGAAATGGCGATTCGTGGAATTCACAATATCGTCAGCCAATCCTCGCCGCCGCCAGCGGAGGAAAAACCGTTCTGTGACTCGTGTGCGTATCACGACTTTTGTTGGTGTTAACAATGGATCGGAACTACCACGTCTTTTCTGACGGTCGACTCGAACGTAGCGACGACACGCTTAGACTCGTTCCCGAGGATGGGGACGATAAAAAGTACATACCAATCGAGAACGCCGAGGCGTTCTTCCTGCACGGCCAGATCGACTTCAACACTCGATTGATGTCGTTCCTCAACGACCGAACAGTCGCACTCCACGTTTTCGGCTGGGAGGATTACTACTCGGGGTCGGTGATGCCGAAACGCGGACAAACCTCTGGGAAGACCGTCGTTAATCAGGTCCGGGCCTACGAAGACAGTCAGCACAGACGCCAACTCGCCGCGGCGATTGTGCGGGGCAGCATCCACAATATGCGGACGAACGCGGTCTACTACAACGGCCGCGATCACGATCTCGACGACGTAATTGAGGATCTGGAAGCTGCGGCCGCACGCGTTGATGAGGAGCTGCCGGTTGATGAGTTACTGGGAACTGAGGCCACCGCGAAAAAAGCGTACTACCGGAGCTTCAATGAAATCCTCCCGAGGGAGTTCCAGCTGACTCAGCGTGAGTACAACCCACCGCCCAACGAGATTAACAGCCTCATTTCCTTCGGCAATTCGCTGGTCTATGCGAACTGCGTCTCAGCGATTCGTGCTACGGCACTCGATCCGACGATCAGCTACCTACACGAACCGGGCGAACGGCGGTACTCGCTGTCGCTTGATCTCGCTGATCTATTCAAACCCGTTCTTGCCGACCGTGTTCTGTTCCGGCTGGTAAACCGAAACCAGATTTCGGAAACCGATTTCGAGACGGAACTCGGCTCGTGCCTGTTGAACGAATCCGGACGGAAGACGTATACAAAGGAGTTCGAAGAGACACTTGAGCGGACTGTCGAACACCCGGCGCTGAATCGGAAGGTTAGCTACCAGTATCTAATGCGGCTCGAAGCTTACAAGCTTAAGAAACACCTACTCACCGGCGAAGAATACGACCCGTTCCAACGGTGGTGGTAGAATGTATGTAGTAATGGTCTATGACTTGGAAGCTGACCGAACACAGAAAGCCCTCAAAATCGGTCGGCGGTATCTGACTCACGTACAGAACTCAGTCCTTGAGGGTGAGATTTCTGAGGGCGATCTCTCTAAGCTCAAAAACGAGATTGATGATCTGCTGAAACCAGGTGAATCAACAATCATCTACGAGCTGTCTTCTGATACACTGCTCAATCGGACAGTCTACGGCGACGACCCAACTGAGGATCAGCGGTTTCTATAGCCGATTTCCGTCGACCCCCCTGGGGAAAGCACCCTATTGATGGTCGACGGAAGGTCTTTACTGTGACCCGCCGTTAGCAGCCCTATGGCCCGTATATCGGGCATGGTTTCAGACGAACCCTCGTGGGGTTGAAGCAGTGACGGCGGGGTGGTCGAGACGCGCACTATCGCGTTTCAGACGAACCCTCGTGGGGTTGAAGCGAGTAGCGCTCGTGGATCGGGCAAGCAGGGGTGTTTCAGACGAACCCTCGTGGGGTTGAAGCTGGCGAATCGTCAAGGACGAAGACATGGCGCTGCAAGGTTTCAGACGAACCCTCGTGGGGTTGAAGCTGGCTGGATTTCGCTCGAACCGGGAGAAGAGTTCGGGTTTCAGACGAACCCTCGTGGGGTTGAAGCCTGGTTCTCGACAGCGTCGCCGGCGTCGACGACCGTTTCAGACGAACCCTCGTGGGGTTGAAGCCATCTTCGTGGCGTCCATGTCGATGGAATCCGTGTTGTTTCAGACGAACCCTCGTGGGGTTGAAGCACGTCACGCGAGAGTTGGACGATTTCGGTCGGCACCCGTTTCAGACGAACCCTCGTGGGGTTGAAGCGACGAGTCGATATCGAGCAACTCCTCGGCTTTTTCGAGTTTCAGACGAACCCTCGTGGGGTTGAAGCCTATGATAGCGAGATGTTACGACGCGAAGCGACCGAGTTTCAGACGAACCCTCGTGGGGTTGAAGCCTGCACCGAATCCAGGAAGATCCTTGCTCGTGAAGTGTTTCAGACGAACCCTCGTGGGGTTGAAGCACTGGTGACGACGGTGAAGAGGTGACGTACAACCCGGTTTCAGACGAACCCTCGTGGGGTTGAAGCGTCAGGATCGTCGACGTCAGGATGAGGCACGACTTGTTTCAGACGAACCCTCGTGGGGTTGAAGCCTGTTTATCGTTTGCATAGTGATGGTTGCGTTATACGTTTCAGACGAACCCTCGTGGGGTTGAAGCCGCATCGCCGGCACGGAACCCAACGAGAACGAAATCGTTTCAGACGAACCCTCGTGGGGTTGAAGCAACGGAGCAATCAAGGGCGTCCGCCGTCCAAATGTTTCAGACGAACCCTCGTGGGGTTGAAGCTTGACGGGAACGAACTTGACGAGTCCGCCCTGCTCGTTTCAGACGAACCCTCGTGGGGTTGAAGCATCAACAATGTCGTCGGCGTCAATTTTGAACGATGGTTTCAGACGAACCCTCGTGGGGTTGAAGCACGCGAGTAGCCAGTGACGCGCCCACCGTCTCCGCGCGTTTCAGACGAACCCTCGTGGGGTTGAAGCAGGATGCCAGAGTAACTCGCGTCTGTCGAGCCGTGTTTCAGACGAACCCTCGTGGGGTTGAAGCGCCCGTTCCGTCGCGTTTGGTCGCTCCGCATACGTTGTTTCAGACGAACCCTCGTGGGGTTGAAGCCGTAGCCCAATCCACGCCAAAGTCATTACTCATGTGTTTCAGACGAACCCTCGTGGGGTTGAAGCATTGCGGGAGTCGGCGTCGTCCCGGTCTGAATCATCGGTTTCAGACGAACCCTCGTGGGGTTGAAGCGGACACTGGACAGTCTCGACAGCCCCCTGTATCTCGCGTTTCAGACGAACCCTCGTGGGGTTGAAGCAGGGCACGCCGACGGTCAACCGGAAGGGCTACGCCGGTTTCAGACGAACCCTCGTGGGGTTGAAGCTCCCAACGCGATGTTCTTACTTTTGGATATGTTGGTTTCAGACGAACCCTCGTGGGGTTGAAGCTAACTCGTGTGAGTTGTATAGAAAATTCCCAGCGAGTTTCAGACGAACCCTCGTGGGGTTGAAGCCCCGAACGAATCAGGGACGGGAATCTCGCTGGTAGAGTTTCAGACGAACCCTCGTGGGGTTGAAGCCTCTACCTTCGTCGCTAGCTTACTCTGTCGAGAGAGTTTCAGACGAACCCTCGTGGGGTTGAAGCGCGCGCGCCCTCTCGCGCCGCTGGCGTCAGCTCCGTGTTTCAGACGAACCCTCGTGGGGTTGAAGCCTCTTCGAGAACCTCAGCCACTTCTACCGATAGAGTTTCAGACGAACCCTCGTGGGGTTGAAGCACTTCCTTCGGGAGTTCGTGGTGGGGCCACGCCTCGTTTCAGACGAACCCTCGTGGGGTTGAAGCCATTATGATCTGTCCGAGAAGGTCGGGGAGTCCGTGTTTCAGACGAACCCTCGTGGGGTTGAAGCCCACAGCAGGCACAGGTTTCGACGTTCGTCATAGAAGTTTCAGACGAACCCTCGTGGGGTTGAAGCACGCATCTTCAGCTGACGAACTCGGCTCCGCAGTCTGGTTTCAGACGAACCCTCGTGGGGTTGAAGCGGCCCGCGTGGGAAGGGCGACATCCTGAAGTACCTGTTTCAGACGAACCCTCGTGGGGTTGAAGCCAGCGTCGACTCATCTGTCGGGATATGTGGGTTCTCGGTTTCAGACGAACCCTCGTGGGGTTGAAGCAGGAATCAGGTCGCCGGGCTCAGGGAGTGAGGCGTTTCAGACGAACCCTCGTGGGGTTGAAGCAGGAATCAGGTCGCCGGGCTCAGGGAGTGAGGCGTTTCAGACGAACCCTCGTGGGGTTGAAGCCGCTTTAGCTGATTCGCCGCGTCGGTCGCGCCGGTTTCAGACGAACCCTCGTGGGGTTGAAGCGCTTCCTTAACGGCTTCGTGGACCATCTCGGCCACGGTTTCAGACGAACCCTCGTGGGGTTGAAGCTGGGCATTGACCCCGGGGTTTTGGTCGTCAATCCGGTTTCAGACGAACCCTCGTGGGGTTGAAGCGCTGATACTCCGGCCGCTGTCACTGGATGCCATCGGTTTCAGACGAACCCTCGTGGGGTTGAAGCCGCAATCGGGCCGTCCCTCGCGTGGATCGGGCCGGACGTTTCAGACGAACCCTCGTGGGGTTGAAGCGTGCCGCCGTCGTCGTCGGCTACCTGAATGTCCATCGTTTCAGACGAACCCTCGTGGGGTTGAAGCGGTGAGGTAGTCCACTCCGTCGAACAACTCGCCGCGTTTCAGACGAACCCTCG
Source organism: Haloarcula sp. CBA1129 (assembly GCF_008729015.1). Taxonomy (NCBI): domain Archaea; kingdom Methanobacteriati; phylum Methanobacteriota; class Halobacteria; order Halobacteriales; family Haloarculaceae; genus Haloarcula; species Haloarcula sp. CBA1129. Next base: position 867,315 of record NZ_RKSM01000001.1, read on the forward strand.
TGGGGTTGAAGCCACTGCCCACGCCCGCCGAGTTGTTCGACCCGAATAGTTTCAGACGAACCCTCGTGGGGTTGAAGCCATCCACTCCAGATTGTACTGTTGCACGTCCTCGGCAGTTTCAGACGAACCCTCGTGGGGTTGAAGCGACGACAACGCACAGCTTCGATTCGACAAACTACTCGTTTCAGACGAACCCTCGTGGGGTTGAAGCGCTGTATCGAGATAAGGGAGCGGACTTTCTCGAGTTTCAGACGAACCCTCGTGGGGTTGAAGCCAGTTCGTCGATAACCGAGAGATCAGATAGGTCCACGTTTCAGACGAACCCTCGTGGGGTTGAAGCTCCGTCAATATCGTAGACGAAAGTGGTTGAGGTGGTTTCAGACGAACCCTCGTGGGGTTGAAGCAGGTTCAATCCCCCCGCCCCGTGTATAGGTCATACGGGTTTCAGACGAACCCTCGTGGGGTTGAAGCATCGGCGCAGCCGTGCTGTTCGCCTACTACCAGCCGTTTCAGACGAACCCTCGTGGGGTTGAAGCGCCGGCCTGCTCGGTCAGCGACGAGATCACCACGGGTTTCAGACGAACCCTCGTGGGGTTGAAGCGCAGATCAGGTGATCGCGCACGCTGATCTGTCGAAGGTTTCAGACGAACCCTCGTGGGGTTGAAGCGAGTCCGTCGACGCGCTCCGGCGGGCCGATCAGGACGTTTCAGACGAACCCTCGTGGGGTTGAAGCCCCGCCCGTACAGCAGACCACAGATTTTCCCTGCCGGGGTTTCAGACGAACCCTCGTGGGGTTGAAGCTCCCCACGTAGCGGAGCCGTGAAGGTTGATTTCGCGTTTCAGACGAACCCTCGTGGGGTTGAAGCGAACAGTATTTCGACCGCGTCTGATGTTGTTGATGGTTTCAGACGAACCCTCGTGGGGTTGAAGCGGCTGCCGTCGACGGCGTCGCGGTAGGTGAGCGACCGTTTCAGACGAACCCTCGTGGGGTTGAAGCGGACGACGGGAAAAAGGACCCGACAGTCACCCTCGTTTCAGACGAACCCTCGTGGGGTTGAAGCGCCCAGTACAGTGAGACGTGCCCCGGCGTATACTCGCGTTTCAGACGAACCCTCGTGGGGTTGAAGCATACCTCATACTACGCCGCCATAACCTTTGAACCTCGTTTCAGACGAACCCTCGTGGGGTTGAAGCACGCGCTTTCGAGAGCGGCTCGCGGACAGATCGGACGTTTCAGACGAACCCTCGTGGGGTTGAAGCACCATGACGTTCACCTTCGAGGCCGCCGACGGCAGTAGTTTCAGACGAACCCTCGTGGGGTTGAAGCCAACTGCTGGATTTGGTACTGTCGTACAGAGTCCTCGTTTCAGACGAACCCTCGTGGGGTTGAAGAGCCCATACTGCTTTGAGTTTCGCGGCTATCTGAGTGGTTTCAGACGAATCCTCTACATCCCAAATCTTTCCGAACAGAAAGGTAGTGCTTTCTACGGACCCGTCAAAAGATGGTCAGTTTATGTGTGCGCTGACGCCGCAGGAAGTCTGCTAGGACTCAGTATCTACGCCTGTGTAGTAATATTGAGTGCAGTTTACAGCAGAGGGCGGCGGGGGGAAAGAGGGGATGTACGGGGATGGAGCGCGCGAGAGGACATGTCAGAGGGCACCCAGTTGGCTCCATCCCTAAGCGGGGATCGGGCGTGGGCGATGGTAGGCGGGCATGTCGGATACTTTTCGGGGACCGCCTCCGACTGGCGGCTATCTATGTCTACTGGCTGACCTGTACTAAAACCCCGCAGCGAGTTTCTGACTCAGAAACTTTGCTTCCAATTGATTCTGTCAAGGACAACGAACCAGCCGGTTTTCGTCTATCCAGACCCTCCACCGTTTCCGGAGCTTTCAGCGACGGAAGTTAGCTCAAGTTCTCTTTGGAATTACAGACTAGATTAGTAGTCGGAGAGGCCCGATTGAAGCAGGTTGTTATCGTCAGCCGTCGATTCGATGATATTCGCGAGTTCTTCGAAGCGAGTCGTTGAGAGGAGAACCTCAAGTACGGCTTGCAGCGGCACGTCAAGCTCATACTCGTGATACCGGCCAGCCGAGAGTCCCTCGTTCCGTTCATAGACGCTGATGAGCCCAAGCATATTCATATCCGAAAGATGGTCACGAACACGGCGTTCGCTCACGCTGTCGGTGTCGAGCCGGTCGCAAATCTTCACGTATCGCTCGTAAAGATTCCGAGAGCGGACAGGAACACTATCCAGTGCTTGGTAGTACGCGAGCGCACAGAGGACGGCATGTCCCTGTGTCGTGAGTTCCTGCATTCCCTCGTAGAGTTGATTCTTTTCCAGTTCGTCCTGAGCGTCTCGGACATGATCTTCGGTTACAGTGTCAGAATCAGCAGCTTGCGCGAGTTCGCCGGCTTCACGGAGCAGCCGGATTGCTTGTCGGGCCGATCCCGTGTCCTGCGCAGCAAAAGCTGCACAGAGCGGGACAGCGTCTTCTGATAAAACATCATTATAGAACGCTTTCTCGGCGCGCGGGTTCAGAATTGAGCGCAGTTGGTTCGCATCGTACGGCGGAAACAGAATCTCCTTTTCAGCGAGCGTGTCCTTGACCTTTGGTGAAAGATTGTCCCGGAACTGAAAGTCGTTGCTGATACCAACGATTACTGGACGGACATCGTTGACGTATCCATTCGATCGTGCCCGGGGAAGCCCGTAGAGGATGTCGTCAGAGTGTCCGATGTTATCAATTTCGTCCAAGACGATCACGACGGTCCCACCAAGCGCGTCGAGCTCTTCATACAGAATATCAAAGACCCGCTGCTGAGAGTAGCCGGTGGTACTGATTCGATCTTTGTTCTGTCCTCCACGTAGTTCATTGACAAGGGCAACAGCGACTTGGTAGGACGAGGATAAATTCTCGCAGCTGACCCAGACAGTCGAGAGCATGACGTCGTCATACTCAGCAGCGTCTTGCTCTAGATGCGACAACATAAATTTCGTCGCGACGGTCTTCCCTGTCCCCGTCTTGCCATACAGAAAAATGTTCGACGTCGGTCGGTTATCGATGATTGGTTGGAGGGCTCGCTGATATTTCTTGAGTTCCTTGTCCCGTTCGCGGATATCCTCGGGCTCATAAGAGTCGTCAAGAGGTTCCGCATCAGCGAACACCTGACGATCTCGTTGGAACATCCCCATGGTAGTCTGACATACAGCACAATATAATAAAGCCACCGCTTCCTTAGCTTCCGGAGCGTCCGGAGCTCGCCTATTTAAAAAGGATTGGCACACCACCAATTCCGGAGCTCCAGTTCTTTATATAACACACTCACTCCACCGTTTCCTAAGCTATGTCTAAAGCACCTAGTCTCCACCCAGCAATACTACTATATAAAGCAAAAGAACTAATACATATACTACGAAACAGTAACCGCAATACTACTAAAATAATCTTCTAGAACAGAGTATATTTAACACGATAGAAAAGAGATTGTGGAGTAACTGGAACTTCCGGCAATCTATACCGTTTCCCCTGTATCCCTCCATCCTTCTTTCGTGGATAGCTTCGGAAACAGTGGAGTGAGGGTTCCGATGATTATCCGGTCGAAAAAGCTCCGGAAATGGTGGAGTGTTCGTGGTACCTTACACTGTCTGTGTCAATGATATTTTCCGACCGTGTTCTCAACTTTGAGTTGTTTCCTCCTCTGAGTAGATGCTAAGACCCGTCATGTCAGCGACTCTCTGAGCAGTGGATAACTCCGGAGTAATCAAAGTAGATCAGTGTAATACAGATTAGCTCCGGAAACGGTGGAGGGGGTGATGGAGGTCCACCCCTTCCGTTGTTACTAAAACTGCGATAATCTCCCGATACTGGCGACTTTGGCGACGGTTGCTTCGGAAACGACGGAGGGACGTTTCCAGATTCAATAGAATTTTGTGTTCCTCTGGCGGGTGAGAGGATGACTGACCTCACACTCGGTACGTTCGGAGACGGAGATAGCGCCGACAACGACCACACTCCCGGCGCGGTGAGCATCGCTCGATGTGCGACGACGTGTCGCGCGCCCGATCGCGACGGAGCCAGTTGGGGGTCCCCAGACGTGGACTGGGGCCTCACAACGCAGCGGCCAGTGTCGACGATCAACACGTCGGCTAGTCGAGCACACAAGCAGCAAACTCGGTGGGTTGTCGACGGCGACGTCGGAGAGTACGTCGCAGAGTGCGGAAATGGCGACCTCATACAAATTCCAGCCACGTACGGCGATTTCGACTCAATCGACACACGAGTCACGTTCGTCGACGGACTTGCAGACAGCTACGGGTACGGGATCGACGCCCAAGCACTCGAAAAGGCACTTCGAGTCCTCACCGGCGGTGGGCGGTACACGGCGTCGAAATACTCAGCGATCCTGTGTGGGAAACAGCCGTGGATTCTGACGGGGCCGGAAGGCACACTCCTGTGCAGCTGTATGCCTGTCGAGCGGCCGGAATCTCCGCCCACACAGAAGCTTCGGACGCCGGAAACGACCCTGCAAATCGAGGAGCAGAACCAAGCAGTCCTCACCGGGGCCGCCGAATTTGCACACCTCCTGTCGGATTCGCTCGGTGTCAGTATCGAGACGATGGACTATCACTCAACAACTCGGGACGAGGCTCGCCACTCGTTCGTCGCAGAGGAAAACAAGTTCACGATCAAAGCCAGCGACTTGGCACAGTTGCACGGGTTGACCACTGATCCGTCTGTGATCCAAGCGACAGTCTGCCGTGGAGTCCAACCCCCCAACGGTGGCGACCCAGTCTCAGTCCAGTGGGACGGCCCCGAGCATCCAGTCGGATATCTCGATGAGGGAGACGTGGTCGCTGGCTACGAGTTTGCGTGGGAGCAGCCCGACGAGTCATTAGAGGATGTTGCCGTTGTTCGCGAGTATCGAATCACGCAGAACCACTCGCGGTGGACAGTCGACTACCGGACCCATCGACTCACGTCGGTAGTCCCTTAACTGGTTGTTGTGAGTACGGTGAACACATTCATGACGGCAGTGTCAGTACAGGCTGAGTGGGTATCGGAATTGAGCTTTCTGAGTGTGGTTCAAATCTGATAGCGATTATATCCTCCTTCATGTATGTAATGCATCGCACCAACCCAAGTGTTCCATTTTTCTTTCAAACTGGGGTTGTCCTCTCCCTCACGCACCTCCAACCTCGAAATCAAATAGTCAACATCCACGGACTGATCTTCAAGATCTTCAGAAAGGCTCCCCGATTCTAACAGATGCGCCATTTCATTAGCGACTGCTCGGCGATTTGAATCGTTAGCAGTTGGTTCTCTTTTTTTCAACTTTCGCAGAGCTTCCTCCTTGTATCCCATCATAAAGCGACAGAACCTCACAAAATAAAGTTTCTCCGTGGATGGAACCGGTCCTCAGTAAGCACACCTACACAGCAGCTGTTCCACCCTTCCTGATGGATACAGAAACGTATTCACAGCAGCTGTTCCACCCTTCCTGATGGATACAGAAACGTATTCACAGCAGGTGTGACATCGACGTCGCCAACGGTAGATTTTGTGGCCCCTCCGGGAAGTGGAGGGTAATCGAGATGTCACAGTCACCAGCGAGCAGCAGTACCGAGACAGCAACCACAGACGCCGAAACGGGCGTGTCAGAGAGAGCGGATGCCGAGAAACCAGCGGACGTGGATACTACGGATCTCCTGACGCTTGACGCCCCACAGTATCTCCAGGTGACTTCCTCACCCGCCGTGAACGGCGGGGCTTCCTACAAGGTCGGTAGCTGATTCTGAGGTTTCGGAACCATACGCCGAAAGGGTCGTCTGTCGGGGTTTCCGACTCGCCTCTCGATGTCCCGTGGTGCAGTCACAAGCACTCCCGTCCCGTGGCAAGTCATCGTCTGCCGGTTTCCAAGACAGACTCTCTCCCCACGGGTCTAAGCGGCTGGCTATGTTCGCCGCCGCGTTCAGATCGGCCTGATACTCCGTCACCCAACACTCGTCGTTTGTGCATCGAAACTCCGCCTGCGAGCCACGAGAACCGATGTGGCCGCACGCATGGCACGTTTGCGACGTGTGGTGGGAGTGGACGTATTCGACGGGGATACCAGCGTCTCGCGCTTTATTCTCTATACGGCCCTGCAATCGGGCGAAGGCCCATGCGTGAAGTCGCCGGTTCATGAATTTGCCGTAGTCCAGCGACTCACGGATGTACGTCAAGTCCTCAAGGACGATTACGGCGTCCTCGAAGCCACGGGCGTACTCGACGGCCCGCCGAGACGCCTTCTCGACAATATCAGTGAGCGCGTTCTGGTAGTGGTTGAATCGCTCGTCAATCCGCCACTCGGCGGCGTCTCGCTCTTGCAGTCGCTTGAGCGTCGTGTGCATCTCTTTCCGCAGGTGGCGAGCGCGGCCCCCGTCCACAAAGATCGGGTCAGTCGGTCCATCCTGCTCGAAGGCACAGCCCGCGAGTAGCATGGACTCGCCAATATCGAAGCCGACCGGCGTTGGGTCGTCCGGTGTCTTCAGCTCCGGTATCTCGTACTCGACGGTGACGTGTAGCTGCCACGATGTGCGGTGCTGGTGAAGTCGAAACTCCCCCACCGAAACGTCGCCGTCGAGAAGGTCCGTCCACAGGTCACGCTGATCGGGGTTGATACGCAGAGGTATCCAGAACGACGTGCCACGTCCAGCCTGCGGAACCTCCCAGCAAAATTCGTGGGTGCGCTCTGGTGAGTGGTCGAGCGCCCACCCTCGGTTGGTGAACCGTATCGGGTGGTCGTCGTCCAACTCCGAAGCGTTGTACGTGTCCCGCAGTTTCGGAACGTAGCTCTTGAGCGCGTCTTTCGCGTATGACGTGAGGTTGTACGGCGTGACCACATCGTTGACCGCCGTTTGCGTATCACAACCGCTCTCAAAGGCATCTTCGAGGGCGCGGCGATATGTCGCCACCGTCCGGTGAAGCCGTCGCTCTTTGTGCGCCGTAGGTGGCGCGAGCGTGGCTTCAAGCGTCTTGGTGGCGGTCCCCGTCATTGGACAACAGGTACTTATACCGTAACACACAAAAAACCCACGAACAATACACAGAAGTATGGGAACAGAGATTCGATTCGAGATAGACGACCGCGAGCAATTCGAGGCATTGAGGGACTTGAAAGACCGGCGTGGGTACACTTGGAAAGGGCTGATGTTGGAAGGCGCGAAGGCACTCGACACCGACGACGAGTTATGAACGTGGGACAGACAGGTAGCCGACGAGCGTGTGAGCGAACAGCTACTTGAACGCGATTCCTTCCCGCCGTGAACGGCGGGATTTCCTCGCTACAGCAAAGATGACCTACCGCCGAGCGATGAGTGACCTCATCGCCTTCGATCCTGCGGACGCCGAGGTAAAACTGGATTCATCGCTGGTCAAATCGGCCCACGCTGGCCTTCCAGACGGAACAAATCGGGTGTTGCGCGTCGGAGACGAAGTGCCGCTCGTGCTGAAATCGGAGTTCCCCGACGCTGATGGAGCGATGCAGTTCGTTATTGCACCGAAGCTCCCGAACTGACTCGGCTCCCCATTGTTTTGCGGAAACGGTGGTGTCTTAACCAACACCGACTGCCATACTTCTGTTCTGTTGGTTAACTCCGATTTTGTGTCCCCCAGTCGAGTGAGGGATTCCCTCTATGGACCCGACCGAAACAGTTCCAGACTACGAGCGTTTCGAGCGTGAACAGATCGCACAGGACCGCGACCGACAGCGTCCCGATACTGTCGAGATCGACGAGCCACGTGGCCGCGACGTAGTCACTCGTCTGCTTGCGGAGGGCGTGGTTGAGCCGATTCCAGAGCAAGAAGTCTTGCAGCACATCCCGTCCGGCAAGTGCTTCGACTCGGACTTGGCGCTGGTGTACTTCCACAAGGGCTGGGAGGCTGGAAGCGAGGAGTAGCCAACTCGCAGGCTAACCAACACACTGGCTCATATCCCACTCAGTGTTGGTTAGCGGCACGATTCCTTCTCACTGAGCTACAGCGTCGATTTTCTGTCCCCCAGTGGCAGTGCGGGGGCGTGCCCGAGAGTACGTCCCGGAAACAGACCAATGTCAACGCTACAGTCAGACACTCCAGAGCAGTCCAGTCAGCAGACCACTTGCACCTTCGACGATTCGGACTCCCGGGACGACGAGATACGCGAGCAGCTTGACTCGTGGGTCGAGGATCTTGTCGACCTCACGAATGAGGCACAGGCCAGCGAGCAGTTCCAGCAGTGGCTTGACGTGCAGTCGAAGTTCCACGACTACAGCGCTCGGAACACCCTACTCATCAAGCTCCAGTGTCCCGAAGCAACCCGCGTTGCGGGCTACAATACGTGGCAAGACGAGTTCGACCGGTACGTCCAGCAAGGGGAGGACGCGATCTGGATCTGGGCTCCGATCATCACGAAGAAGTGCCCCGGGTGCGGCAACTCGCCATCGTATCACGAGAACACGGACTGTGAGTACGACGAGACAGATCCCGAGCAGTGGCGTCGAGGGCTAGTCGGATTCCGGCCAACGTCGGTGTTCGATGTTTCCCAGACCGAAGGCGAGCCGCTTCCCGAACTGGAGACGGAAGCTCACGGCGACCCTGATGGACTCGTTGAAGACCTGTTGGATGCAACCGACGAGATCGGCGTCGACGCACGAATCGTCGCTCCAGCGGAGTGGGAACATGGGTCTGCTCGGGGCGTCTGCCAGCGTCGGAGCGTGATGACCACGAATCCAATGGTCGAAGCGGTCGACCGAGACAATCGGGCCGCTCTTGTGAGTACACTCATCCACGAGTTCGCCCACGCTGCTCTTCACTTCGATGTCGACGACGAGACGGAGCGGTCGAAGCGAGAGGTCGAAGCCGAGGCGGTCGCTTATGTCGTAAGTCGCCATTTCGAGTTGGACCCGGAGAACTCGGCGTTCTACTTGGCGGCGTGGGACGGTGACGCACCGGAGACGTTGCAGGACCGGCTAAACCGTATCTCATCGACTGCGGCGGAGCTGATCGACGCCGTCGAAGGTGAGAGCTGAGAGGGGCTGTGTCTTTTCGGACGGGCTTGAGAGGAGTGTTTTGTGACTCCCCTGCTGGGCGAGGGAGAATATGCGTTCAACAGCAACGTCTGGGAGCAGTCCTGTCGGACAGTTCTTGAGTGTGCTGGCAGATTTGCGTGACCAGATTGGAGGGCCGTACTACCTCGGAGATGTCACTGGTCGGTTGGATTGGCCTGACCGAGGGGTGTACTTCTTTTTCTCGCCAGCAAGCGACCTTCGCGCAACGACAGCGGTCGATTGGCGGCTCTCCCGGATCGGCACCGTCGGCGTCAGTGAAGGTTCGTCGAACACACTCTGGAGCCGGCTCAGGCAGCACCGGGGCAACGTTCGGGGCAAGTACGCCGGCGGCGGGAACCACCGAGGCTCAATCTTCCGCTTGCATATCGGACGGGCTCTAATCGAGAAGCACGGCTGGCACGACGAGTATCCCCATTGGGGCGAGCAGAATCCCGACGCCGAGACGACCGCTGTTCGCGAGCAGGAACACGAACTCGAACAGCGTGTCTCGGAGTACATCCGGGATCTGCCGTTTCTCTGGGTGGACGTTCCGGGCAAGCCCGGACCCGAGTGTGACCGTGCCGAGATTGAGTCACATACCATCGCGATGGTTTCGAGGGATCGTCGATCTGCAGGGCCGTCGGACCTCGACTGGCTAGGATATCACTCGCCGAAGTCTGAAGTGTACCAGTCGGGCCTGTGGAACGTCCGGCACGTCTCTGACTCGTTCGACCCGTCGGTCGTGGACCAGTTGTCAGCGTATATCCCGTCAACGGAAGCGCTGGACCACCAGTCGCGGATCTGAGAGCACGTTCCGCAGGGAGGACTCAGTACGCTCGACTACGACCCCGTAGGCAATCCCGACTAGTGGCGCAACCACCGGAATCCACGCCAGTACTGACATGAACGGCTCCGCCGAGAATGCCTGCCAGATTCCAGCGTACATCAAAACAACGCAGACAGATGCAACGGCTGTCGACAGCCGCCAGCGGACTCCAGCCACAAGCCCGGCCAGTGGGAGGCCGTAGAACGCTACGTCACCCACGGGCGAGGGGAAAGGAATGGCGACGGCAATCGCACAAAGATATCCCAGAAACATCGCTGTGCCTCCAACAAATCCGATGGCTAACTGTCGCCATCCAGCACGCTCATCGGTGTCGTCCTGGTCGGACTGCTCGTCGCTTTCCTGTGTCGTCGTGTTGACTGGAAGAGGACTCGTCGACCGTGTCTGGACGTAGTTGACCTCTAGACGCGAGACATCACGAGACTGCCCGCTGTCCTCAGTTTTCTCTCCTTCGACTTCCTCGGTGATCGGAACGTCACTCTGCAACGCAAGCACTCTGTGGGTGTCCTCTTCGGGACTGTCTGCTGGCTCTTGTCTGGCTGACTCCGGCAGGTTCAGTCGCCCCGTCTGCTTCACGTCGATTTCGCAGAACGCACACACTGTCAGGAGGTTCGTTGTTTTGTTCGTTCCACCGTCCTCAGCAGGGATTCGTCGCAAGACCTCCAAGTCTTCCGGTCGGTACTGAGTTTCACAGTTGGCGCAGGTGTTGTTATCCAACTGCTTCCGGAAGACAATCCGGTACGCCCAGTCTGGGGGGTAGTCGCCCTCGTAGTTCTCAGGGTCGTCGTATTGCGATTCGATGCCTTCATTCATCTTGATAGACACTTCTTCCCGTCTCCGTATTTAAGCCGGGGGGGTAGTTTTTTGCCGCGCCTGCCAGCTGGGCGCGCCGGTCGGTGCGCTCGGTATTCTCCATGTCTTCAGAAGCGCGACACTCCTGGTCAGCGACGGCTATCGGCGATGCACAGCAGGCTGAGTATATCGGGTTCCTCCATCGCGAGCCGTTCGTAATTGATGCTTACTCGCTTGGATTCACCGTCGGCGTTCGCGAGGATTACTCGTATCAATCCAAACTGCGGAACGTCGACGTCCCGATTGAGATTCTAGACAACGACTTCCGGAACCCAGACTTGGACCGGTATATCGGGCGCTTCGAGCAGTACGAGCCATCGGTCGGGATGCTCGGCGACGCATACAACCAGCAGGAAGCGCGACGGTACAACCAAGCCGCACGGGAACTGAAACGGAAGTTTCCGGGGACGGAGGTGATTATCGTCCCGAAGTGCCACGAGGCAATCGAGGAAATCGACGAGGACATTGTACTCGGCTACCCGATGGGCTACTCCGACCAGACTGCAGAGGAATACACGGACATCGTGGACTGGCGAGGACGGCGCGTGCATTTGCTGGGGGCAAGTCCGACGAAGCAGTATCCGGTAATCGAGGAGTTGACCCAACCACGGGTCACTGGGGAGAAACCAGCCGATATCGTCGGCGTGGACTGGAACGGAGTCCATCTGGCGGCGCTGCACGGCGAGTACTTTTCACCACACGGGTACGGGAGTGCGGACCACCTATCCATCCGGGAGACGGTTCAAGTGAGCTTGCGACACATCAGATCATACTGGAAATCGCGGGGGGTATGGCCGGCTACAGAGACAGATCGGAATCCGTTAACAGCGGAACCGATGGACCCAGTCTGGGCCGCTGATGGCACGAGAGCGACCGTAGACGGTCTCGAAGATGCGATCGTCGTTGAGTACGAGAACGGACAGACACTCGCGTATCGGAACCAACACGAGCGAGACAGAATCGAATACCGGGCAGGACTCACTCCCACCGAGGGGCACACGTAGGAGGGGGTGTACGCTCTAGATGTTTTGTGACTCCCAGTGGGGTGAGGGAGACAGATGACTACTGCACAGACTGAGCGGACTCGTGGCCGCTTCGTACTTATCGGGTGCGGCGATGCGAAAACCGACCAGCCAGTTGCGGCTCGCGACCTCTACACCTCGTCGTATTTCTCGGTCAAGCGATCGTATGCCGAGGCAGCTGTCCAATGGGCTCGAACTGCTGGTCGGCGGGCGAACTCATGGGGCATTCTCTCTGCGGAGCACGGGATCTTGATGCCCCGGCAGACGGTTGCTCCGTACGACACGACCATTGAGGACCTGCGCGGTGAACCTATCGAGGGCGAGTCACACTATCGGCTCCCGTCGGGGAAGCGGGCTGAGAGCCGACTAGATCGCTGGGCACTTCGCGTCCACTCGGCGCTGGCTGATTGGCTCCGCCGGCCCTACGCCGCCGATCAGCAGGACTCTCCGTGTCGAGAACTGGTCGTTCTGGCCGGCAGCGACTACGTCGACGCATTGCGTGAGCGGGGGATTTTCGATGGACGGCCAACTGCGATTCGGACTGGCCGGGAGACACACACTGCCCTCCCGCCAAGGGCGACCGTCCGGTTCCCGTTCCAGGAGCGCGACTTCGACGGGATGTTCGACCAGATGGACTGGCTCTCGGACCGTACCGAGGAACTTGAAGCAGCCGCCAAGCCTGCTCGTCGAACAGAACTCACAGCCTTCGACGGCGGCTTCGAGCGCGAGTCTGCTACGTGGCAAACTGACCATAGCGGCGTCGACGTTGAGGGGACCGAGCAAGCAGGGCTGGATGCGTTCGAAAGCGTACCCGAGCGGTTCCTTGCCACGAGGCAGACGAGTCTTGGAGCCGACGGCGGGGGAGAATAGCCTCGCGAAGTGAGTGATTTTCTGTTCCTCTGGCAGGTGAGAGGATGACAACAACTGATCCGACTCAGGACCGAGATGAACAGCTAGACCAGCAAGCCGGGTTCGAGTTCAGCAAGCCCGATCAAGAACACGAGATCGAGGCGTCATACTCGTGGGGGTATGTCGACACCATCTACATGGACGACGACGGCGAACTCGTCCGCTCACAGGATACCGACGGTTACTACCGCAACGACGAATCGTTCGAGTGCTCTTGTGGAGAGACATTCGGTTGCGAGGCAGAGGCAGAAGCACATCTTCGAGACAAAGCCTTCCAAGGCCCGCCGGTGCCGGTTGCCGGACACCCGGAGAAATTGCGTTGGGAAAACGAGGCGGAGACTGGATTCGACGAGCGTGTCGAATACATTCCAGATGTAGCGAACACGGCCGGCAAAGTTGTTGAGGGAGCTGACTTCTTGATCGCAACGGCACGAGCAACCCTGACGCCGCCAGCCGATCACGAGTTCGACGACTGGGAGCCACTGCAATCTGGCCGCCTGTCGAACCATTGTGGCGATCCGCTGTTCTCGGCACGGCTCCTGTCGAAGGCCATCGCGACGCTCTCGACGGGGCATCAGTACGTCCCAGACCGGTACACGCTGTATTTCCGCGGGCACACAGCACTGTATTTGGAGGGGCCGAGTGGCGGTATCATCATCGCTGAGCGGCTGCCAAGCCTCGACTGACGCAGCAGTTTTTTGTTCCTCCAGCGGGCGAGAGGATGACAGAGCAAACATCCGAAACCAGCTATGCATCGCCTGCAAGCAGCGCCGTATCGACGGTCGACGAGCAACTGACTCCGGTCGTCAAGCCCCCTTCGCCGTTTGTCTGGACGGACGACGTGGTGCCTGCATTCGACGGTGCCGTGACCGTTCGCCCGGAATCTGCCCGGTATCCAATCGCTGCAACGGTTGTCGACGGCGCTGAGTATCTTGTCGCAACGGCCAGAGAGACGTTCACTCCGCCAGCTGGCTACCGGTTCCAGTCTTGGAACGAACTCCAGTCTGGCCGCCTTGCACTCCGGTCGGGCGAGCCACAGTTCCCGCCAGCGGATGTGAGCCGTGCAATCGCAACGCTTGCTAAGCGGCCCACGTACCAGCCCGAACGGTTCACACTCTTCTACCGGGGCTCAGAACCGCTTTACATTGAGGGGCCAGATGCCGGCATCGTCATCATCCCGTGGTGACTCTGGGTAGTTTTCTGTTCCTCTGGTGGGTGAGAGGATGACCCACTCAGCATCGACACGACCGCAGTCGTTCCAGCATCGTTCGCCAACAGACATAGGAGAGTGTTCCTGTCCGATCCACGCTGACAGTGATCCGTTCACGGCACCGCTTGGGGTTCGATTCGCTGACCACGTCGCTGTTGAGCCAATCGACAGAGAAACCGCGTCCGGCGTGTACGAGGCTCATCACTCCTACATGGGCTCGCTCCCGTCGGTCAATCTCGCCCACCACGGGTTGTACTTTCAGGATTCGCTGGTCGGCGCGATCACGTATCGCTACCCACTGATCTCGAAGAAGCGAATCCGGTACGGCGTCGACGGCCAGCTCTGTCCCGAACCAGTCGAAATCGACGATCTTCCAGAAGCCATCCGAGGCACTGCCCGGCGAGTCCTCCCGTCGACGGACACGCCAGTTGTCGACAGTGAGGTCGTCGCCGGCGACACAATCGTCGAGGCCGCACGGATTTGTCTCGGCGTCCGGATGCCAAACCTCGCTTCAGCGGCGTTGGCTCGCTCACAGGAGCGATTCTTAGCGGGCGACGACCGCGACACTCGATTTCTCCTAACGTGGGTTCGCTCGGATTACGACGGAGCGATGGTTCGAGCGCTGAAAGACAAGGGCTGGACCTGTACCGGCTATCGTGAGCCGGGGCAGGCAAGCAACCGCGAAGACAAGCCCATCCGGGAGCGGTACAAGTGGCGATTTCTCTGTCCTGTCGAGACTGCTCGCGAGCAGTCAACACTTGCACGGTGGTCCCGGTGACCGATATCCAGCCCGACGCAACGGCTGACCGGTGTCGGTTCTGCGGGGACAGGACAGCCGACATTTACGGCGAGGCACGCAGCTACGTCCGGTGGCCCGACGAGGTCGACCGAGAGGACGGTCTGTTCCAGTTCACGATCTGCGAGCAGTGTGCGCTCCAGAGACGTTCCAACGTCGAGCAGGCGGCTTCGATCTTCCACGAGGCAGATCGAGACTATCTCCTTACGTGCGATGTCTGTGGGGCTGTTGGCTGTCAGTCTGCAAGCACTCGTCGTCCAGCAGCGGATACGTACCGGATTGCGAGTATTGTCACCTGGTCGGTGACGATCAACGGCTTCGACGGAGCAACACGCTCTTGCGTTGATTGCAGTCCTATTATGACGCTTGACTGTGTGAAACGTCCGGACCGGACATACGACGATGAAGCGTCCCGTCTCGTCGAGCCCCCATTTGAGTCAGTTGCGAAGACAGCGGACAACGCTCCAACTGACAGTGAACAAGTTGAGATCGGCGGCTGGGTCGGCTAGTTGGCTGCGGATTTGTGCCAGATGAATTTGCTTACCCGCTAGGTGAGCAATACATTGCATATAGCTAGCATAAGTTGAGAATAGACCTGCAAACCTGTTTAGAAAGCATCGAAGAAGAGAATCTAGTCGAACATTTCGGGGTCGGCTTCCTCAACGATTCGAGAAACAAAATCGTTTGAGCGGAGGTACTGGACGGTTAAAATCTCAGAGACAGTGACATAGGAAAATATGATAGCTGGTACGACATCTTGGACATACCGATATTCGGAAACGAATTCTTGAAACCCGTATTCGGCTATTTGATAGCGTCCCTTATCTCTTCCACTGAATATCGATATAACTCCGTTCTCGTGGTCAATTTCGTAGCTCAAGTGGAATGCCCCATTTCGTAGATCCGGATCAACAATGCCGGCTAACTCGGAGTGTCCACTCTTATCTAAAAATTTTAGCACATCGGCAATCTCGCTGAGTTCTTCAACTGGGGCATCTTCAAGACTGACTGCTAAATCACGTAACGGCTCACCAGCAAGCTCGTAGTAGCGCGCGTATTGATCCAAGAGATTCGGAATGGCGGTCGCCGAATCCAGCCGTCCGTCTCCGTCTACCTCAATATCTCTCATAAGTTCCTCATGTCGCTGCTTTATATCGAGTAGCTTGTTCATCAGAAATTCAATATCCGCGATACAAGTATCATTGTAGTCTTGGTATCCTTCTAATGGAGATTCTGTAAAATATCTGTCTTGGAGGATGTCACCAGCTAGATCGAGGTACTTCACAAACCGTTCTTGATTGTGAGATTGCTTTTGTTTATATTTCTTGATTTCAGCGTCTACTTGCCGCATATGTAGCATCCGCAAGGCTATCACTTCATGATAGTTCTCCACAATAATCTTTAGATCAGAGTGGCCCATTTCCCCTTCAAGCGAGGCTTGCAGTGCGGCTTCAAGCCCAATGCTATCAGGTATATCTGTCTCCCCTGATTGAGCTCTTTCAAATGCTTTCTCCTGTCTGTCTTCATTCGGAGGGTCAATAAAATACTCTAATAGTTCATAATAACCTTGAGGATCCCCAGCAGGTGTGGCGGAAATGTCAAGGATGCCCTCATCACGTTCTGCAAACCCCCCCTTCAGATCGAAGATTGACATAATAAAATCTGCTGAGCTACCAGTCACCTCTATCTCGGTATCGCCAGCATCAAAGACCACTCTTCCCCAATCTTCCTCTTCATTGGAGAGATTAGCTTCAATCTTGAGGATGCCGTATCGATCCTCATGATAGTGCTTTTTTAGCTTTTTGTACTCTTCTGAGTGTCCCATTTCTCAATCATATTTTTATAATTGACTTAGATGTTTCTTTCCCAGTTATTAGAGATCGACTTCACATGTCCAGTCAGGCTAATATAGAATATATTTCATCCATCGCAAATATAAGCTCTATATTGAGCGAATCACTGTAGCACACCAACGATATGTGAACTGTTCTATGATAGCCTCACGTGTCTTCAACGTATGTCTGGTAAATATAAGTGGCATGATGACTCTGAAGATACTCCCCACGCTGTAAGTCCAGTAAGAACTCCTCAGCCTCATCGGCTTCGTCCGGAATTTGCTGTCCGACGTACTGGAGATAATCCATCAGATCGTATGCCTCTCCTGTCCCCCAGTCCAGTGTGGAATCAACCTCCCGAAACATATTATAATTCTCTAACGTGTGTCTCCGAACAGCCTTGTCTACCCCCTCCTCGATCACCCACTGTACCAGACTTTCAGCCTCGGGGATTCCCGTGATGATCTGGGAGTACACAAACAGTGCTATCCAGTCTCTCAGACATCGGCCCAAGAGGGGTATTTCGGGATATGGTGGTGCATCCCCTCTCTGTCGTTGCGCTTGTGAGCGGTATATCCAGTCGTCCGTTCCATTCCAGAGCATGGAAACATCTCGGTTAGGCAATGCACGATATAGAATGTGGAAATCAAACATCGCGTTCCTCACCCGCTGTCTGATTTGGTACCGCTTCTGATACCGCTGATTGTCATTCAATTCTTCCTTTAAATCGCCGCGTAGGAACTTTCTATCCCGCTTTGTCAGAATACCTCGTTCTCGATTGACCCAGTCGAAATCACTCATTATAATCTTAGCTTCACAGCTAAGGCCATTAGCTCTGTGGCTAATGATCATTTGGTTTATGCATCCAGCAGACTACTACCTATTTGTATGTCAGGAATTGCCCTTATCGGTGCGATCTTAGCCGTCATGATCCTGAACGTCGCGCCCAGTGCGATACCAGTACAGCTCACCGGCCAGTTGCACTTGTTGTATGTACTGACGACGCTATTTATTGGCGTTCTTACTTTCAAGATACTCAGTCAGTAACAGTAATTCCGAATTTTAAGCCAGTTTATTGCACGCTGATCGGGGGGATGGCCGGTGTATGTGGGTACGGGATCTCTGTGATACCCGGGCCCCATTCCCCCTATTGGTGCTCCATCCTGGATGTTTATCGGAGTCGTATACTGCCCCAGTCGGCCACCTTTTCGGGTCAACTTCACCAATAACATGGAGAAGCCCCTCGGTAGTCCATCTATAAGCGATATAGATACACTCGGTTTGAGCGTGTCGTCGAAATCACCGTATGAGACTGTTTCTACGAACCACTTTGCTGACTCTCGTATTTCCCATGCTCTACTGCACACTTGTGCTCATTTCCGGGCGTTGTGCCACTGAGCCACCCCAACGATATCCAATAAATACCATTTTAATTAACATTATTACAACACGCTTAGTTCTGCTCAATTTGCAGACAGACTGAGCGGGGATTTCGGGCACCTAAGTAGGTAAATAAACCGAATACACGACTGTCTTACCCCTGATTTTGTGTTCCTCTGGCGGGTGAGAGGATGTCTCGAAATATGTCTTGTCGCCGTTCAGAAGACCTGTCTCGGTCAACCACTCCGCAGTTCGTCGAGTCCATCGCGACGACTGTTCGAGCGCGGTCTAACAGCACTGACGTTGAGGCCGCTGTCCTCCGTGCTGTGGCTCGGCGATCGGACAGCATTACCCTACCAGACGTACTCGAACTTCGCTCACTGCTGGACGTCGACGGCGAACAAGCCGACACTCTAGAGGAACGAGTCCGGACCATCATCAGCGCTATCGACGCCGAACTCGCTGGCTGGGACCGACAGGAGGCCCTTGCATGACGCCAGCGGGAACAGCGACGTTGGGGGACTTCGGTGCTGGTGGCCCTCGATCTGATGTCCTGATCGACACGGAGGCCGCAGCACAGGAGGCCGTCGCCGGCGAGTGGGAATTTCTCGCCGCCGGAAACGACACAATCGGCTGGCACATCCCCGACACCGGAGCCACAATCCTGCTCAAAGGCGGCGACGATGGCTGGACACTCGAACGCGCGACCAAACTGGTTGGGACCCGAAGCTCGCTCGATGAGGGGCTGGAACTCGCCCACTCCTACATGATGGGTCGACCGGAGGGAGCATCCACATGGCGATGATCGAACGCGACAGCTGGCATCGCGAGGAACGCCATCGGGTTCCGGCCGCGCTGGCACGGGCCCGGTTCTGGCAGTCGGTTGCGCCGCACAAGGTCGGGTTCTGGGAAGCCGTCGATGAGACCCTGCTGGCTGATTATCCGCACTGTCGGTACAAGCGCAAGACAACACTCGCTGACTTCCGGGAGGAAGATGCATGAGCGACGCCGACCCGATTCTCGATAAACTCCCGCCAGAGCGGCTGTTGGACGCTGATCATCTCCAACCAATCGTGGCTGGCATCAACTGCATACACTCAATCGAGACAATCCAGCAGTATCTCGCCCACGAGAACCAGCACAAAAACCGGACGCCAGTCCAGTCTCACCTTCAAGAGCGGGCACGCGAGATCCGCCGCGACGAATCGGATGCTGAGGAGCAAGCAGCCGCGTAATTTCTGAGCCCCAACGGGGTGAGGGGCGTCCCGCAGCGGGCGCTCCGCTGGTGATTATGTGTGAGAACAAGACAGACGAAACGGCCGCACAGCAGTGCGACGACCTCGATATCGACCCCGACACCGTAGATATCGGTGACGGACTGAAAACAGCCGAAACCGCGCCCGAAGTTGTTGTCGGTGGTGTTGACGCGGAAAACAAACGCGTGAAGGTGTACTCTTCGTCCGGCGAACTCCGAATCAACCGCTGGGTCAGCATGGACCTGTTCAGCGTCCACTCTTCAAATGAGGACATCCAGACTGACGCCGACCGTGAAGAGTGGCTGAACGAGACGCTGCCGAAGAAGGCCACGCATATCGACGGAAACGTGTACCCACTCAGGTATGCCATCGACGAGAACGGGGATGTGGTCACAAAATAACTGAGGAGCCGTACCAGCCCTTCTCTGTCTTTATCTCACGTCCACGGTTCCCGAGCGCAAGCGCTCGGGGGACACGCTCCACCTTGGACCGGCAGGCCGGTCCGGCGGTCCCGCTTCTGGAGGCAGGTAGGCTCATCGCGATGAATTAGATGGCTGTGAACGAGCCGCCGTGTGATTTCTGTGCCCCAGTCGGGTGAGGGGCGTCCGACAGCGGGCGCTCTGCTACCGATTATGTGTGAGAACAAGACAGTCGAGACAACTGCACAGCAGTACGACAACTACCCTGATCCCGACGCCATCGTTCACTTTGGCGATGTCTCGGAGGAACTGGTCGAGTTGGTCGCGGAAACGCTGGAGACATCGGAGGTTCTGTCGACCTCTCGCGACGACCTGCCCGAAACGACACTACTCGTCGAGGAAGTCGAAAATGAGTGACGACCAGCTGTTCATAATCGTCAGGGGCGTCGGACCAGCCGACTTCCCCGAACGCGAAGCAGGCTCTCCCGAACGAGACGAAGCCGTTGCTCTCGCCAACGATATCCACGATCTGCTTCGTGAGGAGTACGGCAAAGAAGAGATCGAGGGCGTCATCCCGGTGGTCAATCCCGACGAATACGAGCGACTGGTGACTGCAAGACGCTGACTGCGAAAGTTTTCTGCGCCCCATGGGGGTGAGGGGCGTCCCATAGAGGGCGTTCCGCCTGTCACTCATGGCTACAACGGAATCCAGTAGCGACGCCGGAGGCATCGACGTCAGCGATATCGAGGACGCAGCGCCGAACAGCCGTACCGTTCGGGCGCTGACCGAAGTCATGACCGTCTTGGACTCGATTGGGCGGGCACGAAACGCCGACGACCTCTTCCTGGTCAACTCCGGGTCCGGCTCAGAGTACCTTGTCGACGCTCGGACAGGCAGTTGCGAGTGCAAGTGGAAGCAGTACAATCCCGGTGAGGAATGCAAACACCAGAAGCGAGTCGCCTTCGCGACCGGCAAGCGGCCCATTCCGCAGTGGGTGGACGACGACGCGCTGGACGACCAGTTTGGTATGCACGTCGACGGCGAACCCCAGCAAGCAGTCCCCGACGGCGGAGTCATGCAGGTTCGGTTCGATGACAGCGGCGTCACAGACCCGGCAGCCGACCCCTTCGCTGTCCACTCTGAGGACGAGCCACGAACGAAGCGAGCGAAACAAGAAGATATCGACGTCTCGTTTCTGGCAAAGCCGGGCCGCTACGAGGTTCACTCAGCGTCGGACAGTCGCTACGCGGTAGATGTGCTTGAGGAGACGTGCAGTTGTCCCGATGTCGCTGAGCGGTGCAAGCATCTTCGCCGGGTCGACATCGAGATCAACGCCGAGCGAGTCCCCCGGCCGGATGGAAAGTTGCCAGACGCGTAACGGCCCAGTAGCGTGTTTTCTGCCCCTCTGGTGAGCGAGAGGCGTATTCTCGATGGCTTCACGAACTGTCCAGACCGAACTGGTTGCATCACAACAGCCCTGTCCCGAGTGTGGCGGAACACTCGACAGCAGTGGGCGGGAAACGCATTGCACGGATTGTGGCCTGGTGGTCGAGGCAGAACAGGTCGACCGTGGCCCCGAGTGGCGAGCGTACAATCGGGAGGAACAGAAGCGGACAGGGGCTCCCCGGACGGTGACTCGCCACGACCGAGGATTGTCGACAGATATCGGGTCGACTGAGAGTTCAGATATCTCGTCGAGACGGCGTCAACGGCTTGCTCGCCAGCGACGACTCCACGGCCGGTCGAAGTTCAACAGCAAGCGCGACCGGAACCTCGCACACGGGCTTGGCGAAATCCGACGGATTGGAAGTGCGCTGTCTGAAAGTAAAGCGGTCAAAGAGCAGGCATCCACGCTCTTCCGGGAAGCACAGAAGGCAGACCTGCTGATCGGGCGGTCGATTGAGGGCGGTGCAGCGGCCGCCGTGTACGCCGCCTGTCGATGCAACGGCCTCGTCAGGATGGAGACGGTAGCCGACGTTGCCCGGTGTTCCACGTCGCACATCTGGACCTGTTATCGGACGCTCTTGACCGAACTCGAACTGCCGATCCCGGTTTCGCTGCCGGTGGACTGGGTGGCGAGGATCTGTTCGGACCTTCCACTGGATGTTACTCCAAGGATTCGCCAGCGGGCGCTGGCACTGGCTGAGGAGGCGACCAGATCGACGGACATCAACGGGCGACCGGACGGTGTCGCCGCGGGTGCGCTTTACATCGCTGGCCAAGAGTCAGATATACGGTTGACACAGGCGACCATCAGCGAGACGGCGGACCTCGATATCACGACGACCCGACGGTGGTACCAACAGATTGCGGAGACCATTGTTGAGTGAGCGGCCTTGACCGACTGTTTTGTGTGTCCCAGTCGGGTGCAGGACGGGCCAGAAAGCGCGTCCTGAAAAGATCTATGTCAGTTACCAGTACTCCTAAGACAGTAGCACAGCACGACTCTGGGACCGTTTTTGACTCACCGCCAGCGCTCCGGTCGCCAGCTAAGGTCGCGTCGTTTGTCGAGCAAGTCCTCGTCGAACTTCGCCACGAGGCAGTGGCTGCTCGGTACGTGACTGATCTAGACCAAACTGGAGCGAAGACGATCTGGTGTCGGGTCGAGCACACGGCGCTGGACGTCGACGCTGCGTATGCCCAGATCCGAGACGATCAACGATTGGGCGTTGGTATCGAACCGTGCTCGCAGGCGACGGTTCGAGAACGACTGTGCCAGTGTCTCGATTATGACCGGAGCGGGCGCGTCGACGTGCGACCGCTGGCTGGTGTCGAGTTTGAGAGCGGCTGATCCCGTTCAACTGCTACTCTTTTCTTGGCAGGTTAAGTTCGTTGAGGGCAGCGTGCTGGCGAAGAACACAGAGATGCGGGCAGACGGTTGTCGCCTGGAAGACGTCGCAGCTGCACCAGCCGGCGTGGGTCCCGTTGGGATGCTCGGCCAGCGAGCAGTTCGCAGGACAGTCGTTGTCGACGGAGACGAGGAACAGGTCTGGACGGCCGCCGTCCGTGACATCGACAGCAGCATCAAGAGCAGCGTTCCACGTTGCTGACCGGTCATCTCGGATCTGCTGGAAGTCAAGGTCGCGGGTGCCGCTGGGCTGGCGGGAAACCCGCTGATCTGTGAGCGAACATTCGCTGGTCGTGGTGGGGGACTCGGCTGTTTTCATGATGAGTCCTCGTCCTAACACGCACACACTCAAACAGCAAAAAAGTTGTCTCAGAGGTAACCAGCGGTGGATTTTGTGCTTCTCCGATGGCTGAGAGAATCCAATTATGAGCAGTAAATACCGACGTGGTGATACTGGCCAGAAAAAGTTGAAGTGGCGCTGGAAAGACGAGACTGACAATCGGTCGCTGCCCCAGTCGTGGGCCGACAACGGTCGCACAGAATCTCCCGAAGAAGACGAAGTGCAACTGTACGCAATTGAGTGCCGGGCTGGACTCTTGCTTGAGTGGCTGGTCAATACACGGACTGGGAAGTTGCTCCGGGGTCCGTTGAGCGAGAAGCCGGGAATGCGCGTTCTATACGTCACTGCTGACGGTGAGCACGCAGTCGTCGAAGAGTCCGAAGCTCGCGAAATTGACGGTAGTTGGAGGCCTCCCAAGCAGTTTGCCAGCGTCATCTCAAAGAAGATAGACGAGGCTGACCCTGTACCAGACCCCAGTCAGGACCACTATTCCCGCTCGGTCAGGGACCTGTACGATTTGGAGTGACGGCGGCGAGGTCATGGCAATACACTTGTTCTTCGTATTCAACCAGCCAATATGGACGATCTGACAGGGTTTCAACGAGACTTATTGTTCGTGGTCGCTGGGCAATCCGAACCGGCCGGTGTTGCGATCAAAGACGAAATTGAAGAGTATTACCGGAAGGAGATCCACTACGGCCGACTGTATCCGAATCTAGATACGCTCATCGACAAAGGTCTCCTCGAGAAAGGGAAGAAAGACGGACGGACGAATTCTTACCTAGTCACCAATCGTGGGCGTCGAGAGCTTCAAGCCCGACTCGACTGGGAACGCCAGTACAACGCCTGACCAGACTCCTGACTGTGGGGTGGCCGGATTTTGTGACTCTCTGTGGGCTGAGAGAGTATGGCTTCGCCACAGATCGACGTTGACGAAATCATTGAAACGCTTGCACAGATTCGCCAACGCGGGCACAGCGCCCACACGGTCTTCCGAGACTGGGTCAACCTCATGTTGTTCGCACTCCAACGCCGGGACGATCCGTACCTGGAGATCGTCGACGATTATCGAGAGCGCGGTGACATGGACCACCCTGACGGGCAGCGGTCGGTCGACCTCTTCTCGAAAGCGTTCGGCCAGCTGCAAGAGCGGATGGCAGCCACGGATGCTGATGTTCTGGGCGCAGTCTACGAGGAATACGGGGTGTCTAGCGATGCGTTCGGGCAGCACTTCACACCACACAGGGTTTGCGAGACGATGGTAGAGATTGCTGGTGTCGTCGACGAGAACGATACCGACGACCGACAGACGGTTTGTGACCCGACCTGTGGGAGCGGTCGGATGCTCTTGACTGCCGGTCGGAAACAGCCAGACGCGCTGTTTGTCGGGCAAGACAAGGACCCACTGTGTGCCCGCATGACCGCGCTGAATTGCTGTTTCCTGAATCTAGACGCCTACATCGTGCAAGGTGACTCGCTGACTGTCGAGTTCCAGCGGGCGTGGGAGACCTCCTACTCTCCGATGGGTGGGAGCGTTCGTGAACTTGACGACGAGGCGGTCGAGGATCTTCACGGGTGGATGACCGACGCCTTCGAGAACACGGTCGAAGGAGGGAGCCAGTCCGGCTCAGAACAGCAGACAGAGATGGATTCGGGTGACCGGACGCCGCCGGTCACGACGTCTGTCCCGAGTGAACAGGCCAGTCTGGGTGCGTTCGAGAGCAGCGATTGAGGCTGTTTTGTGCGCCCCAGTCGGGTGCGGGGCGTTCCAGTGAGAGCGTCCTGAGAAACAATGTCAGAAGAATCAGACACAGGGCCGGATACGGCTCCAGATTCGGTTGAAAAGGTCGAACGAACGGACTTTGGGTGCAGTATGGAGGCCCGGATGAAACGAGGAACCGGGACGCGAGACGAAGACAGTATGACGATCAAGTCGAAGGGTGAGACTGCTGCGGAGACGATTGCGGAGTTCTACGAACTCTTGGAAGAGTACGAGCAGGAGATCAGTGATCGGCTTCGGGATGTTCAGCCAGGGGAAGACGAGGCAGGCGATTAACGCGACGAGTAGGACTCTCTATTATACTGCTAAGCGGTTTTGGGTGGGTGTGACCGCGACGGCAGAGCACACGGTTCTGTTAATTAGCGCGAGACAGTGGCTAAACGCTTATATCCGAGGATAGGCAATTTTTACGTCGAAGGAACACTGTCACACGCTCCTTTCATCCCCTTCCATGCCTGATGACACGCAGAGTCTCGGCCGCTGTCCAAACTGCGACGAGCGTATCACAACTCCGTGGCTGCTGGTTGAATACGAGAAAGACGATGGTACAGAGGGTATCTGGGCGGAGTGTCCGACGTGTGAAGATGTCGTTGCGCCCGAGTAGTCTATTTATTAGCCAATACGATTATCTGATAAAAAGCCTATACGCGCTGTACAAGATTCATAGAGTGGATCGAGCGTTCGGGAGAGGTATCGGCTTTGGACTGTGACTCACCCTCCTTGGTGCCCTCTTTTTTTCACTGCTTGGCTTTGGCGATTATCAGCATCGCCAGTCCAGTGGAATCGCATAATTTCAGAAGTTGAGGCCGGCGTTCTCAATGCATATGGAACTCCCTTCCTTCGATGGCCCCAGCTAGAGTGTCTGCTCGACAAACTGCGAGACAATGCAGTCCTCAGAAGTCCGAAGCCGATACGCTCCGTCGCGTTCCAGTTGCCGGCACTGGTGATGTGTGACGCCGAGAGAGATACACTATCGCGAGGATGTGATTCTATCATATCGCACACATCGCCGATCGGAGAGCCACCAGTACTGAGCGGAGAAGGGAACGACGAGAGGTTGGTGTGGTTACCCCCCGTAGCCCTCTCCCTCGATAGGGCCGCTAAACACGCCGTAGAGGAACTTGAAGTACCACAGTACCAGCAGCAGGACCGGAAACCCGAGGACGGTCACGAGGTTCAGCGCTAGTGGCGACACGACCGCTTCCCTAACCAGCAGCCCGGTTGGTGGATAAATCGTCGGGTACAGCAGAATTGCGACTAAGATCGTCAATAGTGTGGGCAGCGCCAGCGCGCTCGCGAGCCAGGCTTGGTACCGATCACGTCTGGCCAGTACGCTCCCGCCTAGCCCGACAGCGACCGAGAGAGCGACGACTGCAGCGACGGGCAGCGAGAGCACCGCGTCGGCAGCACCGCCCGCATCGGTCACGACGACGGTTCCCAGCAGCACGACCACACCGCCAAGGTACGCCAGTGTCGCACCGATGCCGTACGCTCGCAGTTCCGATGCCAGACCGGGCTCGGTCTTGGCTGCGAGGAACGCCGCCCCCGTGACTATCGAGACGGCGACTAGGCCGACGCCAGTCAACGCCACTGGTAGCGTCGCCCCGCCGAACAGCCAGCGACCCGCGAGCATCCCCAACAAGAGCGGCGTGAACACGCTCCCGCCGATGAACGCGTAGTCAGTGTAGCGCTTCCAGCGCTCGTCGTCGCGTTGCTCGCGGAGCTCCGGACCGAGGCCGCGGAACACCAACGCGACGACGAACCCGAGCGCGAGCAGATAGTTGTCCGCCAGGAGGCGCGAGTACACGCGCGGGAACGCCGCTAGCAGCATCGTCCCGAAGGCGACGACCCACACCTCGTTCGCGTCCCAGACCGGTCCGAACGCCGCCAGGAACGTCTCCCGCTCGCGTTCGTCCGTCCGGGTCGCGTAAAGCATCCCGATACCGAAGTCGAACCCGTCGAGGACGACGTACATCCCCAACGCGAACAGCACGGCGCCGAACCAGATCTCTGGCAGCGATTCGACGAGGTAGGCGTCGACGGGCAACAGCGGGTCAGTCATCGCTACTCACCCACGGAATCGGGCCGTGCCAGCGGCCGCCACTCGACTTTCGGACGCCGAGTGACCGGAGTTCCTCCCGGACCAGCCACTTCAGGATGTACAGCGCAGTCAGCATCAGCCCGACGTAGAGCACGACGAACCCGCCTAGGGTCAGTGTCGCCTCGGCCCCGGTGAGCGTCGATGACACCGCCTCGCTCGTTTTGAGCTCGCCCTGGATGACCCACGGCTGCCGGCCGATCTCAGTGACGTACCAGCCGGTGAGCAACGCAGCGTAGCCGAACGGCGATGCAGCGATCATCGCTTGCAGGTAGCGTGTGCTGTCGGCCAACCGGCCTCGGTACATGAGGAACCCGCCCCAGAGCGCGAGCCCGATGAACAGGAACCCGAGCCCGACCATGAAACGGAACGACCAGAACACGAGTGCTACGGGGGGGTTCTCCTCGTACTCGTTCAGTCCGATGACCTCGGCGTCGAAGTCCCCGCCACTGGCGAGGAATGACCCGACTGCGGGAAGGCTCACGGTGACGAGATTCTCGGCGCGCGGGTCGGTGAGTGCCTCAGGTGACTTCGGAAACGCGAGCAGGTGTAGGTCGGCCTGCCCCGTCTCGTAGTGAGCCTCCATCGCGGCAAACTTCTGTGGCTGGGTGTCCTCGACGTGGCGGCCATAGGCGTCGCCGTGGACCGCTTGGAACGGTGCGGAGACGATCAGGAGTACGACAGCCAGCTTGAGTGCGGTGTTCCAGGCTTCAGCGTCGGGCTTTTTCCAGACGATGTACGCCGAGACGCCCGCGACCAGCAGTGCGACCGAGATCACCGACGCGTTCATCATATGGACGTACATCCAGGGCATTCGCGGGGTGAAGAACGCGGCGAACGGGTCGGTTAGTTTGGCGATTTCCATCCCGTTGCGGGTGACCATCTCGTAGCCCCGTGGGGTCTGCATCCAAGCGTTGACGATCAAAATCCAGAACCCCGACAGCCAGGCACCGAAGCCGACGAGTACCGACGAGATGATATATGTCCGATCTTTGACGCGGTCGCGGCCGTACAGCAACACGCCGAGGAAGACGGCCTCTAAAAAGAACGCCATCTTCGCTTCGAAGGCTAGCGGGCCGCCGATCAGTTCACCGGCCACCTCGGCGAACTGTGGGAAGTTTGTGCCGAACTGGAAGCTCATCGGAATCCCGGTGACTGTACCCATCACGAAGCCGGCGGCGAAAACTTTCACCCAGAACGAGCGCAATCGCGCATACCGCCGCTCGCTCGTCCGCACGTCTTTCCAAGTAAAGTAGATAATAAACGGCGCGAGCCCGATCGAAAGGGACGCGAAGATGATGTGAACGGAAATCGTCCATCCGAATTGCATACGGCTTGCGAGTTCCGGAGATAGCAATGTCACCCATACCGGATCGACGGCACTCAATAGTGTGATTGGATCCATTCACCTCACGCTACGGCACAATAGTTTATGGGTAGCCCCATGGTTTCCACTTTGGTGTATTCACCACAACAGTATTGTATCATCAGAGACATACTGCCCGTACACCTCAATCGTCGTATCAGCATACGATAACTGATAGATCGAGTTGACCGATCCCAGCGATGATCATCACAACGCCGGCGAGCGCCGTGTGGCTTCAGTGGCTCCTCAAACTCGTAGTCGGACCACTCGCAGAGTTTGGCGAGGATATCGCGGGCTGTCTGCGTTGTGATCGACGGCGTCGGATCAAGCGCTTTCGCAGCGTTGTCGAGTCTGGGGAACACAGTCTCGTCGTCAGAAGTCTCTTGAAGTTGCTTCCAGCGCCGGAGTGGATCGAAAGCGTCGTTGAGGATTGGTACAGACTCACGGGGTACGATTCTTGCCGAACACCTGCATCGTACCGGCGTCGAGGTTGACGTGACGCCACCGGAGGCCGTTCCGCTCTTCATCATCAGAGACAGCGACGAGTTCCGCGCTGCGAGCACCTGAGTACGCGGGAAGGAGGACAAGTGCTTGATTGCGGTAGGCTGCTGTCCTGCCGATGTCGCTGTTCACTCCTACTCGCTGCTAACAATCTCATTCGCTTCGTCGCGTGTCCGCTTTGCGGCCTCCTGAGCGTAGCCCTTGTGTGTCGTCTCGATGGACTTGTGCCGCAGCACATCTTGTGCCAGCTGTGGATTTTCGCGATAGATTTCCCGACCGAGGCCACGACGAGCGCCGTGGGGTTTCAGCGGTTCCTCGAAGTCGTAGGCAGACCAGTCACAGAGGTCAGCGAGGATATCCCGGGCCGACTGCGTTGTGATCGACGGCGTCGGGTCAAGCGCTTTTGCCGCGTTGTCTAGTCTAGGGAACACAGCCTCGTCGCCATCGGGCTCTCGAAGTTGCTTCCAGCGTCGGAGTGGATCGAGACCGTCGTCGAGGATCGGCGCAGATTCACGAGTGCGATTCTTGCCGAACACCTGCATCGTACCGGCGTCGAGATCGACGTGCCGCCACCGAAGGCCGTTGCGGTCTTGATCGTCGGAGACGGCGACGAGTTCTGCGCTGCGAGCCCCAGAATAGGCGAGGAGGAAGACAAGTGCTTGATCGCGGTAGGCTGCCGTGCGGTCGATATCCTCGCTCTCGCCGGCTTCATCGACGCGAGCAGTGGCAGTCGCACAGATGGCTTCTCGGTCGCGTGTGGTCCAGTACTGCTGGTCACTCTCTGTCTCGTCGGTCGGAAGCGGGTCTTCGGCGTGGTTGGTCTTGGCCGGGTTTGTCTGGATCAGACCCTCGTAGACAGCCCAAGTGAGGAACGAGCGCAGATAGGCGAAGTACCGTCGTGCTGTCTCTGGGGAGATATCGTCCTGGTCCTCGGCCCGGGCAAGATCACGAGCGTACTGTCGACAGACGTCGTCGTCAATCTCCTCAGAGCTGCTGATTCCGTGCTGGTCGCGACTCCATGCTGCGAACTTTCGGAGGACGCTGGCGACGTTGGTTCGGTAGCGCCCGGAGTCGATATCGACGAGTCGTTTGTCGATGGCTGCTTCGAGGGCGTCATCCCCGGGAGTAGCGTCGTACTCAGGCGGAAGACGATCCATGCTTCCCGTACAGCGGCGGTGCGGGTAAAACTGGTGGTGCTTACTACATTAATACAAACCTAAACTGAAACCCAGAATTCCACCGTTTGGGGTGATTTCAGCGCATCAGACGCCAGTTCTCTACCTTATAAACTACATAGTGCTATATCAAAACCATTGGATGGGAAGTTGAGACTACAGCGGTTTTAGCGGGCCTGTAATGCATGTATTTGGCCGAATCGTCGACCGAAAACAGCTCCAGATTACCTCTCAATCAGCCATTCATATTGTACTACTGATAATATTACCAGATTCCGAAGATTTTCGATAGTGTAGCCACTCAAACTCCGTATTCACCCGAATTGAGTCGGCTCTCTACCCGATTCCGGTTTCCTTCTTCAACAGCGTTAGCGTGTTATCGGCCGTCACAATCAGCGAATGCTCGTATTCACCAGTTAGTTCGACCCGTACGAGCAGATCCACCGCTCGCCAAATCGAGTATAGCAGACACGCAAACGCGAAGTAGAAGAATCGTAACCCGAAATCCTTGGATGTCGTCGCGGCCATGAAGCGTTTGATCGACCGATAGCCGCTCTCAATCTCCCACCGGTACCCGTACTCAGTAAGGAAGCCACTACCGCGATTGGACATGAATACCGAGTACTGCCGGTAGTCGTCGTGTTCAGAATCCTCCTTCCGTCGGTAGATCAGCGTCGTCTCGTGCCATTCGTTCTTTCCGAGATGGAGCTTCCTGTCGGTCTCGTATCGGTCTTGACCCCGCTGGAGCAGGCGTTTGGCTTGGGCTCTCTCGCTGGTCTGCATCCGCTTGGGCACGACATACGACAGTCTGCGCTGGCTGAGCATCTCCAGAATATGCTGGCTGTCGAACTCCCGATCCATCAACACGTTATCGACATGGACCAGTTCCTCGGCAGAGTTGAGCAAGTCTTCGACGATCTCTTTCCGACTCTCGCCCTTCCGAACTGGTCGCGCATCCAGTACGATTGGGACAGCGTTCCCGACCAGTTGGACTGTCGCCCACTGGTAGGCGTACTCATCAGTTTGCTCTTTCGTTCCGATAATTTCGTCTTCATGCCCAGTCCTATCGCCTGTGAACGGGTCGGCTTCCGTAATATCGATAGCGACAATACCCGCTCGAACGAATTCCTCTCTCCCTGCTAACTCGTTCAATAGACGGTCAATTGCTTGGCGATACATCTCCCGAGACTGTTCAATCGACAGGTCGCGGATGTGCTCGCGATGAGCGTGACCCAGCGGTGTCCGATCCCGGGTCGATTCATAGACGAAGCTTCGGGCTCCTTCGTTAGCAGCCAGCCCCTCACGAAGTCCGAGATGCGTTTGTAAGTCCCAGTAGGCGTTCTCATGGATCTCACAGCCGTCGTCTCGATTCAGTGAGAAGGCTGGGAAGACGACACGGCTGACATGGTCCGTAATCGGTGCTGCTTCGTCGAGGATAGCTTGGTCACTAGTGTCTGATTCTTCCTCGTCACGCTGAAATGGAAGGTGTCGTTCTGGCTCTTGCGGAACAGCAACACCCGCGTCCTGAGCTTTGATTAGAACCGTCCGCGCAACCGCCTCAATTGTCTCACGAAACTCTGCAGTGAACCGTTCGTGCCATGTACGCCACAGCGTCGACTGGTCTGGGACGTTCCCCAAGCCCAGTTGCTCACGGAGGTTAGGGTGGTGGGTGAGGTACGTGAGAAGTGACGTTTCGTGGGTCCAGCCGTGAATTTCTTTGAGCAGAAACAGTCGGAACAGTTGGGTCATCCCGTACTGGGTGGCTTCCGAATACTGGTCGTGTGGTCGAAACTGAAAATACGCTACTGGGTAATGGGACGTAAACTCGTCGACGGAATTGTGGGCCTCGTGGTCGAACCATGTGGAGGCAACAGTCCGGATGTCTTCTTCGAGTCCGCCAAGAGAACTCCGGTCGTACAGTGGTGTCGAATCATATGCTGGCCACTCACTGTATGACTGTTGTGCGATCCGTCGAAAGACAGTGCGTTCAGAGTCACGAGTTGCAGCCACTACGGGAGGCTGCCCACGACAGGCTCAAGAATCCGTCTAACATGCCAGCACAAGAGTTGTTTTGTATCATATAGACTTAGTATCTATACGGTCCGAAACAGTGTGTCGCCCATGAAGGTTTGTCGAGATTCCAGGATTTCCACAGGTAAACACTGCCCACTCACAACACCGAAAGTATGCTTATTATTAATTAGTAGCCGGGGGAGAACTCGTCGAAGAGGTCTTTGACACGGTGGGCTATATCGTCTCGGATCTCGCGGACACGTTCCATATCTTGCCCATCAGGGTCGTCCAGTGCCCAATCACGGACATCGACGGTTTCCGCGTCGAGTTCCAAGGTCGAGCAGCCCATCGTTGCGACCATGTCACACGATTCCAGTTCGGCTGTCGAGACTTTCCGAGGTATCCGGTCTGAGAGGTCAATGTCGAGTTCGCGCATGACCGTGACAACTTCCTCATGCACGTGATCAGCAGGCCGTGTCCCACCGGTAAGTATCTCGACGCTGGATTCGAGACCGCGCTGCTCACGTTCCTGCTCGGCGAAGGCTGCTGACATCTGACTCCGGCCGGCGTTCTGTACACAGACGAACCCAAATTTCGTTGTCGAGTTATCGGTCATAGGCACTCAATCCGGCGTGTCGGTAATAAACTCTCGTCTGTGAACTACACTGGTCGCTACAACTCTCAGTCGGTAGATCGTTCATTTCCGAGACCCGTCGAGTGCGACCAGCAGCGCGTTTGCCCGTGCTGTCGTTCGGTATTTCCGCCATCTCCCGTCTTTCCGGCGAGTCAGGAGTCCGGCATCGGTGAGCTGGGAGAGCGCGTGACTGATGGCGCTGTCGCTGACATCCAGCAGCGGCGAGAACTCACAGACACAGAGCTCTCCGTCGGCAATGTGTAAGATCCGGACGATTTTGTACCGCGTTTCATTGGCGAGCGCGGACAACACACTTACGTCCGATTCAAGATCGGGACCGCCCGCGGCCGCGTCCAGTTCTTCGAGTTCGGCGAGTCGCTGGTCCACTTCCGCATCACCACAGCTACCGCTTTCTTCGGAGAGATACCGTTGTAACCGCTCGGTTGATGACATACACATAGGTTGAGGAGATAGTAAAGTAAGTGTTGTGGAGTATAGGTTGCAAAAACAGCAACATCAAAACGAGATTGTTTTAGTATATACTCATTCATTACTGTATTGCAGCGGACAGCAACACGTAACCAGTATCATTGGCGAGGGGTGAGATGATAGAACCCGATAATACGGCTTAGAGCTCACATGAAACGATTAACTAGTACAAAATTTCGGGAGAAAAAGTGCGCTTAGTCTCGTCAGGAGATCCGCGCGCTGCCGTCGAGTAAACGCGGTCCTGATGATGAACCGCGGGCAACGGACGGAATCGTTGGCTGACCGAAGGCTTGAAGTATATATGAATTAATGTTCAATTGAATCCGGCAGAATAGTTCCGATACGGTTGAAACTGACTCAAGCAGATTACCAATTCAATTGAACGACTCCGAAATACTATGACTGAACTCACCCTGTACGAAGAAGCGATGTGTTGTTCCACCGGCGTCTGTGGACCGGACCCCGACGACGAACTCGTCGAGGTCAGCGCCGCCCTTGACCAACTCGAAGACGAGTACGATGTTGAGGTAGTGCGGGCGAATATGCAACACAACATCGACCAGTTTCTGAACACCCAGCGCATCTACGATATGGTTCAGGAGAACGGTCCATCGATACTCCCGATTACTGTCGTCGACGGCGACATCGTCGCGAAATCGGAGTATCTCTCCTACGACGAACTCGCGAACGAACTGAGCGACGCGCAGAGTACCCCACAGGAAGCATAACCGATGAGTACACACACTGGAGCCAGGAAAATCGTCGAACCGAGCAGCGAAGATACCGAATTCGTTTTCTTCAGCGGGAAGGGTGGCGTCGGCAAGAGCACTGTCAGCTGTGCTACGGCGACGTGGTTAGCGGACAACGACTATGAAACACTGCTGGTAACAACTGACCCCGCGCCGAACCTCTCGGACATCTTCCAGCAGGAGATTGGCCACGAGGTGACCGAAATCAACGATATCGGCAACCTCTCGGCCATCGAAATTGACCCGGATCAAGCCGCCGAGGAGTACCGCCAAGAGACCATCGAACCGATGCGGGAACTGCTTGACGACGAACAGCTCGAGACCGTCGAGGAGCAACTCAACAGTCCGTGTGTCGATGAGATCGCGGCCTTCGACAATTTCGTCGACTTCATGGAGTCCCCGGAGTACGACGTGGTCGTCTTCGATACCGCACCGACTGGCCACACCATCCGATTGATGGAACTGCCCTCCGACTGGAACGCCGAACTGGAGAAGGGTGGCTCGACCTGTATCGGCCCTGCCGCCTCGATGGAGGACAAGAAGACCCAGTACGAGCGGGCCATCGACACGCTCCAAGATGACGAGCAGACGACCTTCGCGTTCGTCGGCAAGCCCGAGGACTCCTCGCTCGACGAAATAGAGCGCAGCGCTTCGGACTTGAGCGAACTTGGTATCAACTCACAGCTACTCGTGGTCAACGGCTACCTCCCCGAGTCGGTCTGTGACGACCCCTTTTTCGAGGGGAAACGCGAGGACGAACAGGCGGTCGTCGAGCGGGCGAAGACCCAGTTCGACGCAGACGCCACAGCAACCTATCCACTCCAGCCCGGTGAGATCGCTGGCCTGGATTTGCTCTCTGATGTCGGCGGTGTCATTTACGACGGCGAGGAAGCGACCGTCGAAATTGGCTCTGCCACGGACGTCGACACCGACCAGTCAGTCAACGTCGAGACGCTGGCCGACCCCGAGTCGGTCGCCGAACAGTTGACGCCTGGCGAAGACACTCGCTACCTGTTCTTCACTGGGAAAGGCGGTGTCGGCAAGAGCACCGTCGCCGCGACATCGGCGACGAAGCTCGCGGAGGCCGGCTACCAGACGCTCGTCGTCACGACCGACCCGGCCGCTCATCTCGAAGACATCTTCGGCGAGCCGGTTGGCCACGAACCGACGTCGGTCAGTCAGGCGAATCTCGACGCGGCTCGCATCGACCAAGAGAAGGCCCTCGAAGAGTACCGCGAGCAGGTGCTATCCCACGTCCAGGAAATGTACGCGGACAAGGAGGACACCGAACTGGACGTTGAGGCTGCCAT
Source organism: Haloarcula sp. CBA1129 (assembly GCF_008729015.1). Lineage (NCBI taxonomy): Archaea > Methanobacteriati > Methanobacteriota > Halobacteria > Halobacteriales > Haloarculaceae > Haloarcula > Haloarcula sp. CBA1129. The sequence continues at coordinate 902,213 of NZ_RKSM01000001.1, forward strand.
CGGTAACGTCGAGGAAGAGCTGGAGTCACCGTGTGCCGAAGAGATGGCCGCACTGGAGAAGTTCGTGAGCTACTTCCAGGAAGACGGCTACGATATTGTCGTCTTCGACACGGCCCCGACAGGCCACACGCTCCGCCTGCTGGAACTCCCGTCCGACTGGAAGGGCTTCATGGATCTGGGTTCACTGACGAAGGGGGCCGCTCCGGCGAAGGGCGACCAGTACGACGAGGTCATCGAGACGATGCAGGACCCCGAGCAGAGTTCCTTCGCGTTCGTCATGTACCCCGAATACACACCAATGATGGAGGCCTACCGTGCGGCTGAAGACCTCAAAGACCAGGTCGGTATCGAGACAGCCTTCGTCGTCGCGAACTACCTGTTGCCTGAGGAGTACGGCGATAACGCCTTCTTCGCGAATCGGCGAGCTCAGCAGGAAAAATACCTCGGCGAAATCAAGGACCGCTTCGAGACACCGATGATGCTCGCGCCGCTGCGTCGGGACGAACCGATCGGGCTGGACGAACTGCGCGCGTTCGGTGGCGAGATTACCGGTCTCTCGGACCTGACGGAGCGAGAGCAGGAGGTGACCATCTCATGAGCGAAGGGCAATCCTCTGAGGCCGCCGTTGAAGAGCAACTCCAGACATTCATGCAGACACTCACCGAGTCAGAGACCTATCAAGAGTTCGTTGAGGCCAGCGAAGCCCTTGAAGAGGACTCGGAGGCGTCGGCATTGCTGCAGGAATTCCAGCAAAAACAACGACAGATGCAACAAGGTGGGTTCGACCAATCGCTCATGAGCGAACTCCAGGATCTCAAATTGGAGATGGACGAAACTGACACGATCCAGCGCCACCGCGAAGCGCAGGAAGCGCTTGTCGAACTGCTCCAGGAGACCAACGACGTAATAAGTGAGCAGATCGGTCAGCAGTTCGCCCAGTCAACTGGGGGTGGGTGCTGTTGAGTACCACCGACGAAGACATGTTAGACGCGGCCGAAGCGCTCGGCGAGGAACTTGCAGCGATGCAGTCCGATGTGGATGACTTCGAGTTCGAGACTGTCCTGATACAGTGCAACGAGGCTATCAGCGAGGAGACAGGGATTCAGTACGACGACATCTGTGACACTGACGATTGCTGTTAAACGACGATATCAGTAATTTCTCACATCGCGTTTTGACCGTATCGGGTGCAATTCTAACCGATAGAGCCCTCAAAAGTATCCGTTAGTCGGGGGAATCTACAGGCGGAGCAGGCCGAGTGCCCCGGAGCTTGACTCCGAGACGGTTCACACCGAGGCGATCTGCTACGCACATTCGCTAGCAGTCAACCAGTGGTCAATGCGACTGTCCCACACGGCGATCCTCAAGGAACTGCTGCATCCGTTCGAGTGCTGCCTGTGCCTCCGACCGGTTCTCCTGTAAATTCGATACGGTCGGCTCTGGGAGCCCTAATTCACCGGCCAAGAGGATCAGTCGGTCAAGGAGCGTGATTTCAAGTCGCTCGTTGATCATCCCGATGCTGATAACATCCAAGTCCCGGAGGTCGTCGTCTTCGACATCGAGAACGAACTGATCTTTCTCCGCGAGCAAGCCCTCCATGATCGGACTGCCCTGTTCGCGCGGTTCCATATCGAGTGCTGCGAAGATGGCTTCGATCCGGTCGATCTGGTCGACTGTATCGCCCTCGTGGCCGCCGAATATCGCCTCGACCTCGTCGCTCGCGGCCGCATCGGCGAGATCGCTGTGAAGATCGAGAATTTCGATCTCCGCGTGATACAGTTTCTGGAGTTCCCGGTCGAACAGTTCGCGCTTGGAAGTGATGGACATCTTACTCAGACCTCCTCAGAATCGTCCTCAATCAGTTGGTCCCGAAGACACTCCTGTACAATGTCGGTATCAACAGCCCCGCTTTCCATAAGAAGGTAGAGACTGCCAGCAGACATAGGTTCGTCCGATTGGAGGTCCTCGAGGAGTTCTGGAATACCCACGTCACTCGCCTGTATATCCAAGGAAACCGAATTAACGAGCAATCTGTCTCGGTGCCCGGCTCGTCGAAGGGCCGCTTCGAACAGCCGCTCGGGCACGGTGTCCTGCGGCACGTCCCCGTCCCGCATCAGTGTGGCGACGCCGACCGTTCGAAGGAGGAACGCGAGCCCATCGCGAACACCAGCCTGGAGGTCTTCGTCCGCAGTCTGCCACTGGCGTCCCCCATCGGTTATCTCACCAAAAATCTCGCGCCACTCATCGTCGTCCAATTCCTCGAGTAGAATGGAAAAGTCCAGTATCGAATTGTAAACGCGCTCGCGAATGTCCCGCCGGCGCTGATACCGTTGCTGTTTCGCGTGTTGTCCGTCATACACCTTCTCACCGGTCAACCACCGCCGATCCTCGGTGGTGAGCATCGCGTTCTTCCTGCCGGTCATAAACGGGACGAGGGTGGCGAGCGGAATAAAACCCAGTCAAAAGTAAATCGATTATAATAGACCAATATGAAAAAATAATTTATTCCTCAGGAACAATGATGAAGTATGGTTCCAGAACGCGACCGGCCTCCGGTGGAGGGGAACAAAGAAGAAACGGAGGTTCCGATAGGTAACAGTCAAGACGCCCTCAATCAGAGCTACAGCATGTGGCGCTGTGGTGAATGTGGTGAGATGGGTGATCTCACAGACGAAGAAACGCTCCCAGAGCGGTGTCCGAGCTGTAACGCATCGAAAGAAGCCTTATTCTACAGGGAAGAGGATTGACTCCACCGTTCTTTTTGCGGAATGGTCGTCAAAAACCGGATGATTACCGTGGCCACCGTCTTTGACGTCTCGCTAAGCAGTATATCGACCATATTTGAACCTCCAAAGTTCGGCCGGAACTCCGAAATCACCACACTGGTTTGGCCGCTCATATCGGGTCCTTCGGTCTACCGACGGCAGTCAATCGGTGTATCGGCCGGAAAGGTCCACAAATAGTACTATTTCACTGGGAACGATGGAAGAAGAGCATCAGGAAGAAAAAGAGCAATCAAAGGAGCAGCCGGCGACCGCCCCGACGCTTCGAGAAGCGACGTGGACGTGGGCGCGGGTCGCAGCGTCCAGCTTCGGCGGACCAGCCGGGCAAATCGCGGTTATGTCCCGATATATCGTCGACGAACAGGGGGTGGGTGAGCGAACGACGCTTCCTGCACGCGCTCAACTACACGATGCTGTTGCCCGGGCCGGAAGCCCAGCAGCTGTCGGTCTATCTCGGCTGGCTGCTCAACGGCACCAGAGGCGGCCTCATCGCCGGCTGGCTGTTCGTCCTCCCCGGCTTCCTCTCGATCCTGGGCCTGAGCATCTTCTATGTGACCTACCGGGAACTCACGGTCGTCACCGGCCTGCTGTTCGGCCTGAAGGCAGCCGTCCTCGTGATCGTGTTCGCGGCCGTGCTCGGCTTGAGTCGGCGCGTGTTCGAGAACCGCCCGATGATCCTGCTAGCTATCGCTGCGTTCATCGGTATGTACGTTTTCAACGTCCCGTTTCCGCTCATCATCACCACCGCCGGTTTGATCGGCTATCTCGGATACCGAATCGCACCGGACGTGTTCACCGTCGTGACCGGCTACGACGCTGACGCCACCACAGCTGTCATCTCCGATGCGCCGTCTGTCTCCCGGCCGTCGAAACGACGGGCGCTGGTAACGCTGGTCACCTGGCTGATCGTCTGGTTCGCCCCGCTGCTCGTTCTCGGTGTGTTCCTCGGCCGGAGCAACGTCCTCGTCAAGGAGGGACTATTCTTCAGCGTCGTCGCGACGGTCTCATTCGGTGGCGCCTATGCGGCGTTAGCCTACGTCGCTCAAGAGGCCGTGCTCACCTACGAGTGGCTGCTCCCCGGGGAGATGCTCGACGGGCTCGGATTCGCGGGCACGACACCCGGGCCGCTCATCCAGGTCGTCCAGTTTGTCGGCTTCATGGGCGCCTATCGGAACCCCGGCGCGCTGGATCCACTGGTCGCTGGCATCGCGGGCTCACTCGTCGTGACGTGGGTAACCTTCGTCCCCAGTTTCCTGTGGATCTTCATGGGCGCACCGTACATCGAGTACCTTCGTGGGCGGACGTCGATCACGGCCGCACTGTCCGCCGTCACAGCGGCCGTCGTCGGTGTCATCGTGAACCTCGGCCTCTGGTTCGCTGTTCAGACGCTCTTCGAGTCGACCGTCGTCGTCGACAGCTACGGGATGCGACTGTTGCTCCCGGTCGTCGCCTCGGTCAATCTGCCGGCGCTCGGGATCGCAGTACTCGCCGGCGTCCTCCATCTCCGATTCGACCAGAGCGTCCTGCGAACGATTGGAGTTGGTGTCATCGCCGGTATCGCGTACGAACTGCTCGTCGTATTGTGATCGGCTATGAAAGAGCCCGTTGAACCGCTTTTTGACGCACGCGATAGGAGATGTCCTACCCGATGACTGAGTCGGGTGCGTTCTCGTAGAGTTCCCACATCGTGACCGATGCGTTACGGATGTCCGCAGCTCGTGGATGGGAGTCGTCGATAAGGTCGTCCCAGATGAGCAGTCCCGGGAACACGAGCGGCAGTGTATACGTCTCGATCCGGTCCCAGTCGGGAGAACCACCGGTGAACTCGGTCGCGACGAGTTTTGTCGTGCCAGCTGTGTACTGTTCACCCGCGTACTCGGGTTCGACACCCAGCCCGAGCTTGTAGGGGTAGCCGACCCAGTGCCAGCGCTGTCCAGCGCCATGGTGGACTGCCGGTGTCCACGTGTAGACGCCCCCTGGCTCCAGTTGTGTCGTATCCAGCGGATGATCTGTCTGTAGATCACGCCACATCTCGACGACCCACTCGCCGTCGTCCCACACACCTGTCGCCTTCCAGTCCGCCGCGCTCCCTTCGGGGTCGCGAAGCGGGCGGCGTGGGATCATCGCGCCCTCCCACTCCGCGACAGCCGGATCAAACGGGACCGCGTCGTCCAGCTCTAGTGCATAGGTGCCGTCCTGTTGGTCTGGGAACTTTCCCTCACGAACCTCGTGATAATCGAGTGCCCCACTCTCCACCACCGCCGGGTCCCACATGAAGTCGGGACCATCCTCGGGGCCCCACTCCTGAGTTCCGTACGTATTGCGGCCCTGGTCGCTGTGGCGGTAATCGAGGACGTGATGATCTGTCCCGTATCCCTTCGGGTTGCTTCGGTGGGCCCGCCACATCGGAAGGTCCAGAAACACGCCCTCCCGCTTCAGCTGCTCGAGTTCGTCTTGTGGCTTAATCGTCCGCCAGTCGTTTTCCCACCACTGCCCCTCGCAGGCCTGTGGGATGTACTTCCGGATATCGGTCTTGTCGAGGCCGTCCGGACCGAAATGATCGTGGGCCTGTACCTCGGACTCTGGTACTTCACTAGGCAGCGACCGCATCCCTTCGTGCACAGTCAACCATCCGCCGAACTCCTCGAGTCCCTTGACCGACCCATCGTCAAGCAAGAAACTCACGCGGTCCTCGTAGAATCCTGAGTGCTCCGAGTGCTCGTCGGCTGTCACCCACGGCGACGGATCTGCGAACTGCCGCCATTTCCCATCCTCGTATACGAGCATATCGTGAATCCACCCCCCAGGGTGGGGCTGGTCCCAGCGAAACCGGAAGTGAACCCGCTCTGAATTGAAAGCAACCTGTGTGTCTAAGTGTTTCAGCGTCTCCGCTGGAAGCCAATTCTCAGTCATCTTGGATATCCTCCCGGAACCGCAAACCACCGACGTTCAATCACGGAATTGCAGCCTAGTGTCTTGGTCATGGTGCGGACTCTCTCGGTAAATCTGTATGAGTTATCCGTCCATAAGAATCTATATACCCGGGTGCTCACGTAATGACTATGATGAGCGGATTACCCACTCGAACTACAGGCAGTATTCCACAGAAGGAACGCTTGTGGTGTGGCGAATCACGTGACCAAACAGGGCATACTCGAAAGGACCTATGAGTCAGGAACAGGTGTCCGTCGACGCCGAGGAAACAGGTCCATTAGACACCTTTCGGCAGTTCTTCGCCTTAGAGCGGGACGTGCTCGTGCTGTCGCTTGCGATGTTCGCCTTCAGTCTCGGCTTCCAGATGACCAGTCGGTTTCTCCCCGAATACATGGTCGCGCTCGGCGCCTCTGGGTTCGTGGTCGGGCTGTTCGGGACTATCGGGAACATCATTTCAGCTGTGTTTCCGTATCCGGGCGGGGCTATTTCGGACCGCATCGGCTCCCGCTACGCACTGACCCTATTCGGGTTGATTTCGACGCTCGGCTTCGGGGTCTGGTTGGTCGCGCCAAATCTCGGGACGTTCGCCGTCGCCGGCGTGACGATCCAGCCCTGGATCTGGATTTTCGTCGGCCTCTTGCTCGCGCAAGGGTGGAAGTCGTTCGGGCTGGGCGCGACGTTCGCGGTCGTCAAGCAGGCGACCGACCCCTCGCGGCTGGCCGCCGGTTTCGCCAGCACGGAGACGTTTCGCCGGACGGCGTTTCTCATTGGGCCAGTGCTCGCGGCTGTCCTCATCGGCTTCCACCCGGATTTCACGGTGAGCTTCCAGTACGTCCTTGCCGTCGCCGTCATCTTCGGGATTATCGGAACCGTCGCCCAGCATCTCCTCTATGATGCCAGCGAAGATGCTATCGGTGACTCCTTCGAGGGGATCGACCAGATCAGACGCGACCTGCGGAATATGCCCGACCCACTCCGCCCGCTACTGGTCGGAGATACGCTCGTCCGGTTCGCTAACGGGATGGTGTACGTCTTTTTCGTGCTTGTGATCACCCAGTTCTACCAAGTCGGCTTCGAGACGACTGTTTCGCTGGCCAGCTTTTCGTATGCGATCGATCTCTCACCGGAGGGGTTCTTCGGTTATCTGCTCGGCGTCGAGATGCTGATTGCGCTGTTGATCATGGCACCCGCAGCGAAACTCGCCGAACGAGTCGGCCTCAAGCCCATCGTCGCGCTGGGGTTCGCCGTCTACGCGTTATTCCCGATCGTCCTTATCGGCGGGCCGGAGGTCCTTGACCCGGTAATGCCGCTCCAGTGGGCCATGGTCCTCATCTTCGCGTTCTCTGGCCTTCGGTTTGCGGGGCTGCCCTCACACAAGGCGCTGATCGTTGGGCCCGCCGAAGCCGGCGCTGGCGGACGTGTCACCGGTACCTACTACCTCCTCCGGAATACCGTCGTTATTCCGAGTGCCGCTCTTGGCGGGTATCTCTGGGAGTTCGTCAATCCAGAAATCGCGTTCACTATCGCAGCAGTCATCGGCGTCGTCGGGACGGGTTACTTCCTGGTGTTCGGCGAAGAGTTTGAGGCGTATGTCTGAACAGGAGCAGCTCCGATCTCGTTCCTGATGATTCTAGTCCGGGTTGGCAGAATCGCTTAACAACGTAAATCCACAGATAACCTTTCCAGTCACTTTGATCAAGTTCTCGGCTGCCATCCACGCAAGTAGGCAACACTGATTCCACCAGCAATTCCACTGAACGGAAGGGAAAGCGTCCGAACGACGAGGACTGCAGCCGTTGCCGCCGTACTGGGGACCCCCGCGACGAGGACGAGCGCACCGCCGAGCAACAGGTCGTACGCGCCGAGGCTTCCCGGGATCGGGACCACGCTTGCGACCTGTGGGAGGGGGATAATGACGAGGATTGGAAGGAAGACGCTGTTGACGCCGAGCCCGGCGAGGGCAATCCAGAGCGCAGCCGCAGTCAAGAACTGTTCAATGAGGCCGCCGACCGCGATGAGAGCGAGCAGACCAGGAGTCTCTTGGAAGCCAACGATTCGTTGCCAATATCGGTCAACACTAGTCGCGACGAACGCTCGATCATGTGGTTGTTCTCGATACAGCCCAGATATCCGTGAAACAACTGGCGTCAGTACCGTTGTAATCCCCTTCGAGAGATGATTGCGAGTCCGGAGAATCATCCCGCCGAACACCACGAGCCCAGCAATAGAAAGACCGAACGTCAGCAAGATCGGGGTCGAATCGGGCGTTCCAAAGAGCACGAACATTCCGAGTACTGCAGAGAAGACGGCCTGCGTACCTGATTTCACGTACTTTGCGGTTGAGCGAACACCGAGAGCCTCAGAGTATCCCGTGTCCGTGGCAACGCTGAAGAATCGAGCCATAATCGGTTCCGAACTGACTGGGCCCGCTGGGCTAAGTGTATCAAAGAAATCGCCAGCGAGCGCGAACTGCACACTTTTGCCGGGCGAAATGCCATCGCCAAGCGGAGCGATCGATGCCCAGACACCGATCGCATCTGCCAATCCCTCCAGCACGACGAGAATCGCCAAGATGGCTAAGGCCAACGGTGTAACAGCGACTGCCCGGTTGAGAACCGTCTCAGCACCGATAGTATAGAGATATCCAGCCAAAATCGCACCGCCGGAACCAACACCAACGAGGAATCGAAGTACTCGTCGCATCGATTAGTATCTCTCTATGTCAGGACGGCAAAGTAATAGCATGGGCTTCGTGTGAGTTCCTGCTTGAGACCACAGTTCGAGAATACGGTTGATGTTCAGACGAGGGGAATTAACGGACTTGAATAATTCTATAAACCCCTAGAAATTGGAATCTCCAGTGCATGTGAGCTGGCAGAGCCTGATCAGTGTTGTTGGACCTGTTCTGTTTCCGGTTCCTTGTAGTCGGACTGAACTGTGGATTGCTCTGGAATGTGTTGATGTGTCCGTACTCACTTCGGGGGCGAAGTACGATTGGTGTGCACTCCGGCGAAAGACAGGTGTCGTCATGCCGTCGCCGAGGCCATCCCAAATTAGAACGTGAGACGTTCGAGGAGCCGGCGTGCAAGACGTGGCTGTCGTGATTTGTGAGGATACACGGTAATTGTCGTGCAGCCTGGACTCGGGAAGACCGGACTCTCATCGAACAGTGCGCTTCGAAGTCTCACGTCATTGCCGCGACGCACTACCACATCCGGATTCGACGGTTGCCCGCCGTCGGGCCTGACCAGTTCCGTACGGACCGGAACAGAGAGCATCTCTGAGAGTTCTGTCTGATAGTCACCGATTGTACGCTCGTACTGAGTAGTATCTTCCAGATCAGCGGGATACCACAGTGAGATATTACCCTGATTCGCGGCGGCGATTGCTTCGGCGACGTTCACTGCCAGCGGCGGGTACGGTCCCCCATCTTCTGAGAGAACAATGTGTTCCGGCTGATCGTATCCGAGATTGTCTACAAGAAGGACATCACAAGGAGCGTGACGAACAATCCAGTCGGTCGGGTCTCCTAATAGTCGGGATCGAAGCCGCAGTGGCTCGTGTTCTGCGACTATCGAGTCTACTCCCCGATTCTCGGCGAAATTGACGACTGCGTGTTTCGTGTCGTGGCTCACAATCTCGTCAGCCTCAATATCGATGTCCAGCTCGGTCGAGAGCGACTCAATCCGAGTTTCGTACGAGATATCGGACGAGGACTGTACCGTTACGTCTTCGGTGAGCGGTGCCTGGTCAGGGACCTCCTCGAACCGCACAACGACCACGCGGCCACCGTCTTGACGGACCAAATCAGCAGCAATAGCGACGAGCGACTGTTCCCGACTCTCGTCGAGGTCCTTCGTGAGTGCAACGAGCACTTCACGTGACGTATCGTCCACCGCGGATTCAGTCTCCGTGAGCACGTCTCTGCCGACGCGTCGACGGACTGCATCCGTTGCCGCTCCCTCTCGACTCACTCGTGATCGGACGTAGAACAAGTACCAGCCGATGCTCGCGACAATGATGACAGCGGCCCCTACGAGTGCAACCGTCCCCATCTGTGTGAGCAACAGTAGCCCGGTGATTGCACCAAATATCTGCATCCAAGGATACAGCGGTGAGGTGAACTCAGGATCGTACTCTGTACTCCCTTCGCGGAATGCGACGACAGCCAGATTGATCAGGCCAAAGACCAGAATCTGGAACGCGCTCGCAAGTTTGGCGATTTCCAGAATCGGGACGAACGCAATCATTACCAACAGCACCATACCTGTGAGCGTTATCGAGGCAACTGGTGTCCCGAATCGCTCACTCACCGTCGAGAGAGACGGTGGAGCGAGTTGATCTCGACTCATAGCGAACGGGTAGCGGGACGAAGAGAGAATCCCCGCATTAGCTGTCGAAATCAGCGCGAGGATGGCCGCAAGTATGACGACAATGACACCGGTTCGACCCAGGGTGGCCTCGGCGGCGACTGCCACAGGCGTCAGTGATCCGGCGACACTCCCCGGATCAGTTACGCCGACCAGTACTGCTACGATAGCCACGTACAGAACGGTCGTGAACGCGAGCGAGCCAAGGATACCGAGTGGAATGTTACGGCCAGGATTTTCGACCTCTTCAGCGACGCTCGCCACCTTCGTTACACCGGCGTACGAGACAAACACCAATCCGGTCGCAGCGAGGAGTCCACCGATTCCATCCGCAAAGAAGTTCGCATAATTAGCGGACTGGACACTTGGTGCGCTTCCAGCGGCGAACCAACCGAGGGCAGCCAACATAACGACGACAATCACAACCTGGAGACGGCCGGTTTGCTTCGCGCCGATGACGTTAATTAGTATCAATACCGCTGCAAGTCCCAGTGCTACGGGCTTCAATGGCAGATCGAACAGCAAGAGCAAGTACGGAACGCCACCGACGAGTGCGAGCGCACCTTTGAACGACAGTGAAAACCAGGTACCGACACCGGCAATGGTTCCAAGCAATGGACCCATCCCCCGCTCGATGTAAATGTACGTCCCACCAGCTTCGGGCATCGCGGTCGCCATCTCGGATTTCGAGAGTGCCGCTGGGACGACAAGCAACCCTGCTAAGGCGTAGGCGAGTATTACTGCTGGCCCCGCAATCTCTAGCGCGAGTGCCGGTAAAATGAAGATGCCACTGCCGATCATTGCGCCGATGCTTATTGCGAGTACCGAGGAGAGACTTAAGTCGCGTTCAAGTTCTTTCATATCGTTTCACCAAATGTTTCTGCTATCGCTGTAGTCACACAGAACGGTTCGTGGCCTGCAGCTGCAAAGAGCGGAACTCTGGCTGGATCGTGTACGAATGCAATAACTCGTGGCACATCGAATCGAGCCTGAACGAGTTGTGCGATGAGCAAATTACGCCTGTCTGAGCGCGTCACAACAATAACCGTCGACGCGGTTTCGACTCCTGCTTCTACAAGGACATCGATGGTCGCTGGATCTCCTGTAAACCCAGGAATATCACTTGATTCGTACGAATTGTCAACGATGGTGACCTGCTGCCCGGCAGCCAGCAATTGTTGAGCAATCGCGGTGCCAACCTGACCGCCACCTAAAATGTAATGTGACGCCTCTTCGGTTTCGTTCGATGAGTCAGTTCTTCCTGCTCGAAGTGGAATCATGTTGCTTGGTCCAAGTGTGGTTGATAGGGCAGATTTCACGACAGTGTTCAGTCTGGCATAGATGACGGAAGTTGATAAACTAGGGGATTTAATTGACGAACCGTCAATTGAAAACCCCATATTATTTGTTACTGTCTCCAAATCGAGAGGGGCTTACAGACACTATCTGGCGAGGGTGATCGAATAACAAAACAAGAACGGAACAAGACTATAGTCCTCCAACACGCCACTATCGACCATTGATGAGAAAGGGCGAACTGGACTCCGTTGACAAGCACATTCTATACTATTTACAACAAGACGCAAGATCGACATCGTCAACTGATATCGCCGAAAAGCTTGGACTGTCGTCAAGTACTGTTCGAACACGTCTGAACAAGTTAGAAGAGAATGGGATCATCCGCGGGTACCACATCGATATCGACTACGACCTCGCCGGGTATCCACTGTACACGAAGATAATTTGTACTGCGCCAGTTCCTGAGCGCGATGAACTCGCAAACGAGGCACGAGATATTCGAGGTGTGACGGCCGTTCGTGAGATTATGACCGGTGAACGGAACGTCTACGTGAACGCCATCGGAAAGGACCACGACGACCTCAATCGGATCAGCACGGAACTAGATGCACTCGGTCTTAGGATTGTCGACGAGCAACTGATCCGCGATGAGTACGTCTGTCCATATCACGGGTTTTTAGACGAGAATGAAGAGCTAACTGACGAGAATACCGAGCCATAATCTAGAGTCAAGCGGAATTGGGATCTGAAAACAATATAGTTAGTTCACGTTTTTGGCCAGTATGCATTGAGATCACCAGTCTCAACTACTGTTAATACACTTAGAATCGACTATGAACAGGCTGATTAGGAGCTTGGAACGGCATCTATCTGTTTTCTCTAGTGAGCCATGCAAGCGTTTATACGATAGAAGAGCCAAGTTTAGATTGACCAATGAGTCTTGAGCAAGCGGTTGACGAAGCGCTCGCGACGTACAACATGTCGCGGAGCGAAGAGGCCGAGGAAACGGGCCGAACAGTCGCCACGCTTCAAGACTAGTAGAGCCGCTTAGTCGAGATTCCGGATCTTTTCCGCGAATTCTGCTTTTGAGAGGCCAGACATATCTTTTAGCTCCGGATAGCTGGCACGGTCGACAGCCTCCTCAACGAACCTAACCCAGAGATCCTCGTGCTTCTCCGCGTAGGCTATTTTCGCCTCACTTGGGTACATATCCAGCTCGTATTCAGCCAGGTCAATCTCGACTGCGTGTTTTCGTTCAAGCGTTCTCGCACCGAAGCTATACAGGTGCTTGAAGAGGACGTTCTTCCGTCGAACGGTCAACAGTCGCTTCGATTCGTTGATGTACCCATTTACCCATTCCCGCCAGTCATAGGAGTCTGGATCGGTCTCTACGGACGTTTCTGGCATAGCGAAGTCCGGATTCAGGCGCCGTAGATAGAACTGAATTAGTGCAACAGCGGTTCGATGGTTGGCATTCGGAAGCGCGTGTTTGAGGATCAGATTCGAGGCGAGTCGGCCCGCTACGTCTGTTGCTGACCCTTCCCATGACGTCCGATTGAGAACATCTGGCAACGCATCGATATCGATATTCTTGTACGCCTCGACAGGTGTCCCCTCTTCTTCTTCGTTCTGAGCGAGAAGTGCGCGGTAAATCTCGAGGAGACGAACGACGATGGTGCTGTTGTTGGCACTCATCTCAGAGAGCGACTCTTTCAGGTTAAAGGGCTCTGGTGAATCGCTGGACAGCGTCGGCTTCGACCGTTAGAACTAGTGGACTGAAGCGGGAAACCGCCGATGGTTCATGTCGAAGATCTCCCGCTTCACGAGCAGAGTGGTTCAGTTAGCTAAAAATGCTGTTGGTGAGCGAGGCGAAGTCGCCGCCCCCGAAGGGGGTGGCGGCTTCGCCGAGTATGCGGTGGTGTCGCTGCACTGTCTGCGGGTTTACCTGGAAAAATCCTACCGAGAAGCACTTGATTTGCTGAGTGAGATGCCACAAATACTCGGGGAGATCGGCCTCAACGCGGCCGATCTCCCCGATCACTCCACGTTAGTCAAGTGGTTTGACAGAATTAAGACAGCGCTTTGGCGAGTGCTGCTGCGCCTGTCGGCGCAGGAGCACAAGCCATCCGGTCACGCTGCCATTGACGCAACGTTCTTTGACCGCGAAAACGCTAGCAAGCACTACTGCCGTCGGACGAATTACCGGGTTCAGACGCTCAAAGCGACAGCTCTCATCGACACAGAAAGCCAAGCCATTCTGGACGTTCACTGTACGACCAAGAAACGCCACGATACACAGCTCGGCTGGCAGGTCGCCCGTCGCAACGCGGGCGACCTCGCCAGCCTCGCTGCGGACAAAGGCTACGATTGGATGTATTTACGCGAGAAACTCCGCGAAAAGGACGTGAGACCGCTGATCAAACATCGTGAGTTCCGGCCCATCGATCACGCGCATAACGCGCGGATCGATGGGCCTCGATACCGCCAACGAGCGATGTGTGAAACCGTCTTCTCGACGATCAAGCGCACGCTCGGCGACGCCGTGCGTGCGCGAACTTGGTACGGTGAATTTCGTGAACTCGTCCTGATGTGTGCAGTTCATAACATCAAGCAGGCAATGAAACAGTGAAATCAAGCTATGTCTGGCGATTCACCACGGCCGGTTAAAGTCAATCTCTTGAACGGGCCTACCGCCGACGCGGGATGTATAGATAACGTAGAATACCTCGTCAATCTCGTATCTCTGGACCTTCACTGCGACGTCGTCGCCGTAGCCGACGATCTGCGAGACGATTTCGTCAGGATCTGGATGGACGAAGTTAAGAGAGAACTGCTTGTCGCCGGGATGATGATAGTAGACGTGCCCCATCTGCGTCCGTATTACTACTCATCTGTGCTTCTTAATCAAGTTCACGAGTGAGATTCTCATCGAAGAGTCGGTGAACCGGTTGATAGCGTCATTGAGCGTGCCGAAGTGAACAACTTGAATGGTAGGAGATACTTGTGATTCCACTGGTCAGATTTATATCATATAATGAATGATGTATATCTATGGCTGTTAGAGTCACCTGTGTTACGAAAGACGACTCTCACCTAGATGGCTGCGAATGCATTACGACTATCGGGTGGAAGAACCCTTCATCCGGCAATACTGGTTCTTCGTCTCCCCAGCAAATGTATGACTTCATCGAGAATGATGGTGGCCGAGCATACGTAGAGTATGACGGTGATACGGCTGATCTAGTAGCTGTTGATGGTGAAACCAAGAAACACGTACGAACAGAACCCGGAACACCTGACAAAAATCTCCTTGACCAACCGTCCTGCTGAGTGATCAGAATAGTTCGGCCCCACCAGTTTTTCTAAATCCAATACCATTCTACTATCGCTCTTGTGAAGCACGTTGTTATTTTAAGAGAGCAGCGTCGAGAGTCACCGTCGCGCCAGCAACGCGCTGCAGGGGCACACGTTCGTGACAGGTGCCGAGGGACGAACCCTGACCGCGTAAGTCGTATCCGACCAACATATTAATGCCCACAAGGTGGGTGTCTCGACTTGATGCCACGTGAATATCTACCACGCCTTGGACTAGGAACGTATTCCGACGAGAAGCGCGACCAGTGGCGCGAGAACGTACATACAGCTCTTGACGTCGGCTTCCGACATATCGACACCGCACAGGTCTACGAGAACGAGCAGTACGTCGGTGAGGGGATCAGGGAATCTAGCGTGGCTCGAGACGACATCTGGCTCTCGACCAAGACCGTCCATCACGACGTCCCGCTAAACGCTGAGCAGGTGCCTGCCGCAATCGATGGCTGTCTCGACCGACTTGGAGTCGACTTCGTTGATCTGTTGTACGTCCACTGGCCGTCCGGCATCTACGACCACGAATCCGTCCTTCCCGCCTACGATGAGGCTTACAAGGCCGGCAAGACTCGCAACGTCGGACTCTCGAACTTTTCGCCGGACCTACTCAACGAGGCGATGGACGTGCTTGATGCCCCACTGTATGCCCATCAAGCCGAGATGCATCCATTGCTCCCGCAGCGAGACCTCGTTGCACACGCCCAGGAACACGACTACACCTTCGTCGCGTATTCACCGCTGGCGAAGGGGGCGGTGTTTGATGTCCCCGAAATCTGCGAGGTCGCTGAGAAGCACGAATGCACGCCAGCGCAAGTGAGTCTGGCGTGGATACTCTCACACGAGAACGTCGCCGCTATTCCGAAGGCCAGCAGCCGGGAACACATGACCCAGAACCTCGCCACCCTGGATCTTGCACTGGATGAGGAGGATATCGAGTTGATCGACTCGATCGAACGCCGCCACCGTGAAGTCGACGCCGATCACGGTCCATGGAACTGGTAGGACGCCGCCATTCGTGGATGGCAGTCTATTGCCTCAGGGGTCGCCATACTGATGAACCGTATTGAATCGGCCTGTTCGAGCCCGTAATTGCTGCGATTAATATTTCGGTCGTGCCACAGTCTGGATCTTGCCCCAGGTGTTTCCTCGAGTTCCTCAGGGATCCAGTCTCAAGGTAATCGCAAGGTAGCAAACGGGTAAGTCAAGACGCAATCTACATTATGTACAAAATGTACAAAATCCAAATAGTGAAGATATTCGACCGAATTTGAGGTTAGTCGTTCGTGGCTTGCTCGCTCAGCATCTCCACAACTTCCTGGACACGCTCCTCATCAGCTTCGATACCACGCTCTCTGAGCACCTGGAGTGCGACTTCATCACCGTGGTCTGCAATCACTTGGAGACACGCATCTTGAAACTCCCTTCCCTCGAACTCGGGCACATCAAACATAGAGCATGCAGCAGTCACCGATGACCGCATCTGGGTGACGCCATTCCATGTCTCCTCCCGGACATAGAAGCCGTGCATATCGGTTTCATCAAATGAGAAGGCCGGCCCACCGGTCGATTCCTCCGTATCCTTCTGGACCTGAGCAGAATCTGTCTCCGTCTCTGGCGCTGTCTTTGTATCCTCAGTAGCCCTCTCCACATCTGGTTGCGACTCATTCTCCGTGTCAGTACGATTGGTACTGTCCGACTCTTCCCCGTCTTCCGTTTGTTTGAGCTGTTCAGCGACGTCCCCGAAACGGTCATCCTCATTAGGCATGGCTGTGGTCCTCCACAAGATCCGCTAAGTGGTCGAAATTCGGGATCTGGTCACAATCTTCGTCGAACTCTGAGACAGGCATCCCCTGTTTGAAAGCACGAGAAATCGCAGTCCGTTCGCGGATTCCTGGCTTCGGAATACTATCGACGTTGTGGCTAGAATCATCAAGGGCATCGAAGATTTCCGGCTCAACGCGAGCGTAGTCAGGAACAAACGAACCAAACTCTCGGTTGAGATTTTCAACAAGAGTCCGATGCTCGTTGTGTTGGCCCATTGTTTCTCGAATCATATTCGGGGTGACTGCGAGAATATCTAACCCGATATTCTGCCGAATTGGAGAAATCTGCCGTTCAATCATCTTATTGAGGCCGTTAATCGAACCAGCACGTGGGATCAGCGGGATGATGACACGCTGGACAGCGATGAGGGCGTTATCGGAGAGCTTCCCACGGCCGCCTGCGGCATCAATTATCACGTAGTCGTATCCGTTTTGCATGAGGGGTTCAACGACGTTGCGCCGAAGCTTCACATCTGCGAACCGTTCGTCCTTCAGCCTCGTCTCTACGTTCTCGAGATCGTTGCTTGATGGGAGGAGGTGAACGCCGAAATCCGTCTCAATGAGCAAGTCTTCGGGGTCCTCACCATCGATAAGGGCATCGCCGAGGTTAGCATCCCGGTCGTAAGCATCGTTGTATCCCAGTTGGGTTGTCATGTGCCCGTCCTTATCCAGATCCAAAAGTACCGTCTCATGGCCACGAGCAGCCAGTCGATCAGCGATATTAAGCGCAATCGTGGATTTTCCGACGCCGCCCTTGAGCAGCGAGACAGCTGTTCCGGGGAACCCTTCAAATTCGTCAGCACTCATTAATCACCACCTCCGATAAGCGGATTTTGTACATTTTGTAGCCAACCTGGATTGTGTGGATGTTGAAGAATTTTCACGAACTGTGGATAATGTACGTTTTGTCCAACTCATACGCGGCTCATTGAGGCTCATCTATCATAAGTCTGCGTCAGACAGATTGCTCGCGCTATGTTTACAATTTAAATTTCGTACATTGTGTACATTATCTCCACAATCAGTATCAAACTAACCAAATTAACGCTACCTACAAAACTCACAATTTCTACATTTTGTACACTTTGTCCACAATCGCTACCATCCCCATCAGGTACCAATTGCGTATAGCCACCAAAATTCTCATAATCTACATTTTCTACATTATTTAGATATTTTACGATATCACCGTCACCGTTCGAATGACAACTTTGTGCCACCCTCACGACTGGAGGTTCTAGACTGTGTCCAATCCAGACGACGTTGACAGCCACGGCTTGCTCACCGAACTCGCAACCTATCAGAACCGAAGGCTCCTGCTCTGGCAACTCGCAGCTGACGGCCGTTCGTTCTGTGGTGTTCGATTCGTTGCTCGGGAGCACGACCTGCAGAACGCGCCCGTCGACGAACAGGTCCACGCGTTCGTCGACGATATGCTCTCGGACGGTGAAATCCGGCCAGAGTACGATACGATGGCTGACTGGGACGCCCTAGAAGCGGCTCATGGCGACACCGCCGACCAGTTCCTCTAGATCGGACTCCTTCCCGTATCGATTTTGTGCGGCCTCCATGGCTGGAGGCTTTCCAGTATGTTGCCTACAGCCGAAGTCCCGTTTGAACCGATCTTCGTTGAAGAACCACTGCTTATCCCAAACTACCGAGAGGCGATCATCAGCAACGTCGGCTTACCGTTCTACGCCGATGTTGACCGTCCTGATGAGGTTCCCGCAGACGAGCAAGAACGCACAATCGACCTTGCAGAACGTATCCTGTGCACCGGCGGCGTCCGAACCGGGTTCGGCCACCACGAAGAGGTCCGAACCTCGATGGAGTCGTGGGCTCCCGATGCCGACGAGGACCGTGACGCCGATCCGGGCTACTGGCGGTCGTCGGTTCTCTTGATGTCGCCCCGCGAGATGAACTTCGGGCAGCTAGACGGTGGACCAGAAGAGAAGCACAAGAAAGCCAAGACAGTACTTGCTTGGGCCGGAGACTGTATCGACACCGACGTCCTTCAGGAGATCGAGCAGTCCCAAGCAGAGGATATCAAACAGGCGTGGCGAGATGCAGCGGAAGCCGAACTAACTCAGCGCAAGATCGAACAGTTCGCCGAGGAGCCGCCGGAAGGACTCGATGGCTGGCAGCGACTTGACGCTGATCATGATGCCGTTGAAGTGGCCTACGTCGCCGACAACCACGGAACCCCGTCAGTTGCGACCGTGTTTGAAGCCGCTGACGGTGAGCTGAAGGCCCACGAGTTCACGCTGGAAGCGTGGGAGGAGAACGATGGGAATCCTCGCGAGGCCCGGCTGAACCGGTATTGCGTCACCACTGACGGCGACGGGGCCTACGCCCGTCTTCGATCACATCTGCTGACCTTCGAGGTCGAGTCCATGGAGCAACTCGAAGTGTGAGTTGATTTCGCGCTGAGTACATCGAAGGCCGACAGTACGGCTGGTCGTATTCCGCTCTGCTGAATTGATTAGAACATTGTAGGAGCCAGTCATCAGGTGCGGACCAGAGCGTGATTGTATCTTAGTCGCTTTTAATGGTTTCCTCAGGGAGCAGTATCTCGGGTCGTTGACGGCAATCTGCAGCCCGTGCGAACGCTCTAATTCGATCCCACTCGTCGGGTGTGAGGTTGCTATCCATAATTGACAACTACCTGTTTGGAAGCTTAATATTTTATGAATTTAGACGAAATAAATAGTGGTTAAGGGGAAGCAACGAGGACACTCACCAATAAAGAATCATATTAATACAGGTCCACAAAGTGGGTGGTTGACTTTTTGTATAGACCAACCTCAGGAAACCCCTACGACACCTTCTTGAGACCGGTCAAATCCCAGACTTGACACACCAGATTTCGAGTGAAACACCATCGCTATCTGGTGGTTTTCTCCGGAAACAGTGGTGTGTGCCAATTCTTCAGCAATCGGTCGCCCAGACTGAGAGTTTTTTGAACCCCCAGCCGGGTGAGGGGTGCTCCAGCGAGAGCGTCCTGAAAAGAACCATGGCTTCGAAGACGACCAACAGCAGTCAGACCGGAGAACAGGCAGAACCCAGTGAATCGCAGTCGTTCCCAGAGTTGACAGTCCAAGCCGAAGGGACCGCAGACCGACTTCGGCGAGTCAATGAAACCGGGAGGGCCGATTGTCTCGAAACAGTCGAAGTTGAGCTTGCTGTCGAGTACGACATCGAGTCCTGCGACGAGTGGCGCAGTCTCATCGACCCGGACTATATGCAACAAAGACGGACCGTTGAGAAGGGCACGGTCATCGACGACTTGCTCGACAGGCTCGAAGGACACTACCGCCGGCAATCGTCCTCAAGGTTCCAAGCCCCGGACTGGAACCTCACGGTGATCGGCTCGGCGACCGCCTAGAGACGTCTCTTCATGGAGTGTACGCAACTGCGTGGCTCAGATCTTGACCGTGCCGACAAAGGCACTCTTCGTCTCAAGCAGTTGCTCGCCACAGACCTTGCAGACACAGGCGCAGCGCTGGCTGCCCTCGAACTCATCAACCAGTACGGCCTCGACGCGTCACCGGACAGCTTCATCGAAGAAGTCGCAGACGGCACAGGCTGCGAGTAGCCAGCTCACGCCCAGTCTCGGCTGCATTCGTTTTCTGTGACCCTCATGGCTGGAGTTTAAATACGATGACGAACGCAACCAAGCGTGTGACTGATCGGAATCCTGAATACGACCCCGCAGACATTCGAGGTGCAGCGAGTTCTGACCCTGAAACACGGGAAAACGGGCGGGAACGGGTCCTCAAATCCACCGGCTATCCCAGTCAGACAGAGGATGAGACTCGCACCTGTTCGACCTGCGGACAGGAGATTCCACAAGATAACCGCCAGTGTCCGTTCTGCGCTCAAACCGGTGTCTCAGAGATTCCTTCCGGCGATCAGGATAGCAGCCCACTTGGGGAGTGGACGTTCGGCCGGGTCGTACTCGCACTCGTCGAAGCGAACACTACCTTCCACGCACGAGCACTGGGCGCTGCGGCCTTCTCCGTGTCCAGTAGCATCGCGAGTGGCGAGGATACCTCTCACGGCACGGTGAAGTGTCGAGCGGCCTTTGGCACCGAGCCAGCCTCCAATCTCACTCAGGGCTGGCCCGACCTGCCGACTGAAACCACGATCGACGAGGAAACTGGACAGGCGCTCTTGGAGACAGCCGACGAGCAGACCGATTGGGACGGCGACGTCCAGCCACGGATCTATCTCGAGGACGGGACAGCGATTACCGACCGCTCGGAGTTCCAGCGCCTCACAGAGGAGTTCCGGCAGGACGATGGGACGTACTGGCTTGTGCCCGGCGTCGTGCAGCGCCATCAAGCGAGAGCCGAACCGGAGATAATTGGTATCGAGTTTTACTGTCGGCAGTGTGGCGCCGTGACGGGACACGAATCCCACGGGCTCGATGGCTTCGAGTGCCACACCCATCTCGACCGTATGATCTGGACTTGCAGAGAGTGTGGACAGCACCGACATGAGCCCGAACAGAAGGATGACACGGAGGAGGTTACCGGCTATGAGCACCTTCCCGACGGCGTCTCACCCGAGGACATCCACGGCGACGAGCCAGACTTCCAGGAGCAGGAGTTCCAAGACCAGATCAGTGCCTATCGCGAGCGACACGGATTCTTCCCGTGGGAGCGGTAGCTATTCTGCTGCTTCAGAGAGGGCGTTTGAGTAAAGCTCATCAGAGATCCAGAAGCCAGCGTCACGAAGGGCATCAAGTTCGTGTTTTAACTCAATGTCTCCAGCATTGGCTCCGCGGAGCAATATCCCGATGACACCCGTTCGCTCAGGTTGTGTCTCCGAGCGACCTGTCGACCGTCTTTTTCATCCAAAAGGATGAGGTCAGCACCGTGTTCGATAGCATGACAAATAGCGGCTGTTTCCCCGAGATCCAGCTCGTGGAAGATTTCGGTGAAGAGGTGTGACTGTTCCACCTCGGTAATCGTCAGGAACTCATCGTCATGCAACGAGCGAAGCGCGTCTACACCTGCTTCTCCATCAGTGAGTTCGTCCCAAACTTGCCGCGGAACGGTGATACCCGAAAACTGCGATTTGAGAAGGGAGAGTTGGTCGATGAGTGCAAGATTCAGCAGCGGTGACGTGTCCGAGACTACAAGCTCGTTATTCCGCATAGTCGAGGTCTTCGGCAAGTTCAGTGTCGGTGTAATGGCGTGGGATTTCGCGGTCGCCGAGTAATCTCTGGAACTCCCGATGGGACAGTTCTGCCAATGCACGCGCTTTCCCGAATGAAAGGACATCACGTGCGTAAAGCGAGACAGCCAGTTCTTGCTTCATTGCCTGCGGCCGCTCTCCCTCCGGAATCTGAAGTGCCTCATACACCTCTTCATCAATTTCGATAGTAGCCATACTCGTCTGTTGGATAACCCGATTATTGAGTGTTTGGCTACTCGGCCCAGATATGAAAAGAGAGCGTACCATCTGTGCGGTCTAAAGCTCTGTATTGGCGGGATTGGGCTACGAGACTACCCCTCGTTTACTGGACGGCCGCAATTTTCTGGCTCCCTCGTGGCTGGAGGACATCATGAGTCACACAGAATCGCCTTCGTTCGAGGAGTATGACTTCGACCACGGTGACCGCGTTTGCGTTGACTGGACGGATGGACTGGGTCCACTCGACGAGGTTGTGGGCACTGTCTCGGGTATCTCGCGCAGCGCCGGCGACGTGATCGTCGCTGTCGAGGCCGACGACGATCAGTATCCGGACAACTCGCTCTACTACGGAACTCACGACGCCGCTCCCGAGTGGGTCGAACTGCTAGAGCAATCCTAGTCTGACGGCGGGCCCCTCCAAAGAGAGCCGTCAGCAGAGAGTTATGGCGCAACAGTACTGGTATTTCCGTTCGATCCGGTAAATGAGATATCGATTTCAAGACCGTCATATGCCAATAGTGGCTTTTTGGCCTGTCCCGATCCGCCGCCTTGGAACTCGATAACGTCGATGTCTGCAAGTTCAGAGAGATTTCGGTGGACCTGCTTGTAGTCCCGGTCTACGAGGTCAGCGGCCTCGCGAATACTCTCGGGCCCATGTTCCGAGATCGCCTCTAACAGTTCCAGGTTCTTCGGACTGAGGAGACGACTAAGTTCGTCGTACGATTTGAAATTCAGCACTGGTTGGGCGTCCTCAAGATCTTCGCCGTCCTGAGCAGTTTTGATGCGACTGCGTGTCCGTTGATCGAGATGCGTGCGGTCACCAACGGTGACTTTGAGCGTGGGCATAGTATGGTCCTCCTGTAAGCGTCCTACTCCGACCAGTTCCACGAAACGGACGAAAGGTCCGCAACCTCGCGTTTGAAGCGGTCATAGAGCGTGAGCATCCCGGGAAACTCAATGGTTTCGACGTCGTCGTGGATGTGACGCTCGTGTCCTTTCGTCCGTTCATGTGCGTTGTCGTATCGGAGGATTGTCTCACCGCCGACTTCCCCGAGATGGAGACTGTAGTCCCATCCACAGGGGTAGGCGTCATCCTCCGTTTGTCGGATGGTAACAGCGACGACGTAGCCGTCTTCGACATCCCGCCAGTCTTCAATGGTGGTGTAGGACGCCATCCGCTACCCTATGGTACCAACCCCATAGGCATAAGCCTATGGGCCTCTCTCCATAGGGGCTCTTGATATATCTGAAGATGGGTGACTCACCACGACTGTGCCTCATCCCGATAGTTCGAGTGAGGATGTTATCAACGCAGGCTTCGAAAAATGGACTCCAATGGACAAGTGATCCGCCCTAGCAAGGACACAATCCGATTGCCAGACAGTTGCCGATATGTAGATTCAGACCCCGGCGGGCCACCCTATTCTGTACTACGATTCACTGGCCGAGTTCAGAGGACGGCCCGATGGAGCATCGACGAATTGTTCTTGCCGATGATTTCCAAAGCGCACGCTCCTGATGATGTCGGCGGTGCTGGCTGTTTGATATGGCCGAGCGGTAGCTGGGGCTGTGGTTTCAGATGCAGGTCGTGGTAAGACGCTCGTCCGTCGTCGACGCCCATTACGGTTCGATGCGAGCGATAAAGTCCACATCGGTTCGTCTACAAGTGACGCCACCAGTACTACAGCTACGGCTGGTCAACGACGATGGTGCCACAGCGAGGACAGAGCAGGCGGTCGCGCTGAACAGAATCGTCCATGATCCAGTCACCGCCGATTGGGCTGGCGTGCTCGCAGGCCGGGCAGAACAGCGCTACTTTTGAAAACTGTTGGTCAGGGTCGCTGGTGTAGAGCATCGGGTCGGTCATGCGTTTGGAGAGTAGTTGTGTCCGAGGACAGCACAGACGATGTTCAGGACGACTAAGCCACTAACCAGTAGGGGCTGTGCTGCAACAACGTTGGTCGCAAGTGTGGCCGCGATAACAAGTGGGAGCGGGATGCTCGCCCAGAAGGCGACTCCTTGGAAGACAGCGACAATCGTTTCGACGATCATCGCTACTAGTGATTGCACGTTCGATTCAGCAGCCGGAGGGCGTGGGAGAGAGAGGTCGGAGGTTGACATTGATACTTCGCTTACTCGACTAATGCATTGGGACCCTCATATAAAACACAGACCGTCAGTGTGTATTTGATTCACTTCACTGTCTGCCCGATACTTTACCACTTTTCACGGCATCGAGAATTTATCTTGAGACGATCTCAGAGTCCTTTAGAGATTTTACAACCGATTATAAACCGAGTAATACTGATTGTACAGCCTGTCATAGAATACGTCTCATACCCTCTACGTCGTGATTCGAACAGCTTCAGCTCACGTCTGAGTGAGTGAAATACTCCATTTCAAAAGCTATCCACACGAATCTGTTCGAAATCTTCCGGCTGAGAACCATTGTATGACAGGCTCGCAACCCTGCAAGACGTAGCTTCGGTAGAGGACTTCTTGAATGTCGCGGCTATCGAGACAGTACCGCTGTTTGAGCATCTTGAGTTCGAGTTTCTGCTGGAGTACGACGTGTTCGCCCCCTCGAGCGGGGGCGAACACGAGTGCACCAGCCACCAGACCTCTTTTGCGGCTTCCTTCACTGCTACTACAAGAATGTCTACGGCACGCGTCCAGTTACACGAGAATTCCATAACGGCCTTGTCTGGTACTACAGTGGCCTCGACAAACCGCCATCCAGAGACACTATCGACCGGTTTCTCACCGATCTTGAACATGTCATCGACCAAGTCTTCGACAGACTCGTCGAGCAGGCCGCTGCCCGCGGCCTGCTCGACTCCACATACTCCATCGACTCGACTCACATCGAAGCGATTCAGTACAACGACGCTGCGTCGTGGTACCACGATCCAACAGCTGAGGAGTACTACTACGGCTTCGGCTGTACACTCGTCTCAACCGGCGCAAAAATCCCGATAGCAGCGGAATTCACACAAGCGAAACAAGCGGATCAGGAGACGGCGATGCGCGTCACATGTGACGCGCTCGCCGTCGATACACCGATCTGGATGCTTGGAGACAGCGCCTACGACATCCTCGACTGGCACGACCACCTGCTGGCCGCAGGGGTCGTGCCAGTCGCTCCGTACAACCAGCGAAACACCGATGATCCGCTAGACATCGAGTACAGGGTCGAAGACCGCATCAAGGAACACAGTGAGGACGTTCAGCTGAAACAATCCATCTTAGACGAGACGTACAACCACCGGGCAGGAGTCGAACGAACCAACGATGCGGTCAAGGACTGCGGCCTCGGGCACGTCCGCGCCCGAGGCCGCGTCCATGCACGAACAGAAGTGTTCGTTGCACTCTGCCTTCGGCTCGTCGTTGCCATAACCAACTACGAGCGAGGAAGCAATCCGGGCTGTGAGAAGCTATGAGATGGATTGTATGACACGCTCGGGTTGCGGTTGTGCTGGACACACTTTCCCCACCCTGCTGCTTCGTACGTGACGCTTTCTATGACACGCTCTGTTCTGAACTAACCGGCTGAACCTCAATATTCCAATTGCTGTTTGTCTCGATTACTTGATCGAATTCAATTTTCTCCGTCGCTTCAGACTCAATATATACTGTATCCTCTTTTGTCGTCTCTAGCCCAACCATCGGGTCATTATAGGTGAATTCTACCGCGGCTCGACCTCCCCCTCCAGTATTTTGAATGTTTGCGCCATATGTTGCTGCTTGCGCCAAGAATTGGTAACCAATCGCGCCATCTGGGGGTTGTGCGGTAAGTTCGACAGTTCGTCTTTCATCACGATCAAAATACACCTCATTTATGCGCTCTCTGGGAAACCCATCTGTACCGGATGTGACACCGTCTGGTTCTATTGCTGATTCTTCCATCTGCCAAAACAATGCCACAGCAATCCGACCACTGTTGCCGGTATTTTGCACCGTGACTGAGAACGAATTCCTATTGTTATCGACTGAAATGAGTTCTGCATCCGACTGCAACAATTCACGAACTTCAAACGAGGGATCTTCCGACGCTGATGAATCTGAACCAGAACATCCTGTTAGAAAAGTTGCAGCAATCCCACTTGTCACCGCAAGGAAATTTCGACGACCAATATCCATTATGTGGAAATTTTTCTGTTAGCATATTATGCTACTGGTTACTACTTGATAAGTATCTGTGAAAATCATACTGTCATAATAATAATAATAATCGACGACCAAAGAGTGCGCGTCGTGTGGCGTTTCGACTGAGAAGCCGTTGTGGGTCCGTGAACACTCCTGTCCCACCTGCGGGTTTGAGGCGGACAGGGACGCAAATGCGGCGTGGAACATTCTTTCTCGCGGCCTCGAAGATGTAGGAGTGGGATACTCCGAATCAGCGCCTGTGGAGACTGCGCTCCCTGTGGATACACCTGTATCTGCAAAGTGCGTCGTAGAAGCAGGAAGCCCCTCCCCTCAAGAAACGAGCGGCGTCAGCCGTGAGCGAGTAGGGTAGGGTAGGGTAGTTCACCTCTATCAATCTTGTTTGCAAGATTGGGGCCAGTACAGACAAAGCATTGACTACTCACAGGTGACCGGTATAATGCAGGGACGGTTCTATCTGTAGGCTGGTATCTGAAGGGAAATGACATTACCGGTGGGTTCAGCATCGTTAAATTGGATATCGCCATCCAATCGAGACATGATTCGTTTGACTAACCACAGCCCCATCCCACTGCTGTGTGTCAACGAATCGATGTTGACTTCCCCCGAAATCACGCTTCGTTCTTCCGGTGGGATTCCCGGCCCATTATCTATAACTTTGAGTTCAACCATTGTCGCGTGTTTCGTTGCCGTTATCCTCACCTGTGCTGGCGCGTCGCCGGTATGCACAATCGCATTCTCGACAAGTTCTTCGACGCCCCGTTGCAACTCAGGGATCAATAGTAGCTGTACATCCGCCGGGACTTCGACTGTGATCTCTGCGTCCGGATACTCCGTCATCACTCGTTTGACGGCAGTGTCCACAACATCGGCTAGGTTGAGATAGGTTGGATCCGATGGGTCTAAAAGGAGTTCAACAATTTCCCGTTGCTTGTCAGTTTGTTCAAGAATGCGATCAGCTACTTTTTCAATCGTCATGGCTAATTCTACCACTTGATCTGAGTCCTGATTTTGAAGCATCTCCGCGTGACCCAGAACCACGGTCAACTCGTTGTAAAGGGTATGCCGTAGCATCCGATCAAGAGATGCAATATGTTGTTCCCGTTCGATCTGTTCGGTGAGGTCATGCATCGTCGCAACGATTCCCTCAACGTGACCAGTGTCGTCTTCGAGCGGATAATATCGGATATCAAACGTGCGGTCTGTTCGTGTCGGTCGTGTTCGGGT
Source organism: Haloarcula sp. CBA1129 (assembly GCF_008729015.1). Classification (NCBI taxonomy): domain Archaea; kingdom Methanobacteriati; phylum Methanobacteriota; class Halobacteria; order Halobacteriales; family Haloarculaceae; genus Haloarcula; species Haloarcula sp. CBA1129. Next base: position 929,603 of record NZ_RKSM01000001.1, read on the forward strand.
CATTCGGTAGTTGATTGTCTCGCCATCGAACGCTTGCTGCAAGTATGGTTCGACCGTCTCGTAAACATCCGGACCGATACCATCGCCGAGCGTCATCTCGGTCACCGACTCGTTATCGAGGCCGTGGAAGTCGCGGTATGCCTCGTTGGCAAATAGATAGTGCTTTTCTTCATCGATTGCGGCGATCAATTCCTTGGCATCTTCAACTGCAGATTCGTACTGTCGAAGCTTGAACTCTCGCTCCTTGCGGTCAGAGATATCCTGCTGGACGGCGACGTACGCTTCGATTTCACCATTGTCGTCAGTTAGTGGTGCAATCGTCTGGTGCGCATAGTACACATCACCTGATTTCCGTTGGTCCTGAATCTCTTCCTCCCAGACGTTTCCACTGGAGATTGTCGCCCACAATCGCTCGTAGTACTCGTCCGACATCTCGCCAGATTTGAGGACGCGCGGAGTCTGGCCGACGATCTCATCGCTGTCGTAGCCGGTGGCCCGTTCGAAGGCTGGATTTACGTACGTGATGGTGCCGTCCGGATCGGTCATATAGATAGAGTGGCCGGCCGATTCAACCGCTCGCTGGAACCGACGAAGCATCCGCTGGTATTCGACACGTTCGGTCATGTCTTCTTGGAACCCGATGTAGTTCGTGACCTCGCCCGTGGCGTCAGTAACCGGCGCAATCGTTACGCGGTTCCAGAACTTCGTTCCATCTTTGCGGTAGTTCTGCAGTTCCACAGTCACAGGTTCTTCAGCGTCGATGGCTGCACGCATCTCGGCCACTGGGCTATGCTCGGTGCTCTCACCTTGGAGAAATCGAATGTTTTGTCCGACTACATCTTCTTCCTGATAGCCGGTTAGTTCTGAGAACTTGTCATTCGCGTATACGAGCGGATTGTCCGGTTGGTTGGCGTCAGCTATCGTGATGCCAATGGGCGCTTCGTCGATGGCCCGATTCGTGAGGTGCAGTTCTTTCTGTTGATTAACATCCCGAAGGATGAGAATGACTGCTGGTGCTTCGGCCCACATCACTCTGGCTGCGGTAATCTCAACTGGTTTATGTACCCCATTGGCAGCGATGAGTTTTCCGTTACAGTGGTCAAGGGTCCGAGAACCGGACTGTACTGCATCAAGGAAATGACTGATAGAAGTGCCGTCGTCTGAGAGAAGCACATCCGCTATAGAGTCGTTCGACATCTGACCGCGGTCGCCGCCGTAGATATCAGTTACTCCACCATCGTTGAGATACGCTATCTCATCATCTTGGACGATTCCAATACTGTCGTGTGCAGCGTTGAGGTGTGTTTTGGCTCGTGCTTCTACATCGACGAGATCACACTGGTTACGGTAGTATCTGACTGCATCGGTGATGAGTGTCGCAAGGCGTTCCCACTGATTCTCGTGGCGTTCTTTGACGAGATAGTCGGTGACGCCGGCAGAAATGGCACGACTGGCGACCGCTTCGCACCCCTCACTTGTGCATAGCATAAACGGCAGTGTCGGCGCCTGTGCACGCACAACTTCAAGAAACGCGACGCTATCCGTATCTGGCAAGTCATGATCGCTGACAATGCAATCAACCTGTGTCTCGCTTCCCAATATATCAATAGCCTCTCCGACCGAAATTGCAGATATGACCCGTATATCACCGCGGTCTGGAAGTATACGCTCACAGGCGGCGGCGAATTCCTTGTCAGCGGTAACTGCTAGGACGCGAATTACATCCACGATTCTATACACTACCAAACCTCTGGCTCTCAATCAAGTTGGCTATTCTCTCTTTGGTAGCTCTGAGCGTGTCGTAGAACCTCTCTCTCGGGCTTCATTCACGGTATTTGAGTGAATTACTGGCTCAGCAAGCAAACTTACCGAGCCGTTCTCTCAAACCCCCTCCTGAATAAAGAAACCGGATTCACTACGGCTACTAATCCGGTAGTAGCCGATCCAAAACGACACTTGTCCCGTCCTCGGTCCGGGGTACTGTATTCTCCAGCAAGTGCTCATCAGTTTCGTCGACGTCGAGAATACCAGTTTCGACTATCCGGGGGCCGTCTTCTCGCTCACCGGTGAGGGTCAGGCACAGCTGACCGTCGACTTTTCCACCAGCAACCGAGATCGCCGCAACGTCATCGGGAAACGAGACGGTTGTCCAGCCGTCGGGTTTCCGGACCCGCAACTCAGTCATTAGTTCTTCTCCTCTCCGCAAACAGCATCAACGCTCCGTCTGGGTCAAGCAGAATTTTCTGGCTCCCTTGTGGCCGGAGGACATCATGAGTGACACAGAGCCGCCTTCGTTCGAGGAGTATGACTTCGACCACGGTGACCGCGTTCGCGTCGACTGGACGGACGGACAGGGTCCGCTTGACGAGGTTGTGGGCACTGTCTCAGGAATCTCGCGCAGCGCCGGCGACGTGATCGTCGCTGTCGAGGCCGACGACGATCAGTATCCGGACAACTCGTTCTACTACGGAACTCACGACGCCGCTCCCGAGTGGGTCGAACTGCTGTAGTAATGCTAGTCTGCCAGCAGGGGCACTCGCCCGTATTTTGTGGGCCTCTGGCAGGTGAGAGCGTCTTGACCACCAATCAGACAAGCACCCAATCCAGGCCAAGTTAGTTCGTTTAGGTACTGCTCTCACTCCAAGGGCTGATCGAGGATGTCGAAGATGTCGATAGCCTTGAACTCCTGATACCGCTCTTTCCCCGTTGTTTCGGCCAAGACGTCCTGTGCCTCAAGTTCTCGGATTGCGTTCCGTGCTGTCTGTGGGGTCACATCCAGTAGCTCGGCGACGTCGTTTGTGGTCAGGTATGGCTGTTTGAACAGGCGCATCGCCAACCGGTCGGCGGCTGTTTTTTCATGTCCATAGGTTCGCTCGTACTCTCGGCGAAGATTCCGAAGGTCGTTTGTTCGTGTGACTGCCTCGGCAGCTTGCGAGCGAATCCCCTCAACGAAGAACTCTAGCCAGGGCTCCCAGGCACCCGTTTCGCTGACTGTTCGCATCCGGTCGGCATACTCGATCTTGTTGCGGTTGAAATACGCGCTCGGATACAGATATGGTTGTGTGAGGTAGCCGTTCTGGAGCAGCTGCAACGTGATGAGGATACGCCCCAGTCGGCCGTTCCCATCCTCGAAGGGATGAATTGTCTCGAACTGATAATGGACAAGCCCAAGCTGGACAAGGTCGTGGTACTCGCTGGTCGTGTTGCAGTACTCAATTAGATTCGTCATCAGCTCTGGAATCCGGTCCGGTGCTGGTGGGACAAATGGCTCCTGGAACGACGAGGCTGCTGGGAGATTGATCGGCTTCGCACGGAACTCCCCAGGGAACTCACAGTGGCCGCGCACGTCCGCCATCAGTAACTTGTGCAGGTCCTGTAACAGTCCAAGTGTGATCTGGTCGCCCTCGGAAAGCCGCGTCGCGCCTTCAGTGATTGTCCGCTCGTAATTGAGTGCTTCTTGGACATCCTTCCGAGTGGTTCCGCTATCAGCGAGTTCTTGGGAGCGGAATACGTCCACGATATCGATATCTGCACCCTCAAGCACGACCGATTCGACAGCTTCGCGACGGACCATCGTCGTGTACAGTAGCGGATTGGCTTCTGTTTCGTCGCCGATCCCTTCTAGCCGCCCGAGCTGATAGATTGCGTCCTGCAGCAACTGCTGGAGGTCGGCATCGAATTCGAGGTCATGTGCCGGTGGCAATGGATCTGGAAGATAGTACGGCCGGCGACCGAAGGGAACATACTCCCCAGGCGCTTCATCCGGAAGGCTGGTACCTACCATTTTGCTTGCAGTCATCGTAGTCGGTCTAAGGAAAAATACCTGCGGTATATTTTGGTTAGCGCGCTGGATGTCCGATACCACTATATATGCGGAAAACTGGACACCGTTGCTAACCCAAATCAGAGATACGAGCTACAGGCAGGTCTTGTGACTGGGGTTGGCGTCACGCCTGTTGTGACCCGGTGAATTGTGCCGGTCGCTCCGTTCGTGTTACGACCACTCACTACTCTCCTGTCAGAATGGGATCGCTCCCGGTTGCTGCAGCTAGCAAACAGCAGCGTCGGCGGCGGCATGGCACGTACCACCGCGTCCAGCAGCGTTGGTTCAGTGTCGGTTCGCGTCTTATTCGGCGTGTGTCACAGGGTTAGGGCGTGGACTCCACCACAACGGGTGTGACGCCACCTGTTGTGGCTTTGTGATCGCTGCTCTCTAAGAGATCGAGGCCGATGTAGCGCTTGTCCAGCAGTCCTTCAGCGACCTTCATATCCATCGCAAGAATTTCTGTTTTCGTCTGGTCTCGTCCGACCTGTCGCGTCGTCTCGACGATGTCATCGCTGCCGATCTCGACGAGTGTCTCCCAGACCCGCTTGATCGTTTGGCGATGGGGCTCTTTCCCGAGTTCGGCAGTCAAAGCCGTTTGCAGATCGGCTCTGGTCATGAAGATACCACTGCCGTCCGTTCGTGTCGTGGCAAACTCCGGCCAGCGTTTGGCGACGGCAATGGCCCGATAGGTGTTCTGTCGGTTCGAACGCTCAACGAACATCGTCTTGACTTTCGACTGCCGACAGTTCGCGAAGAAATCCAGCGGCGAACTGCTGGGTTCGATGCCTTCGGGCAGCTGCTCGGCGTCCTCCTGCTGGTCGGTGTCGGCTTCGAGTTGCTGGGCTTTGGCGATGGCACTCTTTGCGACATCGTGGGTGGTCTCCTGCTGGGCTTCGACGTCGTCGAGTCGGCTCTCATTTTCGGCGGCGTTACCGACGGCTGTCGTCGCAACGTCGTGGGTCTGTGCAACGTCGTCCTCTAGTTCGGTGACGAGCTCTTGGAGGTCGTCAATAGTCGCGACCAACGTCTCAAGAACACTCGAAACCGGGGGTGAGACTTCGCCATTGAGGTTGTTGATGAGCGCTTGGAGTTCGTCGGTATCAGTGCCATCCTGTTCGATGTCGATGTCGAGGTGGTCGGCGAGGGCTTTGTCGGTGGCTGTGTCGTCGGTGCCGTCGTTGTTGGGGCTTGTTTGTCGTGGCATCGTGACCACAGGACCCGTGCTCGGAATCGAACCGAGCAGTGCTGACCACAGCACGGGCTATCGAGGTGTCGACTGACGCTGGACCGCTGACTGGGACCGGTATCTGGTAGCAACTGCAGTGACGCTTGAGCGCCTGCCAGTTTCAGCGCCGGCCAGGAGCGACGCTGGTGGGCATCCCGTAGCGGGTCACCTCTCGATCACCGCTGGACGCTTGCTACCGATGTCGTGGGTGTAGTTACCGATCATGTCGCGGAGCCACCGCTCATCAGGCTGTGCGGGCGCTGTGTGGCGCTCAGTCGTGGCCGTGGTGTCGCGGGCCATCTACTGCTTCCCTCCCGCCAACGGCCTAGGAGAGGTGCTGTCGCGTTCGACTCGCGCATAGTCTGTCGTCGAGACTGTGAATGACATGGACTCGTCAGCGGACTCGACGGCGGTGACGAGTTCCCGGCGGGTGGCTGTGTCCGGCTCGGACGCTCGCAGTCGGTGGATTGTCTCGGTCGACAGGTCGGCAAGCAAGACGCCTGTGACCTGCTCGGCGTCGACAGCACAGACCAGCAGGGAGGGATCGCTGTCGGTGGTCGTGATAGCGACGATCTCGCCGACAGTCGGCTGGGACCTCACCGGCCCACCTCCCAGTGGCAGGGGTGTGACCGAGCAGCAGTCGAAGAATCGCCATACTGCAGTCGGATATCACAAACGTTTTTGATACCAACTGAATACCAATCGGTTAGGTTCTGCTCCACGCTCCATGTTCCCTTGGTAGTCAGTTGTCCGATCGAATGTGTTGGGTGCAGGACCTGTCGTCGGCAACGGCGACGTTGGGTGGTGCGAGGCACGCCGATTTCCCCCGGCTGCCCACCATTCTGCTGCTCGGAATTCAGGAGCGGTGCAACTATGCCTGTCTCTTGAAGCTGGTGATTCAGTGGGTTGTGATACGTCGGCAAACCGACAGACAGCGGGGAGATATGGCAAGCGTTTTGACGGCCACTCGAATCAGGACTACATGGGTTCCGTGCCCTGTCCACCCCCACTGGATTCACCCATCCTACCAACTGTGTCGGGGCTGGAACCTGTCGTCGGCGCCGACGATATCGGATGATGCGTTGCATCCCAGAACCCCCACCCCCAAGCAACCCATCATTCCGCTGATAGACACGGCGGAGCCATGGAGTCTCATTGTGTGTACAGTCCTGTAAGTCGCTGGAAGCACCGGTACTGCAGCGAGGGCAGCTCTTATCATGGGCTCGGTGGGGCGCGGTACCAGATGTCGAAGCCCCACAAAGGCTATGTGTGAAGCGTCTATCATATTCGACTGGGTTCTGGTCCCCGCTTTGAGCTCCCCTGATTGCTGGTCGTCTGACTGGGTTTCTCGGGTCCGGAACCCAGCCGTGCCTCTGACATTGTCGACTGGTGGGCGCTACTTCCCATTGTGGCCCACCACTTTCCCTCCAAACGACCGGGCAAGATTGTATCGTCCTCCTCCGATTGTGTCGTATCGTCGCCGTCATCGCTGTGACTCTCCGGCGCCGGGCCGAGGCTGGTCACACAGACTAGCGATCGTGTCGGCGTGATACTGGAGGAGTTGTGTGCCAGCATCAGTCAGCGTATACTCGTTGGTGCGGGCGTCGAGTTCTTCTCGGTTGACGAGGTTCTGGTCGGCGAGTTGTGTGAGATTCTGGTAGAGGCGGCTGTGGTTGATCGGGTTGGCGTAGCGCTCGTCGAGATAGTCTTTGAGTGCGAAGCCGTAGGGTTTGTCGTCGACGGCGGCGATGGCTTCGAGCAGATCGCGCTGGAAGCCCGTGAGGTCGTGGTAGGTCGTCATCGGTGGCCTCCCTGCGTGTGTATCTGGCTGGGACTGGGACCAGACATGGCAAGAGTCTGGGGCGCGCGTGAACGGAAGTCGATTTTTGGCGGTCGATTCTCGTCTGTGGCCCGCTGGAGCGTATTCGTGGGCCGCTCAGGCGATGAACGGAAAATCATCGGAAGTGAACGGAAGTGCCGCCGTCTGGCGGTTTCCGAATGAACGGAAATCGAGGCTGGCGAGCGATGCGACTCTTCGTGGGTGGGCTTGCGGGTTGTCATGGGGTCGACGGGACGTCAGTGTGTGCGATTAGGCGTCGCCTATTTTGCCCTATTGACTCGCCATGACTTATTAGTTCCGCACGTGCCGAAGAATTTGCACCAATAGAGAAACTGAATGAACGGTGATATTTTCTCAGGTCGTCTCAAATACAGAGCTAATGGGTCGCCGGAAACGAGTTGAAGACGATGAAATACTACAGGCTATAGCTGTCTCTCCAGACCCTATAGTTACCGCGTCGGAACTCTCCGAACATATGGATTACACCGATGATGGCGTACGAAACCGATTAGACGATCTCGAAGAGCAAGGCTTGGTGATGAGTCGAGATGTCGGTTCTAGAGCGAAGGTTTGGTGGATCACGACTCAGGGGCGGCAGAAGCTTCGATAGAGGCCTTCCACCAGACTACTGAGCGGGCACCGACTTGCCTAGAAACAACTCTCTCCTCTTTTTCTAATTCTTTGAGACGCCGGCGTAAACCATCCTGACCAATGGGTAGCTCCTGTGCCATCTCAGGTACTGTTCGAACTGGTGCATCAACTATATCGAACCTGTCGAGAATTTCGTCATCAGTTACGCTCACTCTTCGTGCCATCGTATGATGTGTTTCATCTCTTTGTGCCGAAAAACTTTTGATTAATCGCCTCGTGCTGATTAATACGGAATACACGCGCCGCTGGTCGATTTCTCACGAAATCGCCCCGGTGATGGCACACCGAGGCGCGTGGTTCCACTCAGAACCAATGGCAACTACGCAATCCAATCCACAAGAACGTACCGCCCGCGAACTACTGACCCAAAGCCGGCCGCTCTTCCTTGGCGTCGACGGCGAGGGTGCAGCGCATTACTGGGACAGCTACGAGTTCGCCGTCGCTGTTGTTTCGGCTGATGGCGATGCAGAGACGGTCGAGCTGGCGGCGACGCCCTTTGGGACGCTTTCTGACTGGTGCGAGTACACGCGCTCGGAGCGTGGCTGGGACATCGGCCCGCACGTCGGTGGGTCGCTGGTTGGGGATCTTGTTCGGGCGGTGGAAGCATGAGCGAGACCGTCGCCGACGCGAACGGCTTCGTGTACGAGCCCGTCCGTGGCTCAAAGCGGAAGATCGAGTTTGAACCACGGTCGGACGGTCGCCTCGAGCGTATCGAGGCCGTCTGGAACGGGTGTCAGTGGCGAGTGACTGGGCGGGAAGTTGTGACGACGGTTCGGCGGATTTGAGCGTTTGGCAGCCTGTTTTCACCGTGCAGAGTCAGAACTGACTGGTCAGTACGCGCGTGCGAATTGAGCATAACCAATCCAGTCAGAACCACCAATAGCATGAATCAATCGTCGTCTTCGAGTGACTCCACCGCATTTTGAAGCGCTTCCAGAGCGTGCTCCAATTCCTGAGACACTTCGGAGTTGTCTACTTCCTCCTTGACAATTCGAGTCTGTTTTAGCGCTTCTTTCAGCCTATTTGTCATTTCTATACCTGACAGGTCATGTATCCATCATAATAATATTTCGGTTCCCTGTACTGACCGTCCATCCGCGAACGACTGACCCAAGGTCGACCGCTGTTTCTCGGCGTCGACGGCGACGGCGTAGCGCATTACTGGGATAGCTACGAGTTCGCCGTCGCTGTTGTCGCAGCCAATGGCGACGGCGAGAAAGTTGAGTTGGTTGATACGCCGTTTGAGACGCTTGCTGAGTGGTGCGAATACACGCACTCGGAGCGTGGGTGAGCGATTGGTCCGAATGTCGGTGGATCGCTCGTCGGAGATCTCGTGCGGACGGTGGAAGCATGAGCGAGACTGTTGCTGACGCAAGAGGCTTCGTCTACGAACCCGTCCGTGGTCCCAAGCGGAAGATCGAGTTCGAACCGCGAAGCGATGGTGAGTTCGAGCGCATCGAGGCTGTCTGGAACGGCTGTCAGTGGCGGGTCACTGGGCGGGAGGTCGTGACGACGATGCGGCGGATTTGAGAACCAGCTTGGATTCGTTCACTCAAAATATTTAGAACCGTCTGTTCAGCACGCGTGCGAAGCCGACGGGTAATTCGGGTTTAGAGGGTGGCATCTCGTATGAAACTACGATTGGGATTTGAGCGTTATTTACACTTATCAGCTTATCACGAGATGTATCAGGTATGTCTCAAGACCTGCAGACAAAACTATTGTTAGGAGTCGGGGCTGTCGGAATTATCGCAGGGTTTCTCCTCATTATCCAAGTACCAGCGGCTAACCAATATCACGAAACAACACTTTCAGCTACTGGAGTTAGCGTTTTACTCATCCTGTTCGGTATGCAAACTCTGGCTGAGTCACAGAGGTAGATCTTCATTGCGCTTTGTGATCTTATTGTACTGACCGCTACGCGTCGCTGAAAGGACGGCTCTGAACCAGCTCGCAGAACCCACGTTCCGCCGTGATTTCAACCATCGTTTTCACCGATAACAACATACCACTGCCAATGACCTTCGGTCCAACCTGGAACAACCTACTCGACAACGTTGACGCACTCCCGTTGGATGCAACCCTCGTCACCCCGCTGTCGCGCAAAGCCTTCGGCATCGAGGATGTGCAGGAACACCGCGTGCTGATCCAGTACCGAGACGACGACGAGACGATTCCACTCCAGCAAGCCCAATTCGAGACACTCTACGAGCGCGTAAGCGAGGCCCGTGGTGAATTCGATGTCGACCGCTTGCCGCCCGACGCCGAACCGTACGCGACCGTTCTGTCTCTCCATCCACGGTTTGAGATAGACGACCGAGCAGGGACACTAACCGAAAGCGACCAGTCCACGGGATCGCCACTGGTGGAAGCTCAAAGCGGTAGTGAGGAACCCGACGAGACCGAGCGCGAAGAGCCAAATATGGACGTGTATGCAGACGCGCTCTTGCTGATTGACGCCCTCGAACGCCATGACCTGACGAAGCTCGACGCTGTCGACACGCCTGCACTCGTGAATGTCTACACCCTGCTGTCGGACGTCCAGCGCAACGCAAACGACCTCCGGAAAGACGTTCGGAGCGTCTTGCTTGATCGGCTCCATCACGACCAGCCAGTCTCTGGGCAGTTTGGGTCCGTCCAGCGGACCACGCGTCGGAATCGGTCGCTCAAGGACGATGAGCTGGTGTTGAACGCGTTTGAATCCGCCGGCATCGAGCGTGAACGGTTGACAACGGTCGATTCCAGCAAGGTTGACGAAGCACTCGACGTGACCGAATTGTCCGAGTCCGACGTCTACGACATCGAACCGAGCGAGTACGTTCGCAAGGCCGATGTAGACGAACAGGAGAAGGAAACACGTCTACAGGGGCTGAAAGACCAACTTGAGGCGACCGAAGGCGAGGAAGCCGACGAACTCCGCGAGGAGATCGACGAACTCGAAGACCGGATCGCTGAGCTGACTGAATTTCGGTCCGGTCGGTCGTTCCACGACTCTTCGGCTGGTGGATAGTGTGGCCACCGTATGTGCGAACGGATGGGAACTGTCGCTGACGTTGACCTACGGTTGGTACGACGTCCCAGATTTGTGAGGAAGGGGCCCAGAATCGGCTGGGCAGTCTGTGTGCGAACTGGCCGTTGATCTTGCGGATGAACTCATCGTTCAATCGCGTATGCATACCCATCGCTACTGCCGAAATAGACCGTTTCATCAGTGACGTAAGGTTTCGAGTGGATAGCGTTGCCAGTCTCGAATACCCACTGCTGGGCCCCAGTTTCGGCATCGAATGCTCGCATATTCCCGTGCCGATCTCCGATATAGACGACACCATCGGCAACTCTCGGGTCGCTGAGAAGTGGTCCCTCTGGTTTGTCGGTTTTCCAGCGGACCTCACCTGTCGCTACGTCCACGGCGTAAAAGGCGCCAAAAAAACTGCCGACGTAGACCGTGTTCTTCGATATTGCTGGCGTGGAGTTGATATCATGCTCCGTTGCCAGTGACCAAAGCAGACTGCCATTGTAGCGATTAAGCGCATATAGTGTTGCGTCGGTCGATCCGACAAAGATGCGATCACCATCGACGGCAGCACTGTTCGAGATTTTGTCATCAGTGGCGAACTCCCACAACAACTCGCCAGTCGCGGCGTCAAGTGCATACAGTGACTTGTCAATACTTCCGATGTAGACAATGTCACCGTCTACTACCGGGCCAGCTGCAACCTCGTTTTGGGTAAGATATGCCCACTGCTCGTCGCCGGAGTTGGCATCAACTGCGTACACATGACCATCGTAGCTGCCTACATATATTGTCCCATCTACGTAGCTCGGATTACTGCCGACGCCGCCGTCAGTGTGAAACCGCCAGCGTTCTGTCCCGTCCGGGGCAACTGCGTAGAGGGTATTATCCCAACTGCCAACGTAGATTGTGTCGTCGGTGGGCTCAGGACTGGACCAGATTTCGCCCTCAGTTTGAAACGTCCATTTGAGTGTGCCATCAGCTGGCTCTAACGAATAGAGGTTGCCGTCATCACCAGCGATATAGAGCTGTCTATGTTTGATACTCGGGGCGGTACCAAGACGAGCCCCAGCCTGATACCGCCACTGAAGCCGTTGTGGGCCGAGCAGGCCCCCAGTCCACCTGTCGCGGGTCGTAGCAGTACAGCCCGCGCTCCCAACCGCACCACCAACAAGCACCGTCAGGAACCGACGCCGAGTATGTTTCAAAGATTGGTCCTCACTGTATTCAGTTCGAATATATTTGGGTGTGCAACGGTTTTAGTTTGGTCGGAGCTCACCCGAGAGCGGGAGTGGGATATCTTCGACCGTTCCGAATGGATGGTTATCTGGGTTCTCGGTTTCATTCCCATCTGCGTCGATTTCCAGTGTGTATTTGGGAGTTGGCCGACCCAGACTGGATACAGTTCTTGTATCTGTTGTTGTGGATGCGGTTTCTTTACTCATGCAACTGGCTGGAATAGCGGGTGGGTATGTCTGCAAATTGAGCGCTGCGAGTCCTACCAACTTCAAATGCTATTCAGAGCGCAGTACAAGATGCAGAGCGCGTATGCATCACTACTTGTGCAGTGAGAACAGAGGGTATAGATCGGCCGATACAGATTTTGATCACGAGCGTCTTTTGACGGGAACAACTTTATGACGTTCTCAGACAGAGACTGACATAGACGGACACCAATGCCAATCAGAATCGATTCCAGCGGAGGAGACACGCCACCCGTTAAACCCGGCACGAACGGCCACGAACTGCTCACGGTGTTGCTCGACCATCCCGACATGGGGTTCAGCCCGAAGGAACTGACGGAACTGACTGACGTGCCGCATTCCAGTGTCCACAAGACCCTCTCCCGACTCCAGGAGAAGGGTCTTGTTCGGAAGGTCGATTCCTACTGGGCGGTTGCCGAGGACGTCGCAGCCTCGGAGGTTGCGAACGCAGTGAGCCTCCAGCAAATCGAGGCCGAGTATGGCGACGACGCCTACGGCGACGATGACGAATGGGCCGACGAAGCGCCGGATTTAGGAGAAAACGCGTAGGATGGCCTACGCACAAGGCAGTGTTGTCCTCGCGCCAGCAACGTTCAAAAGCGGGGTCCGGCCGTATCTCGTCGTCTCGAACCGGAACCGACCGTTCTTCGGCGATCGATATACGGTTGCAGTCATCACGTCGACTGAGCGGGAGACGGCAGTTGAACTGACGGTCGATTCGCTCACCGAAGGCGAACTGAAGACGTATCCGAGTTACGTGAGTCCGTGGTCGCTACACGTCTTTCCCCACCAAGAGAGCACCAAGCGTGTGGCGCAGGTCGACGACTCAACCATGACTACCGTCGCAGACGGTATACACGAACTGACTCGAGTACTGTGATGAATCGATTCTCTGTACTGACCGACTCGCTCGCGAACGACTGATCTAGGGTCGACCACCCTTCATGGGCGTCGACGGCAACGGCGCAGCGCATTACTGGGACAGCTACGAGTTCGCCGTCGCTGTTGTTTCGGTTGATGGTGAGGGAGAGACGGTCGAGCTGGCGGCGACGCCCTTTGAGACGCTTTCGGAGTGGTGCGAATACACTCGTGGCGAGCGTGGGTGGGACATCGGCCCGCACGTCGGTGGCTTGCTGGTTGGGGATCTTGTTCGAGGTGTTGAAGCATGAGCGAGGTGTCGGTCGTCGACGCGAACGGCTTCGTGTATGAGCCTGTCCGTGTGGTCCCAAGCGGAAGATCGAGTTCGAACCGCGGTCAGATGGTGGGTTCGAGCGCATCGAGGCCGTCTGGAACGGCTGTCAGTGGCGGGTCACTGGGCGGGAGGTCGTGACGACGATGCGGCGGATCTAAGCGCCACTCTGGATTTCTTCACTGGAATCGCGCAGAAACGGCTGGTCAGTACGCGTGCGAACGGACCGCTACAATTCCTGTCAGTTTCAAATACTGTTCTGAGTGCCCTGAAAGATACAGGGCGCGTATCTCGCACGAGGTAAGTTCAGAACAGAGCGGCCAAATCGGCGTTCTGGGTTTAGGTTTCCCATTTGAGGTCAAAATCTACTGTTTCCATCTCTTTCGTTGCCTCCTCGTACTCACTCCGCAGAATGGTGAACCGACGCTGATCCGTTACTTCACCATTGGGACGTGGTAAGTGCTGCCTCAACAGCCCTTCGTGGCGGCCATCGTACTTCTACAGTATGTGATGACCTCCAAGCGAGTCGAGATTGTTCTCCAAGAGCCAGCGCTGGGCGAGAGCGGCCGACTGCTCGACACCGGCTGGTTGGATGGTTATCGTGTCGGCGACGCTCGGCCAGCGTCGCAGCGGCGTGTAACCTGAAGATATCCGTCCGGACAATCCCAGAGACGACATCGGCAAGTTGTTCGAGCGTGTCTCGACCGACAGCGCCGTATCGAAGCCTCTTCCGAGCACAAGCATACAAAATATCGGCTAACTCACCGGGATAGTACTTTTTCAGGCTGATTGCGTTCCCGGTTAGCCGGTGGCGAACTGTCGGATCGGCACGGGAGAGCCAGCGGTCATGGTCGTGACAGACTAGGACATTGTCGGTGCGGTCAACTGTCGCCTCCAACTCATCAATTCGCTCAACATCACTATGTGACAATCGCTCAGAGGGGGACACGTTGACAGTCGTTAGTTGAGTGCCACGTTCAGCGGTTCTTTTTTCCCCGTCGATGGAGCCAAATGAGCAAGAACGTCACGCCAGCGATAGGCCCGGAAAATTCACCACCGTTCAAATTAGCGACGAGTGCCAGCCAACCCATTCCGAGCAAAGCGACCAGTAAGAGTGGGAAGACAATTTTTTCGCCGATGCTCAAACCAGACCAGAATGACCCAGTGCTGGAACTCTGTGCCGAAGATTGACTCTGTTGTCTCGGTGATGACGAGGCAGCACTCGGTTGTTGGCCACAGTCGGTGCAAATAATTGGATCACCACCAAGTTCTTGAAACCGAGACGGTTGCAACCGAAGCCCTCGACCACAGGATTGGCACTCAGTGTGAATTAAACAGTCTTGACAAAACGGATCCTCACCAAATATCTGGAAGTAGCGAGTGTCTACCTCGAAACCCCTCCCACACTTAGTACAATTGACACTAGCCTTGCCCATAATATTATCTTAGCAATTTCATATAAATAGATACTGATAGGCCCAATTGGCTCTGGTGAATCACTAGACTGAGGTCGATTGTATTTGGAGATATGGTGAGCTGTCGGGAAAATATGTGGTCGTTCATCCACAACGTTTGATGAGTGTAAATTTCTGGTTCTAACTCTTACACAGCCCAGTGGTAACCAACTATCAACAGCACGATTCGAACGCCGTATGGCGATTCACCAAAGCCAACAGTTTATTACTTTCATACACAAACACTCCCGCTGAAAAAGGTCAGTCTTCCGGCCACTCCCAAACTTCGCTATAATCTTCGGTGTAAGCTTCTATCGCAACCATATCCTCTAAGTTTGTAGCATAAATATTGCTAAGTCGCTCATGTGAAGCACGTTGTTGGTGAATCAGAGGACGGTTCGAACGATTTCTTTGAGCGCTTCTTGACCGGGTTTGCGTAGGATTCGTCGGCGAAGTTGGAATGCTCTGAGATACGGCGTCAGTTTGTCTTTGGAGACGCCTCGGTGTGGCGAGAGCCACCGTCGCGCCAGCGACGCGTGGCTCTCGCAGGTATTCACGTGCGCGTCTCCATCCACATATTCACCCTCGCTGTGAATGACCGCTTCTCGCTGGTAGTTCTCGTCGTCTTCGAGTGGATCGTACGCTCGAAATCCGTCCGTATAGACGGTCAGCGGCTCCTCCTCGCAGTCGCTGAGGAGGAGTCGCACGGTCGATTCGTCAGCGGATTTCGCCGGGACAACGTAGCGCTCACCGCTGCCACGATCGACCAACGTGAACACTGGTGGTTTGTCTCCATCGTACGATCCTCGTCCACGCGTGGACAGGCCACGCGAGCGCGGCTCTTGGTCGCGCTCGCGGCCCTTTAGCCCCGCAGTCACGTAGACTTCGTCGATTTCGACCGGGCCAACGAGGTTGATGGCTGGCGCGTCGAGCGTTCTGGCGAACTGCTCGACGCGCCGCCGTAGTGACCGATACGAAACGGGGAGTTCAGCGTCCAACTGGTGGATACTCGTGTTGAACCGAAGAAACGAGTAGAACGCGAACAAGAGCTTGTCGAGGCCGATCTTCGCGTGCGCGAAGATCGTGCCAGTCTTGTCGTTGAACGTGCGGTCGCAATCCTTACAGAGATACCGTTGATACGTTCGATAGCTGCCGTGTTTAATCACCGACTCAGACCGGCAGTGCGGGCAATAGAGGCCATCACGCCAGCGAACCTGCTCCGGCAGGTTCGCGGCGCTCGCCTCTGAGTTCAACACTTCGGATGGGAACATATCGGGTGACGCTGCTGCGTCACCCTTGCCCGCTACGCTTCTACAGCGCCAGCTCTATCTGACCAACAACCTGCTTCCGAAGAGCGAAGGTTCATTGGTATAGATTCTAATCCGGTATTTTGATTACGCGAATTACCTGAATATGATTTATGCAGAATCTGTCTAAATGGGTTCGAGAGAACAAGTGTATCTTACTTGGACTGTTGGCTTTCAGCTCTATAATGCAGTTCCACCGCTCTTACGTGACCCTTTTCGCAGGAAAAGAGTTGCTTGCAAACTCCCGAGAGGTCTGGTTGCCTCTAGCAGAAACCGTCTCTTCGGGAGGCGATCTGTACGTTTCAGCATGGGATAACAAACCACCTTTGTTTCAGTTCGCAAATATTGGAGTGTATGAAACTGGACACTACGCAGCAAGTTGGTTTGTCCTTATCGCGATTGCTAATGCAATAACAGCCATTCTGATCTATCGATATGGGAACAAGCGTGGAGAGAAAGCGGTCGGTCTGATTGCTGCTATCTTCTTTCTTGCGGCATTTCCATACATTGGAGGGACTAAAATCGATCCACGACCGCTCTCCAATATGCTGATGGTAGCGGCGTTACTGGTCAGTCGTCCGGTCCTGATTGGACTCTTAATTGCTGGGGCTGGATTATTTAGCCAATTCGCCATGTTTGCCCTACCTGCAGTCCTATTCGATCGACATCAACTTACCAACCTGACATGGAAAGACCTCGTAACTGTATCTGTAGCGGGTCTTGCCACCGCTGCCTTGTCGTATCTGTCCGTCGCGGTAATCTGGGGCCTTGATGCAGCGATAACGGGTGTTCGGTATACGATGTTCGCGGCAGACGGTTACGTAAACCGTTATGTAGAACGGGAACGCTCTATTGTGTCCAATCCAATTTGGTGGTTCTACAGGATAGAATTGATTGGCCGATATATCATGTTTGTACTTGCGCCCGCATTTGCTGGGGCGTGGATTTACGCTTGGAGAGGCTTTTCCGCCCCTCTAAAACAAATTGTGGAGGTTTCTCTATTGGGGACGGTATTGCTAGCGTTGCCGTTACTTATTCGTCCGGCCCCGGTCTATTGGTCATCTATTACCCCATTCGCCAGTCTCTTAGCCGCTTCCGCGGTTGTACACGGTGTACGCTCCTTATCAGATGATTTCCCAAAGGTTGGAGAATGAGTGGGGCCGTACTAGCAGTACTTCCGAGGTTTAATTCCGGCAGTTGATTTTCAGTCACAGGACGAGTCAGCTGAGCCAAGATGAGCGAAGTGAGACCGAAGCAGGCGGAAGGGCTACAGTTTCTCAGCGACTACCAAACAGCATTCACAACTCGGGCAGATGGATCATCATGGCCAAAGCATGAACGAACGTGGCTGAATGTGGGCCGGTACTTCCGGGGCCTGCTGCGCCCCGGAAGTTCCAATACCGTCACTGACATCGCTGAGAAAATGCACATTGATCAAGAACGGCTCGAACGGTTTGTTCGTGAGAGTCCGTGGGAACACGAGAACGTCCAAACCGAGCTTCGGGAACGCGTTCCCGAAGCGATTCAGGGCCGAGAGGCTGCACTGATTGTCGATGGCATGGGTATCCCGAAATCAGGAGACGAAAGCGTTGGCGTCGCCAGTCAGTGGTGTGGTGCAACTGGAAAACTCAACAACTGTCAAGTCACGGTTAACTGCACGCTCGCCAGACCTGGCGAGCGGCAGAATTCCGATCAACTCACCTGGCCACTCGGGATGCGCTTATTCCTGTCCGAACAGTGGACTGGTGACGACGACGCGGACTACGAAAGTCCACAACAACGTGACCGTTACGCTCAGCGACGGAAAGACACAGGCATCCCTGCTGATATTGAACACCGGTCTAAGCCCGACATAGCTCTGGATCTCATCGAACAGGCAGTTGCAGCTGGTGTTGACCACGGCTGGGTCGTTGCTGATAGACACTTCGGGGAAGCCCGGAGTTTCAGGCGGAAACTCCGGGCGATTCCCGAACCATATGTTCTCGAAGTCTCGCCCACGGAGTTTCGGTTCGTTCCTGAAGAGACCGATCTCGTCCATCCAGACGATCATCCTAACCGGAAACATTCTGCTCATCCTGAGGACGTGAGTTCAGAGACACCAGAGGAAGTCGCCGAGGCACTCGGCGACGACCTCTGGACTGAGATCACGTGGAACGAAGGGACCAAGGAATCGCTCTCTGGTGAGTTCTACCGAACACGAATTCGAGAGGTGAAACGACGGGATACAGGATGGGTAAGCGACGAGACA